>JABUTZ010000016.1:20674-26870 GCA_021443415.1 Bacteroidaceae bacterium | reverse complement strand
CCGCCACCTTTGCGAAGCCTCCAAGCGAACACCCGTTCCGCTTGGAGGCTTCTCTTTTTACAACTCCAGTTCCAGCTGCTCTGCGTCGGGTAGGAGGCGGAATGAGAGGCGGTGATGCTCGGTGGTGCCGTAGCGGGCGATGGCATCGCGGTGCGCCTTGGCGGGGTAACCCTTGTTTTGCGCCCAGCCATACTGCGGATATTCGGCGGCGAGGCGGAGCATCTCGTCGTCGCGGAATGTCTTGGCGAGGATGCTCGCGGCGGCGATGGCAAGGTACTTGCCGTCACCCTTGACGATGGTGTGGTGGGGGACGATGAGTCCGTCGGACGGTTCGTGGTAGTCGTAGAAGCGGTTGCCGTCGACGATGATATGGCGTGGACGGACGCTGAGAGCGTCGAGGGCGCGGTGCATGGCGGTGATGCTCGCGCGCAGAATGTTCAGGCGGTCGATTTCCTGTGGGCTGCATACGCCCACCGCCCAGGCTACGGCGTCGCGGATGATTTCCTCGCGCAGGGCATAGCGCTGTCGCTCAGTTAGTTGCTTGCTGTCGTTGAGACGAGAGTTCGTGTAGTCGGGAGGCAGGATGACCGCCGCGGCATAGACGGGCCCGGCGAGACAACCGCGTCCCGCCTCGTCCGTTCCCGCCTCGACGAGGCCCTCAGTATGGCATGATAATAGCATTATTGTGCTTTTTTCTTGCGTGTAACGAATTTATTGAGTAACTTTGTACCTACAAATTTAATAAATAATCAACAAACACCTGTAATATGATTGAAAAAATTCTTGCCATAGCAGGCAGACCCGGCCTTTATCGCCTTGTGAGCCGCGGCAACCGCAACTTGATCGTAGAGACTCTCGACGCTGACCACAAGCGAGTTCCGGCATTTGCCAGCGACCGTGTCATCGCCCTCACCGATATAGCCATGTATACCGAAGACGAGGAGGTGCCGCTCCGCAAGGTGCTGCTCACCATCCGCGAGCGCCAGAACGGCGCCCTGCTGCCTGCCGAGATGAAGAAGGCCTCGAAGGAGGAACTCTTCGCCTTCCTCACCGAGGTGCTCCCCAACGCCGATGTCGAGCGCATCTATCCCAGCGACATCAAGAAGCTCATCGCGTGGTACAACATCCTCGTGGAGAACGGCGTGACCGACTTCGAGGAGCCCGAGAAGAGCGAGGAGACGGAGGAGACAGCCGAGCCCGCCGAGCCCGCCGAGGAGGCGTAATTAGTCTATCTTATGAATCATAGGATTCATAGGCATCTTAGGCATCCTAAGCTTCCTATGAGTCCTAAGATTCATTCTGTCAGGCGGAGATTATTGCTTGACGACGGTCATGCAGTCGATGTTGGGCATCCAGGTGTATGGATTGCTCAGGCGGACGGAGTTGAAACCTTTCTTTAAGGTTACTGGCACATCCACCGTAGCCCAGCGGTCGGTCCAGTCGCCCGATGACAGTGTCGTGAGCACGGCCACCAGTTCGCCGTTGACCGACACGTACATCGCCCGCGGCTCCTTGGAGGCGTAGCGAATGCGCAGGGTGTATCGTCCGCCCTTGCGGCTATGGACATCGCGCCATTCCAGCCAGTTGTCCTCCCCGTGGCCGAGATAGCCTATGTACTCGCCCTGGTCCGCCGCCTCTGCGGCATACCATGCGGCGGTGTTGGGGCGTCCCAGCTCCTGGTAGGCGTTGAGATAAGCCTCCTCCGCCTGGTAGAGACACCGTTCGCTGCGCAGTCCCGATACGAAATAAGCCTGCGACCCATGGGCGGGAATGGTCACCTCGATGGTGCCCTCCGCTTTCGGCAACTGCGTGTGTGTCAGGCAGTCATAGACGGACACCTTGCCTTCGAAGCCCATCGCCTCGACACTGACACCGACGGTACGCTCCTCGTCGCTGAGGTTCATCACCGCCACGGCGCGCAATGGCCCCATGCGCTGCTTCATGTCCTTCGCCACGACATAGACCTCGCCTTCGCGTTGCACGACGGGGGCACCCAGTCCGAGACCGTCCTGGTTCATCGCAAGCAGGTCGCGGTTCTTGAGCAGGTCGAGCGAGCGCTGCGGTATTTTCGTCAGGTCGCAACCGATGAGCAGGGGCGAGGACGTGATGCACCAATAGACCATGTGCGTGATTTCCTCGTCGGGACTGAGCGTGCGCCCAATCTCGAGCATGTCGGCATCGTTGTAGTGGCCGCCGCCCGTATATGCTTGTATGTAAAGGTTTTCGCGAATGATGCTGCGCACCGAGCGCCAGTCGCAGTAGATGTCGCCCGTCGTGCGCCACGAGTCAGCCACCTCGCCGACCCACGTGCCCGGGTACGCCCAGCGGCAGATGTTGAACGCCACGCCCTGCTTGCGGCAACCCTTTATCGCGTTCGCCACCTTCGTGTATTGCTCGCGCTCGTCGAGGCGCATGCCCATGCCACCGCAGAAGTCCACCTTGATGAAGTCGAAGTTCCAGTCGTCGAAGTAGAGGCGGCAGTCCTGCTCCTCGTGGCCGGCGAGACCGACACCGCGTCCCCATGCCTGGCTGCCGCCCGCCGACCCGCAGGTGTTGTCGCCCGCGTCGCTGTAGATGCCCGCCTTGAGCCCGAGGCTATGGATATAGTCCGTCAGTGCGCGCATGCCACTCGGGAACAGCTTGGTGTTCAGGCGCAGATGGCCGTCCTCGCCGCGTCCGTCCCAGTATCCGTCGTCGATGTTGACGTATCGGTAGCCCGCGTCCGCCAGCCCCGTCGAGACCATCGCCTCCGCCTGGCTGCGAATCAGCTGCTCGTTGATGTTGAGCGCGAACGTGTTCCACGAACTCCAGCCCATCGTGGGCGGATTGCCTTTCTGTGCCATGGCGCCCGTCGTCGTGCCCATGGCCAGCGCCACGGCGGTGACCAGTCGAAGAAGATTTTTCCTTTCCATAAGATGTTTGCTTTTCATGTACCCGCAAATTTACGCTTTTCGTCGCAATCCGCCAAAGCGGCAGACAGAATAATTTGCGCCTTTGACGCAAAAAGAGCGGAAATTACGTGCGTGTGCAGTCATAAATGTACGAAATAGGGCGCAGATGTCGCAATTCTTTTGTAACTTTGCAGTCTGCAAGGAGCATGAGATGGAATACACAGCGAAAACATACGACAAGGCGAGGGCGGAGGTGAGCCTCTGCGGGACGGACGCGCACGTGATGCTGCACGTCACCGACGCCGAGCTGAGCTGCGAGGAGCAGATGGCGGCCCTGCGCGGCGCCACGGAACGTCTGATGGGCGAGATGGAGGGTTGGAAGCCTGTCCTGCGCCGTGTCTTCGTGAGCGACTCCGCCAACCAGAACCACCATGTCGTCGAGGAATGGCGCGGGGGCGACGTCGCGACCGGGGTGGTGGAGCAACCGCCGCTCGACGGCACCAAGGTGGCTGTGTGGCTGTGGCTGATGAGGGACGTCGAGTGCCGACGGCTCGCGAGCGGACTCTGCGAGGTGCGCCAGGGCGACTGCCGCCACCTCTTCAGCGCGGGCGAGCACCGCGAGGGAGCTGACAGCCACGAGCAGTCGGAGCGCCTGATCGAGGACTATGCCGGCCAGCTCCTTGCCGAGGGGCTCACGCTGGAGGCGAACTGCGCCCGCACATGGTTTTTCGTGCAGAACGTCGATTGCAACTACATGGGGCTGGTCAAGGCGCGCAACGAGGTTTTCGCGCGCCACGGACTGACCCCCGACACCCATTTCATCGCCAGCACGGGCATCGGCGGCCGCTGCGCCGACCCGCGCGTGACCGTGCTCATGGACACCTACGCCGTGGACGGCGTGGGCAAGGAGAACATAGGCTATCTCTACGCCCCCACGCATCTTAACCGCACGACCGAGTACGGCGTGTCGTTCGAGCGCGGAGCATACATCGACTTCGCCGACCGCCGCCAGGTGCTGATCAGCGGCACGGCGAGCATCGACAACCGGGGCAACGTGCAGTACCCCTACGACATACGCCGCCAGGTGAAGCGCATGACCGAGAACGTCGAGGTGCTGCTCGGCGAGGCCGGGTGCGGCTGGGGCGACGTGCAGGTCATCATTGTCTACCTGCGCGACATCAGCGACCGCCGCATCGTCGAGCTATACCTGCAGAAGCATTTCGCACATATCCCGCGCATCCTTACCTACGCACGCGTGTGCCGCTCGGGCTGGCTCGTGGAGATGGAGTGCATGGCCATGAGGGCGGGGCGCTGAAAAATTTTTCTTTTGCGGTTGGTATAAACTAATACTGGCAGATGTCTCACGACATCCGCCAGCACTAAACTAAACCTTAACTATGAAAAAATCAAATGTGTGATCACTCACACAGCGCAAAGTTAAGGCTTTTTTGGAAACCGACAAAGAGTTTTGCCTTTTTTTTTGGGCGGGTCGCAAAAAAAAAGTAATTTTGCAGAAAAATTGTAACTTGGCGAAAAATGGGCACTGAGGGAACGAAGCGTCTGTACATAGAGACATACGGTTGCCAGATGAATGTGGCGGACAGCGAGGTGGTGGCGAGTGTGATGCGCATGGCTGGATATGAGCCGGCGGAGACGCTCGACGGTGCCGACGCCGTGCTGCTCAACACCTGTTCGGTGCGCGACAACGCCGAGCAGAAGATCCTCGGCCGCCTCGACTTCCTCGCGAGCGAGAAGCGCAAGCGCGGCGGACGGCTGATAATAGGCGTGATAGGCTGCATGGCGGAGCGCGTGGGGCAGGACCTCCTTGCCAACCACCACGCCGACCTCGTGGCGGGTCCCGACGCCTACCTCTCGCTGCCCGACCTCTTCGGACAGGTGGAGGCGGGAGAGAAGGCGATGAACCTGGCACTCTCGACCACGGAGACCTACCGCGACATCGTCCCCCAGCGCGTCCACGGCAACCGCATCTCGGGCTTCGTGACCATCATGCGCGGCTGCAACAACTTCTGCCACTACTGCATCGTGCCCTACACTCGCGGACGCGAGCGTAGCCGCGACGTGGATAGCATACTGCGCGAGGTCGCCGACCTCCGCGAGCGTGGATACAAGGAGGTGACACTGCTTGGACAGAACGTCAACTCGTACCGCAGGGACGACATCACCTTCCCCGCATTGCTGCGCAAGGTGGCTCAGGCGGCCCCCGACATGCGCGTGCGCTTCACCACGAGCCATCCCAAGGACATGAGCGATGAGACGCTCCATGTGATCGCCGAGGAGCCGAACGTATGCCGTCACATCCACCTGCCCGTGCAGAGCGGGTCGGACCGCATACTCGGGCTGATGAACCGCAAATACACCCGAGAGTGGTACCTCGGGCGCGTGGAGGCGATACGCCGCATCGTGCCCGACTGTGGACTCTCGACCGACATCTTCGTGGGCTACCACAGCGAGACGGAGGAGGACCACCGGCTGTCGCTCAGCCTGATGCGCGAGGTGGGCTACGACTCGGCGTTCATGTTCAAGTACAGCGAGCGCCCCGGCACCTACGCCAGCCGCCACCTCGCCGACGATGTCGACGAGGAGACGAAGATACGCCGCCTCAACGAGATGATAGCCCTGCAGAACACCCTCTCGGCGGAGGCGAACGCGCGTTGCGTGGGCCGCACATACGAGGTGCTCGTCGAGGGCGTGAGCAAGCGCAGCCGCGACCAGCTGTTCGGACGTACGGAGCAGAACCGCGTCGTGGTGTTCGGACGAGGGGCGGCGCACATCGGCGAGACGGTGCGCGTGCGTGTGACCGGAAGCACGAGCGCCACGCTCTTGGGCGAATTGGAAGACTGAAAACAAAGACGATATATGGCAAAGAGAAACTTCTTCGGAGGAATGCAGACGGTGACCTCGTGCATCAGTGTGACGCTGGTGCTCGTGCTGCTCGGCTGCGCCGTGTTCTTCGGACAGGTGATGCACGAGCTGAGCCGCCACATGCGCGAGAACCTCGTGGTCACGCTCCTCCTCTCCGACGACGCCAAGGACAGCGAGATGGCCAAGTTCGCCGAGAACCTGAAGACGCGTCCGTACGTGAGCGAGAGCAAGCTCATCACCCGCGAGCAGGCGTTGGAGGAGCAGTCCGCCGCCATGGGCACCGACCCGAGCGAGTTTCTCGGTGTCAACCCCTTCAATGCGAGCATCGAGCTCAACCTCAAGGCGGAGTACGCCAACAGCGACTCGCTGCTCAGTGTCAGCAAGCAGCTGGAGGCGCTCGACATCGTGACCGACGTGGTGTA
>JABUTZ010000016.1:0-20392 GCA_021443415.1 Bacteroidaceae bacterium | reverse complement strand
TCTGCGTTAAAAAATAAAATCAAAAAATATCTGCGTCAATTAAAAACAAGTACCAAAGCAACAAGAGCATCTGCGTTCATCTGCGTTAAAACCCACCCATGAATAGTCGGCAGCGAAAAAATCGTAAATAAAACCAAATAGTAAATAAATAGTAAATCGTAAATTGTCAAATAGTAAATGAAAAAGATCAACTACATCGTGCTGGTTGCCGGAGCGCTCGTGATGCTCCTCGGCTACTACCTCATGGCAGGCAGCGGAAGCGACGAGAACCAGTTCAACCCCGAGATTTTCAGTGATATGCGCATCAAGGTGGCCCCCATCGTCTGTGTGCTGGGCTTCCTCGTGATGGGCGCGGGCATAATGATCAGGACCAAAAAGGCGGAGTGATGAGTGAGTTGGAAGCATTGCTGTTGGGACTCGTCCAGGGCCTGACAGAGTATCTGCCCGTGTCGAGCAGCGGTCATCTCGCCATCGCCTCGCACCTCTTCGGGCTGCAGGACGGCGAGGAGAACCTCATGTTCACCGTCGCCGTGCATGTGGCTACGGTGCTGAGCACCATCGTCATCCTCTGGCGCGAGATATGGCTGATCATGAAAGGCATGTTCGTCGTGCGCGACGGACGGATGAGCGCCGAGATGAAATACGTGCTGTGCATCCTGCTCAGCATGATCCCCGTGGGCATCGTGGGCGTATGCTTCAAGGATGTTGTCGAGGACGTGTTCGGCAGCGGACTGCTCGTGGTGGGCATCTGCCTGCTCGTCACCGCCGCCCTGCTCAGCTTCAGTTACTACTCGAAACCCCGCGAGCGTCAGGAGATAACCTTCCGCGACGCCTTCATAATCGGTCTGGCGCAGGCCATCGCCGTGCTGCCAGGACTCAGCCGCTCGGGCTCGACGATAGGCACGGGGCTCATCCTCGGCGTCTCCAAGGAGCGACTGGCGCAGTTCTCGTTCCTGATGGTCATTCCGCCCATCCTCGGAGAGGCACTCCTCGACGTGCTCAAGGTGGTTAAGGGCGAGGCGGTCTTCGGCAGTGTCTCAACGACCGCCCTCGCCGCAGGCTTCGTTGCCGCCTTCGTGAGCGGGTGCTTCGCCTGCAAGGTGATGATTGACCTCGTGAAGAGGGGCAAGATGATATGGTTCGCCGCCTACTGCGCGCTGGCGGGCGTGCTGACAATCGTGTTCAGCCTGTGATGGACTATCAGGAGGGCGCCATACTCTGTTTCGACAAACCGCTTGGGTGGACATCGTTCGCCCTCGTGGGCAAGGTGCGCTGGTTGCTCTGCCAACAGCTCGGGGTGAAGAAGCTCAAGGTGGGCCATGCAGGCACACTCGACCCTCTCGCTACGGGAGTCCTCGTGGTCTGCACGGGACGCGCCACGAAGCGCATCGACGAGCTGCAGGCGCACACGAAGGAGTATGTGGCTACGCTGCGTCTCGGTGCCACGACACCCAGCTACGACCTCGAGAAACCCATCGACCGCACGTTCCCGTGGGAGCACATCACGCGCGAGAGGGTGGAGGAGGTGCTTCGCGAGCGGTTCACGGGCACCATCGAACAGATCCCGCCGGCGTTCAGTGCCTGCAAGGTGAACGGCAGCCGAGCCTACGACCTCGCCCGCAAGGGGAAGGAGGTGGAGCTGAAGCCCAAGACTCTCGTCATCGACGTGATAGAACTGCTTGACTGCCGCCTGCCCGACATCACCATACGCGTCGTGTGCAGCAAGGGGACATATATCCGCGCCCTCGCCCGCGACATCGGCGAGGCTCTCGACAGCGGTGCCCACCTGACCGCCCTCCGCCGCACACGCGTCGGCGACTTCAGGGTGGAGGAGTGCTTGAAACTCGAAGAGTTTCTTTTAGAGAATAGAGTTTAGAGTGTAGAGAATAAAAAACTAAAAATCAGATATAATGAAACTGTCACAATTCAAGATTAGGATTCCGGAGGAGCAGTTCGCCAAGTATCCGTCGCACAATCGCGACGAGTCGCGCCTGCTCGTCCTCCACGCCAAGAGCGGCAAGATCGAGCACCGCGAGCAGTTCAAGAGCATCCTGGAGTATTTCGACGACAAGGACGTGTTCGTCTACAACGACACGCAGGTGTTCCCCGCCCGCCTCTACGGCAACAAGGAGAAGACGGGGGCCAAGATCGAGGTGTTCCTCCTGCGCGAGCTCAATCCCGACCTGCGCCTCTGGGACGTGCTTGTCGACCCGGCGCGCAAGATACGCATCGGCAACAAGCTCTATTTCGGTCCTGACGACGCCATGGTGGCCGAGGTCATCGACAACACGACGAGCCGCGGGCGCACGCTCCGCTTCCTCTACGACGGCAAGCACGAGGAGTTCAAGCACCAGCTCTACTCGCTCGGCGAGGCACCCCTGCCCGACATGGTGGGCCGTCCCAGCGAACCCGAGGACCTGGAGCGTTTCCAGACCATCTATGCCCGCAAGGAAGGTGCCGTGACAGTGCCTTGCAGCGGCATGCACTTCTCGCGCGAGCTGATGAAGCGCATGGAGATCAAAGGCATCGAGTTCGCCTTCGTCACCATGCACTGCGGACTGGGCAACTTCCGCGAGATCGATGTCGAGGACCTCTCGAAGCACAAGATTGACAGCGAGGAGATCAACGTGGGTGCCGATGCCTGCCGCGTCGTCAACGCCGCCAAGGACGGCAAGCACCACATCTGCGCCGTCGGAGTGAGTGTCCAGCGCACCCTCGAGGCGGCGATGAGCGCCGACGGTCATCTGAAGGAGTTCGAGGGCTGGACCAACAAGTTCATCTTCCCCCCCTACGACTTCAAGTGCGCCGACTCCATGGTCGTCAACTTCTACCCCTCGCAGAGCACCCTGCTCATGCTCACCTGCGCCTTCGGCGGTTACGACGAGGTGATGAAGGCCTACAAGGAAGCCGTCAAGCAAGGCTACCGCTTCGGCACCTACGGCGACGCCATGCTCATCCTGCCCGACTAAATCCATTTGCTCCCTCTCTCCCTGCCAGGAGAGAGGGAGTCTTCAAGGTCTAATTTTTAATTGTGTTAAAATGAAGCGTATATTCAAAACCACAAATATTTGTGGGGGGGGGTAAAATACTGAAAATAAGTATTTTAGCAAATACCATTCTTCTTTTTCTCTTAGTTGTATCGTTTTGCAACACACCCTTTGGTGAAAGTTTGCTTGTATATTTTGGGCTCAAGTCCCCTTGGTCACTTGTCAAGGAGGAGCCTCGTGCTGTCAGAGCATGGATAAATTGTTTGGACAAACTGAATTTACATGCTGACATTGCCTTTTATGGCAACAGCATTACTCGCAATTCCAACTTCCACGAGTATTTCACCGACAAAATCATAGTTAATCTTGGCTATGGGAGTGAAGACATCGACGGGCTTAGAAACAGGATGGGGCTCTTGCGAACCGCTCACCCTGACAAAGTCTTTCTGATGGCTGGAATCAACGGATTGAAAGACTATTCGGATGATGAATTCTTAGTTTCTTACGCTGCGTTGGTTGACAGTGTGTCCACAGTTGTGCCATACGACCACATTTATGTGCAAAGTATCTTGCCGATCTCAGTTGGCAAAGAGAAGAAATGTGGTAGCAATGATTTGATTATAAGCAGGAACAACGCAATCAGGACTATTTGCAAATCGAAAGGTTGCACATACATAGACGTACACCATCTGTTCTACGCAAACGGCCATCTTGCCGATGGCTATGCGCAAGACGGGTTACATTTGGAACAATCGCATTACAGGGAATGGGCAGAACTTATCAAACCATACATATATGAATGAGAATGCTCTATTGCAAGCGTAAGCTTTATTTAAAGGGCTGAAAGTTATGCTTGACCACGGCTAAAAACTTTTAAAACTTTAAAAATATCTCACTATACATTGATTATCAAAGGGCTATATTTATAGTTTTGATAGGGCCGTAAATAGTCATTCAAAAGATAAATGTCATTCACAATAGTGTGAATTCAAGATTTTTCAGTTTGTTTTGTCGTACTATACCATAAAATTGCGTAAATTTGCATTATATAAAACCATATACTACAAGTGACTCTCTATCTCTCCCTGGGCTCGAATATGGGTGACCGCCGTGCGTTGTTGGACGAGGCGGTCAGGATGATTGGCGAGCGAGTGGGGGAGGTGGGGGCTGTTTCGGGATATTGGGAGACGGAGCCGTGGGGGTTCGTGTCCGAATATCCCTTTCTGAACGCCGCTGTGCGCGTGGAGACATCGTTGTCGCCCTGGGAGGTCTTGTCTATCACGCAGGGAATAGAACGCGAGCTGGGGCGCACGCAGAAGAGCGTGGGCGGCGTTTACCATGACCGCACGATAGACATCGACTTGCTGATGATGGGCGATATCGAGATGGACGAGGAAGCCATCGTCGGCGGTCGTATACAAAGACTCACGCTCCCGCATCCGTTGATGCGAGAGCGTGAGTTTGTGATGGTGCCTCTGCGTGAGGTCCTCGTTTAGAAGTGGAAGTTCAGACCCGCATTTATCTTCATCAGGAACTGAGCGCTGGGGCTGCAGTATTCGTTGCACATATAGACGGCCTCCGGCTTAATCATGACATCCACGTGGTCCGACAGGCTGTATGTGGCGATGAGACCGCCCTGGATGTTGAACGAGGTGGTGCCTGAGAGGTTCTTTCCGACGAAGTTAGGCTCACCCTGTCCGCCTGCGAGCGTACCCTCGTTGAGCTTGTAGCCCGTATTCAGGTGGAAGGCCAGACCGGGACCGAAGTAGCCGTAGAAGTTGAAGCGGCGGCGGTCGTAGTCGTTGCCCGTGATCAGGTTGGCGAGATTGATACGGTAGGCGAGAGCGAAGTCAAGGATGTTGAACGAGCGCGTTGCCATGCCCGAATAGCGAATCATCTTCGTGCCTGACTTGACCTCGTAACGCTGCTCGCCCTGGACATTGATGCGCATGTAGTCACCTTCGAACATGACGGAGTGGAGCGGAGTGAAGTTGTAGGCAAGGCTGAGACCGCCCATCCAGTTCATTCTCTCCTTGGTCGCATAGTGGATTTTGTCGATGCGCTTCTCTGTTCCGCCATAGAAGGCGAGTTCGTAATGAGGCCTGAAATCGTTCTCGAACATCACGTAGCGCTCCTCCTTCGTGGGACGCTGGATGCGGATGCCGAAATTGAGGCTGTAGAGCTCGTCGCGGTAGTTGCCCTCATTGCCATGGTCGGTCCTTGGCACCGAGTAGTAGGCAGCCACGGCGCGGGGCTGGAGCATCAGCCATGTGTTGGGCGCAATCTTGTAGAGGAGGTCGATGGCTCCCGTGAATCCGTAGTAGAACGTGCGGAGGTTGCCATAGCCGAACACTTTCGTCTTGACATATCCGCCGAGTTCGAAGCCCACCGAGAGGTCGAGCTCAAACTTGTGGCTCGTCTCACGCCAACGGTTGAAGAGGTTGAGCGGTCGGAACATCAGTTCGCCGCGTCCCGCAATCATGCCACCGCGACGGTAGACGGTCTGCGGACCCCTAATGGTCGTACCGCCAATCTCAATGGCGGGATTCTCAGTCTTCTCCCAAAGGAAGTCGCCCGATGCCATGCCGAAGCGCACGCCGAAGTAGGGATCGAACCAGCGGCCCAGCATCAACTGGTAGTTGCTGCCCATGGTGTTGAGAATGGCACTGCCGCCTTTATATTGTTGTCCGTAGAAATGAGGGCCGACCGTGAACTCGAGGAAGAAACTCGGGTTGAAGTCGGGGCAGTACCAGTTCTTCTGCTTCTGGTCGTCGGGACGCATGTCCATGCGCAAGCCTGCCAGCACTCCCCAGAGGACGTTGTACTTGCGGGGGTTGCTATGGTCGCGCAGCAGGTCGATCTTGTCGTTGGCGCAAATCACGTACGGCTCGATGAAGATGTGTGAGTTGCCCGAGAGCGGACGGTCGATGTTGAGACCGATGCGCACATCCTTGGTCAGGGTCTTCTGGTTGCCACTGGCGCGCGAATAATCCAGACCGAAGCCGAACACGGGGCTGAAGTTGAACAGGCGCTTGGCGTTGACACCATACATGTAGTTCGAGAGGTTGAACATGTAGTCGAGACCGAAGCGGACATTCCACAGCGACCTGTCCCAGCTGCTCGACTTGAACTGCGAGAAGTTGGCGGTGAAGCGAACCATGTGCAGCTGGTTGAAGTTGTAGCCGATCAAACCGCCGAGCACAACCGAGGGCTTGATGGTGTACGAGTGCTGCTGGGCGAACATGTTGAAGCCAATGAAGCCACCCACGGTGAAGCGCTGGTACCACGGTTCCTTCTCGATGAGGAACGTGTCGCCACCCACCTCGTCCAGCTTCTTGCGCATGTTCTCGTCCATCGAGTAGGTATATGGATTATGGCGCTTGGACATGTACTCCTTGCTGAAGGGGTTGTAGTCGATGCCCCCTTCCGCCACGGTGTCCGTGGCGACCTTGCCGAAGGCTTCGGTCATGCGTCTGCGCTTGCGTGCCACGGCATTGTCGAGGGTGTCGGCGGCGCAGACCAGCGTTGCCTCGTCGGCTGTTGTCAGGGCAGGCGTTGCGTTGGCGTGCGATGCTACGCATGGCGTCATCGCCATGAGCGTGCATATAAGAATGGTTCTGATTGCCATTGTTCAGGATTATTCTGTTATTTTTGCTTCCTTTGCTTTCTTCTGTTGTATGCGCTTGTAGAAGTTCGCATCGTCGAGTTCGAGTGCTGACTTGTCCTCGATCTTGTCCCAGAACTTCTTGGCGGCTATGTAGAGGCCCTTGGGCATGTACTTGTCCCAGCGGAGCTCCTCGGTCAGGAACGACTCGTCGATGATGAACGCCTTGGTGAGCTCGTTGCAGATGGTGCCCTTCTTCTTGAGCTCCTTTGCGTTGAAGTACTTGGTGAACTTCTCGTCAGTGTTGGCGCCCGGCAGACGTGTCAGCTGCTGGTCCTGGTCGGTGTAGCTGTCAAAGAGGAGGCGAGCCGCCAGGTAGTGGACGCGGGCGTCGTCGAAGCGGAACGTTTCCGTGTCCTTCTTCAGCAGGCCAGCCGCCTGACGCACGTTGAACGAGCGCTCGGGAACGCTCTGCTCGCCGCAGAGAGCGGCGTTAGCCACCACCTTGTTCCAGGTCGATGTGTTTGCGATGGCGTTGCGGAGCGGAGCCTCGAGGATGCGCTGCGGCTTCTCGAACACGTCGAGGAAGTAGCCCAGTGTGACATGCTTCTGCTTGAAGCCCGGCACGTTGATGTAGAGCTCCTTGGCTGCGCGGTACGAACCCGAGCTGCAGAGCATCTCGATCTGGAGAAGCACGATGGCCTCGTCGTTGTAGGGGTTGCTACCGTTGAACTTGCTGCCGGCGTATTTCGTCGGGTGGATCACTTTCGGGTCCCATGCGGCGGGGAAGTTCATCACCAGGCCGTACTTGATGTAGGGCTTGAGGATGTTGTCGTCGTACTTGTGGCGATGTATCATGCAGCGGGCGAGGTGGTAGGCCGCCAGCGACCACGGACGGTTGGTGGAGTCCGTCTTGAAGTCGTCCTTGAACTTGTTGTACGCCACGCGGGCAATCGGTTCGAGCTCCGTGTAGTCGTCCTTGAAGTGCTTCATCAGGTGGTAGTACTCGTAGGCACCCTTGGCACTGCCCGAGAGGTACTTGCTCTTGTCAGCCAGGTAGTTGGCGACAACCTCCTCGGCGGGGAGCACGCGGTTAATCTCGAAGCTTGCCGTGATGCGGTCGATACGCAGGAGAGGCAGTATCTGGTTGTTGATGAAGTCGTAGTAGGGGAGGACGCGGATGCGCGAGTACTGGGCGTTCATGTCGCTCGTCGAGTTGCAGATGTTGCGCACGGCGGCGGCCTCGTCGAGATATCCGCGGCGCTCGAGGGTGTCAGCCACCACCGACCAGGGCTGCACCTTGGGCGTTGCGATGCGGAAGTCGTTGCCATGGCCTGGGTTCATGCGCATGATCTCACCGCGCAGGTAGTCGGCGCGACGCTTAGCCAGGTCGGCGTTGCTCTGGTAGTTGCCCTCTGGCGATGCGTAACCCTCGATCGTGAATGTGATGTTGTAGATATCCTCGGCCTGGTAGATCTCGCTGGCGAACTTGCGCGCCTCGTCAAGACCCTTCAGTCCCTCGTAGTCGTCAGGCTCAAGATAGGCCTTGCCCACCTTGAAGAAGAGGTTTGTCTCCTTGAAGTCGCTGCCGCGCTCCTTCTTTCCCAGTTTCTCGTAGCGCAGGTAGTCGATCTCGCTCTTATCCACCTGGAACTGGATGAAGCGCAGAGGCAGTTTCTCGCGGCCGTCGTCCACCTCTACCTCCTTCTCCTCCATGATGTTGTCGAAGCCGAGGCGCATGATGCGGAGGTTGATGGTGTAGTGCTTGCCCTTGCGCTTGCGGCCGATTACGTCGCTCATGCGGATGGTGTCGCTCTTGCCGGTCTTCATGAAATGGTCCTGAATGCCGTACTTGGCCAGCGGGTCGTATTTGCGGTAGTCGTAGCCCATGCGCTTGATCTGGCTCTGGTGGAAGTCCTCGCCCTCAAGAATGACTGGCGGGATGGCCTTGAAGAGAGAGTTCGACTCATACTCGTAGCAGAGGGGGAAGAGGGCTATGCGCTCGCCGGCGTCCGCCTCCATCGAGTCGACCACATGCTTGTAGTTCCAGTACTTGTAGTACTCGTCGCCCCATGACGGCTGCTCTATGATGATCTTCATCTTCTCGTCCTTGTAGACCGTCTCCATCTCGTTGTTCTCGTACGCCATGAAAATGGTCAGCTCGGAGTCGGTGCCGATGCCACTGCCGCTCGCTCCCTCGTCGATCTGTGCGTCGAGGCACTTGATGTCGTCCTTGGCGAGCACGAGGAACACTGCCTGGTCGGGAGCCTTCACCTGTGCAAGGCCGTACACGTCGATCTCACCGCGCGAGATGTATGTCGAGGGGTCAATCTCGTCGTCGTTCTTCAGCAGGGTACCATATGCGTAGTCCACGTACTTGGCCGTGAAGTCGTCGCGGTCCTTCTTGTTGGCGAACGAATAGACCCAGCCACCCGTGAAGAGGTCGGTCTTGCCGTGGTTGCGCAGTGTGTCCACGCGCTGCTGGCCCTTGTACCTGAAGTAATACTTGGCAATGTCCTTAGGATCCACGCGCAAGACGGTGATGTCGCGCGTCTTGTTCTGGGCCATGCCGCCGAGGGCGGTCAGGAGCAGAGCTGTCATGAGTAGTATGCGTCGCATAAGGATACTGTTTTCTGTTTCGTGAATGAGTGATGTTTAGATTGCGGGCTGCTGGTCGGTCGCCGTGTCCGCCGCCGGGGTCTCTGCCGGGGTCTCGATCAGCGGATTGGCTTCCTTCTCCGCCTCCTTGACCTTCTTGACGCGCTTCACCTTCGAGTCCACCTCGTTCTTGTAGCGGAAGATGTAGCAGAAGTTGACACCCAGCTTGAACGGCTGGAACTTCACGCCGTGCTCGTTGAACCTGCGGTTGTTGGGGTCTTCGTAGTCCCCGTGGTACGTGCGCTTGTGCTCGTAGTAGAATATGCCCACACCCGCCTCGAACTCGATGTTCCAGTGGAAGCGGGTCAGCGGGAGCACCCATCCGAACGTGATGCCGCCGCCGGCGGCGTCGCCCATGAAGTTCTCCCTGTTGAAGTTGAGGTCATAGTGAGCGTAGTATGACGATATGCCCACGAACAGCTTGTCCATCACCTTGCTGATGGGGTAGTAGCGGAACTCAGGGTTGAATGCCTGCATTCGGTTGTCGCCGTAGAGCATCTTCCATCCGAAGTATGCGTTGAGGTTGACCGACATCGAGTTGCCGACGGCAAGTTCGAAGCCTACGTTCGGAGCCATCACCACGTCTGCGAGCGCATTTGTCTTGACAGCGAGTATCTGCGCGCGTGCCGTGGTTGCTGATGCGATGATCAGAGCTATGAGAATTAAACGTTTCATCATTTGTCCCGTTGGGTTATTCTATAGGGGTAATGTTCACTTGATGGTTATTTTCATGTCCTCGTATGCCGCCACGTCGATGTCAATCTCGTGGCTGCCGCCGGCGGTGACCGCACTGCCGCTCACCGTGTATATGGCCGCCGCCGAGCCGCTGCCCGTCATGGCGAAGATCTCCTCGCCCGGAACAAGCTCGTCGGTCAGCTGGTGGTTCTTGTCCACCACGCGGTTCACGTAGTAGTAGTTGACGCGCACCTCGTATGTGGCGCTCAAGGGGAGCACGATGTCCTTGGCCACCTGGGTGTATGTCTTGCTGTTCACCTGCCACCAGTCTGTTGACGCTGAGGTGTCGTAGCCATAGTCCTTAAGTTGCTCGACGTAGAAGTTCCTGTCCTTTGCCTGCGCCGTGGTCAGTCCCGTCTGGCGGATCTGCTTGACGGCCTTCAGCGCAGTGTTTGTCGGAACGAATACCTTGCCGCCGTTGACATCTGCCATGAACGCCTCACTGTTCACCCAATTCGGGTTGGCGATGGTCAGCTTGCCGCCCGAGGGAGTTGAGATCTGGATGTCCGTGATTACCACGTTGCGGTAGAGGGGGTCCTTGGGCTGCTTCTGCGAGGCTACACCGCGCACGTTGACGCTCATCCTGGCGAACAGGTGCTTCATGTATATCTCGGGCTGGATTCCGCGCAGAGCGCTCATGTTCGTGTACAGGACTCCTTCGCGATACATATTGAACAGCTTGTTGCCCGCTTCATATACAGACTCCTTGCTCAAGCCGTTTATCGTCTGCTGGACAAATTTCTCGGTCAGGTAGGACACACCGACGGCGCAGTCCGTCAAACCGTCCACCGTGATGTTCTGCTTCAGCACGCCATCCTCCACGAACGGTTCGCCAGTGGCTCCCGCGCAGGGGTATGAGATGTAGAAGCCGTAGCGCCACAGCGGCTGGGCATTGTTGTAGCGGTGCTTCTTGCCGTCGGTGAACTTCACCGTTCCTTCGGCGTCGAAGCGGAACTCCGCGTTGAAGCACTCGGGCATGCGGTCTGCGTCCGAAGCCCAGTTGGGAGTGGCGTCGTTCTCGTAGTTGGCAAGGCGCAGTCCCCACATGTTGAACCTCTTGCCGCAGAGGCTGTAGTCACCTTTATCCCATCCCTTGTCCAAGCCGACGACTGTGGTCCGGACATTCGACAGTTTGTTGACGTTCTCCTTCGTGTTCTTGTCCTTGTAGGGGTCGACGATAGACCTACCATCGTCGTAATAGGCCGTGTGGAAAGAATTATGGCATGCCGTCAATGCAACCAGCACGACGAGAAACGCTACCTTTGATGTCAAGCGGAATATCATAACGGATATTGAGTTTTGTCTGTTATTGTGTCATTGGTTTTTAGTACAGCTCCCTCCAGTCCTCGGAACCTCTTATTCCGGTCTCCACGATGCCCTCGGGGCTGATGGTCAGTGTGCCGGGCACCTTGCGCGTGTACGACTTGAGCCTCTGCTTGTACGTGCCGTCGTCCTTGACAGTCACCGAGTTTGACTTCTCGAGGACCTTGTGGAGCGGGTACTCGGCGCAAATCTCTTTCTTCTCGACCGTGCCGGCCGCATTGCGGTAGTTCACCTCGAAGTAGAGTTTGAGCTCGCTGCCGGTCCATGTGCCGTCAATTGCGTGGGTCAGGCCGAACACGGGCAGCTGGATGTTCACGTGGATGCTGTCTGTCTTGCCGTACTTGTCATCGGTGGTGGCTGTGAACAGGTGGGCGGCGGTGGCGGAGGGCTCAACGACGAACGACTTGATGTTCATCGTGGTCAGTCCGTTGGTGATGATGCCGCGCACCTTGTTAATCACCATGTTGCTCTGTGACTCGTTGACGATCACCGTGAGGTTCATGCCCTGTGTCACCTTCTTGAACTCGGTGAACTTCGCCGATGTCCTCTTGTTCGTCTCGATCTTCACGCGCTTGGTCGTCGAATACCAGATGTCGTTGCTGAACGGAACCATGTAAGACAGGCCTCCGTTGTGCGCCTTGTTGATGACATCCAGGTAGTCTGCCATTGCCGTGTGCGTCTGGCACTCGGCGGCGGTGTAGCTGTTCATCGCCATCCTCAGGTTGTCGAAGAACGCCGTGTTGGCGGACGTGAACGGGGTGTAGTCGACGGTGAATTCCTTTGCGCCGTTCGAGTTGAACGTGAAGAGGTCGTACTCGCCCTCGCTGAACCTGTTGCTCGCATCGGTCACTTCCTTCTTCCAATCCTCCTTGGTGACGGGGAACTCCTGATGGGTGACCGTGAGCTCCGATCCCTTGCGCGTGCGCTTCACCTCTCCGTAGTAGTGGAGAAGGTTGTGGGAGCGTGCCGCGAGGACCGTCACCACGTTGTCTTTTGAGGCGGCGCCGGGCACCGACTCCTCCTCAGGCCAGTCCCACGAGCACTTCAGGTTGCCGGTGAAGTCCGTGCCGGACGATGCCAGACCCTCCCACGGCTGACATGACGTCAGTGTGGCGGCTGCGATGCCGATGACCGATATTATGGATGTTATCTTGTTCATTTCGACTGTTGTTTTGTTGGAAATTAAAGGTCGGTGTTGGGGTCGAAGTACTCGATGGTACCGTACTGTTCCTTCTCGGGCTGTACGTTCTCGCGCAGATCCCATTCGCTCTCCTTCTTGGTCTCAGGCACAATCTCGCCGCGGGCCACCTTCTCCTCGTACTCCTTCTTGGCCAGTTCCTCGTCGGTGAGACCGCCGTTGCGCTTGCGCTGCTCGTTGAGCTCCTGCTCGTGCTTCTTCTTGTTAGCCCTGTCCTCCTTGCGCTTGAGGTACTCGTTGTGCTCGCGCTTGACATCCCAGCGGGCGCGGTTGCGCAGGTGCTGGCGGTTGACGAACGCCACCTCCTTCTTGTCCTTCTCGATGGCGTTGGCGGCCTCGATCTCGAGCAGCTTCTTGCGGAACTTCTCCGTCTGGAAGAGGTTGTGCACCTTGTTGCGCATCGGGCGCAGGCTGTACACGAGCGATACGTGGATGTCCTTGATTACGGGGTAGGGGGTCACATACCATGTCTTGTGAGAGGTGTATCTGTAGCGGCCGGCGTCCACGTCGCAGTCAAACTCCTGGAAGGTCGTTCCCTGCATGCCCAGAGCCAGACCGATGTCGAGGTCGAGCGAGGTGCCGTTCTTGAACTTGGCGAGGTCCTGGAACACGATACCGCCCGTGGCGCAGATGTAAGCCTCCTTGCCCTGCTTGCCCGAAGAATTGAGCACGTAGTGGTAGCGGTCGTAGCCGACCATGGCGCCCAGATAGTAAACACGTCTTACCTTCGGCTTGTTCTGGAAGCGTCCCGACAGCTTGTTGTAGCGGAATGGCTGCCATGTGCGCTTGAGCCAGTTAGAGGTCCAGATGACCACCGAGTCGGTGTCGCGCGGCAGTTTGTTCGAGCGGTATTCCGAGTTCATCGTCGTGTCGCGGTGCAGTCCGTTGTAGAAGCCGTAGAGCTCGGCGGGACGCGGACGGAGCGTGTCGGGGCGACCGCTGTCGGCTGAGTAGTCGCGCGGATCCCAGGGACGGTCCACCGTCTGCATGCCGCCCACGCGCCAGTACTTGCGGATCTCGACATCCAGCTTCGAGATGGCGAAGTTGATGCGCGTCAGCTTGTTGGCGTAAGAGTTCATGTTGGGCTTGTATGCGCCGTGCAACAGCAACGACCAGCTTGTCGTCGGTTTTGCCGAGAGGTCGAACTCGATGCCGAGGTTCGCCATGCCGAGCAGCCAGTAGACGGCGTTCGTGCGTATCGAGAAGCGGCGCCATGTGTTCTTCGCGCTCATGCGGTCGCTCTCATGGGCGAAGCAAGAGTCTAGTGCGAACAACTGCTTGAGGTCGACGCCTCCGTACATGTTCTTGTCCGGGTCGTAGTCGGCGAGGTTGTATGTGCGCATGTTGTGCTCGATGTCCTTCCAGATGCGCTTCTCGCGGTCCTCCGAGCGCTTCTGCAGCTTCTTCCATATCTGCTCGCCCGGCTTGCGGTTCTGCACCAGGTTGAGTGAGTCGAAGTATGTGGCGATCTTGTTGCGCTCCGAGATGTCCTCGCGCAAGCGCACGTACGTCTCTATCGCGCGTACCGAGTTCTCGTTGAGTCGCTCGGCCTTCTTGTTGCGGAGCTCCACCATCACCTTGCGGCCGTAGATGGCGCGCTCCTTCTCGTCCATCTTCTTCAGCGAGAGCTTGCCCGCCTTCGAGTCGCGGCGCACGGTGTCCATCTGGATCACGATGTCGCGGAGATCCTTGCCCAGTGCGTTGCGGCTATGGCCGTAGATGGTTGAGAAATACCTCGACCACTTGTCCAGCAAGCCCATGCTGAGTCCTGCCTTCTTCGCCTCACGGCGTATCGAGTCGCGCTCGGCGAATATCAGGCGGTTGTAGGCGGTGTCCATGCCGCGCAGCGTGCTGCGGTGGTAGAGGTCGAGCATGAAGAGCGAGTCGCTGCGCATGCGGAGCGAGTCCAGCTGGTGCTTCGTGAGGTTCAGCTTCATCTCCTTGCGCGCTCTCTTTATTGAGTCGTTGCGCTCCTTCTCGTGACGGGCCTGCTCCTTCTTGGCGGCCTTCAGCGAGTCGGCCTGCAGCTTCGACAGGCGTGCCGCCTCGGCGTCAGCTTCCTGCGCCCTGCGGTTGGCCTCCTTGCGTGCCGCCGCCTCTTCGCGACGCGCGTTGCGCACGGAGTCCTCTATCTGCTTGTTCAGCTCGGCGTTTCTGCGCTTCAGCTCCTTGGCGGCTGCGGCAGACGCTCTCTCCTGCTCGCGCTCCTCCTGCCTCAGGCGACGGCGCTCGTCGCGGCTGTTCTGCTCCTTCTGCTCGATTGTCTCCTCGGCTGCCGTCACGACTGCGGGTGCGACAACAGGGTCAACGGCAGGCTCTGCCGCAGGCTCCTCGGTCGGTTCGGTCGCAGGTTCGGTGGCAGGCTCCTCGGTCGGCTCTGTCGCAGGCTCAACGGCGGGTTCAACCGCCGGTTCCTCCGTCGGCTCTGTCGCAGGCTCAACGGCGGGTTCAACCGCAGGCTGTTCCGTCGGCTCTGTCGCAGGCTCAACGGCGGGTTCAACCGCAGGTTCCTCCGTCGGCTCAACCGCAGGCTCAACAGCGGGTTCAACCGCAGGCTCCTCCGCAGGCTCAACCGCTGGTTCCACTGCCGGCTCGGCCGTGGGCTCTGTCGCAGGCTCCACCGCTGGTTCTACCGCCGGTTCGGTCACGTCTTCGGTGACAACCGTGTCGGCGACGGCAAAGAGATTTTGGGGCGCATAGGTGCGCGCTACATGCGCAGACATGCCGCGATAGTCGCTTGTCTGAATGCCCAGACAAAATGCTATCACGGCCAGACTGCATGCCAGTCTGGTCATCATTCCAGATTTTTCAGTTATTTTTCTTGTGCCCATAGTGTGGGTAATATACTGATTTTCGATATGTTGGTTTTCTATAATCGTCTCGTTTGCAGACATTTGCCTCTTTTGATGCCTGCTTTATGTGCTTTCATGCATTGAATTTCGGGTGCAAATTTAATACTTTTTCACATATCAAACGCCGTTTTCCTCTCTTTTTTGCGAAAATCGCGTTTTTTTTTTTTTTTTTCGGGCAATCCTTTGCATATCCCAAAATAAATTTTATAATCAAATTGTTTGCCGTGTCACGGAAAATGCGTACCTTTGCACCGCAAAATCGCATAAACACTATCAAATTGTCATTGTATGAATGCAGAGAAAGTATTGGAGGACCTGAAACGCAGGTTCCCGAACGAGCCTGAGTATCACCAGGCAGTAGAGGAAGTCCTCACCACCATCGAGGACGAGTACAACAAGCACCCCGAGTTCGAGAAGATGAACCTCATCGAACGTCTGTGCATCCCCGACCGCGTCTACCAGTTCCGCGTCACGTGGATGGACGACCAGGGCAACTACCGCACCAACATGGGTTACCGCATCCAGCACAACAACGCCATCGGCCCCTACAAGGGCGGCATCCGCTTCCACGCGAGCGTGAACCTCGGCATATTGAAGTTTCTCGCCTTCGAGCAGACGTTCAAGAACTCGCTCACGACGCTGCCCATGGGCGGCGGCAAGGGCGGTTCGGACTTCAGCCCCCGCGGCAAGTCGAACGCCGAGGTGATGCGCTTCTGCCAGGCGTTCATGCTCGAGCTCACACGCCATATCGGTCCCGACACCGACGTGCCCGCAGGCGACATCGGCGTAGGCGGACGCGAGGTGGGCTTCATGTTCGGCATGTACAAGAAGCTCACGCGCGAATTTAGCGGTGTGCTCACCGGCAAGGGACGCGAGTTCGGCGGTTCGCTCATCCGTCCTGAGGCGACCGGCTACGGCACCGTCTACTTCCTGCGCGCCATGCTCGCCACTCGCGGCGACAAGGTCGAGGGCAAGCGTGTGCTCATCTCCGGAGCCGGCAACGTGGCGCAGTACGCCGCCGAGAAGGTGCTCCAGCTGGGCGGCACCGTGCTCACGATGAGCGACTCCGACGGCTATATCTATGACCCCGACGGCATCGACCGCGCCAAGCTCGACTACATCATGGAGCTCAAGAACGTCTATCGCGGACGCATCCGCGAGTATGTCGACGAGTACCCTGGTGCCAAGTACGTGGCCGGTGCCAAGCCCTGGTTTGAGAAGGCTGACATCGCCCTGCCCTGCGCCACGCAGAACGAGTTGAACGAGGAGGCCGCCAAGGCACTCGTCGCCAACGGCTGCATCGCCGTCTGCGAGGGAGCCAACATGCCCACCACGCCCGAGGCTATCCGCGTCTTCCAGGAGGCCAAGCTCCTCTACTCGCCCGGCAAGGCGAGCAACGCCGGCGGTGTAAGCGTGAGCGGACTCGAGATGAGCCAGAACTCCGAACGCCTCTCGTGGAGCGCCGAGGAGGTGGACGCCAAGCTGCTGTGGATCATGGAGAACATCCACGAGAACTGCGTCCGATACGGCACCGAGCCGGACGGCTACGTCAACTACGTGAAGGGCGCCAACGTCGCCGGCTTCATGAAGGTGGCGAACGCCATGATGGCGCAGGGCGTCGTCTGACGCCCTGTCTTCACGGGCAGAAAAGCCAATCGGCACGGGCGGAAATGCCAAAAAGCACGGGCAGAAAAGCCAAAAAGCTTGGGCATAAATGCCAAAAAGCACGGGCATAAATGCCAAAAAGCACGGGCAGAAAACTCGATAAGCTTGGGCATAAATGCCACTTCGCGCGTGTTAAATAATGTAAAAATATCGCCTTAAAATGTGCCATCTCGCATGGTGGCACATATTTTTGTTAACTTTTCTTTAACTTTTTTTTTACTTTCGTTTGTAGATTGCGGGATATTCGCTAACTTTGCACCCGAAATGTTTTTTTAATGGTTAACATTATGAAGAAAATTTTCGCGGCGTTCGTTTGCGCCATTCTCTCGAGCGTGTCCATGCAGGCACAGATTGCTTATGGTCCTGACACCAAGTTCGATGACCTCGTCCCGGGCGACAAGGCGCAGAGGGACAAGATGTTCTGGCAGATTCAGGCAACTGAGAGCGATGGTGAGTCGGAGACATTGAGGATTTTCTACCGTGACGCCAGCCGCGCTGTTGCGGCCGGCAACGAGGCGGAGGCCATGGACAGCTACCGCAAGATGCACGCCCTCTGGTGGGACATCTTCAGCGCGGCGCCCCTCGCCATCGTGTCCGGTTGCTACCCCTACCTCTACATCAACCCCTGCTACATGTTCGACTACCTCATCGAGCACGAGACCGACGAGTCGATGCGCATGCGCTATTTCGCCGACATGATGACCATGTTCAAGACGCGCCTCGCCAACCTCGACAAGCTCAACGCCCTGCAGCAGCAGGAGTCGAACAAGACGACCGACGGCGTCGTCAAGTGCATCATGGCGGCCTACTACTTCCGCGACGGTGGCTTCATCCTCGCCAACAACCCCGACAAGCGCACCAAGTTCTATGCCAAGACCTACGACATGTTCAAGGAGGGCATCAACCAGATCAAGCGCGACGGCGGACGCAGCGTGGGCAGCTTCGCCCTCAACAGCTACATGGGACTGAGCCACTACCGCTACCAGAACGAGGGCGATTCGTTCAAGGAGAACTTCCTCAACGACTACCAGGACTGCCGCGCCGTGTGCGACTCGATGCTCAACGAGGCCCGCGACCCCAACTACATGGGCGACCCCGTGGCGATTATCAACCAGTACGACCCCATCCTGCGCATGTGCGACTCGCTCTTCTACACCAGCAGAGCCGCCGACAGCGCCTCGGTGGTGGCTATGCTCGAGCCCAAGATCGAGGCTAACAAGAACGACCTCGACTACCTGAACAAGGCTCTCACCCTGCTGCTCGACAACGAGCTCGACAACAGCGAGATCTACTACCGCGCCTCCGAGTACGCCTACGCCATCAACCCCACCTACGAGTCGGCCATCGGCATGGCCAAGCGCAAGATGGACGGTGGCGACCTGAACGCCGCCCTCGGCCTCTACCGCGACGCCATCTCAATGGCGTACAACGACACGCAGAAAGCCAACATCGCCATGAACGTCGCCAAGTCGCTCAAGTCGGCGAAGCGCTACAACGAGGCGATGGGCTATCTTGAGGACGCCGGACGCTACAACCCCACCATCAAGGGCAAGACGCTCTATCGCCAGGCGATGATACAGATCGACACCGAGCAGTATTCGCGTGCCCGCGACCTGCTCGCCAAAGCCAAGCTGGCCGACGAGACGCTGGCCGGCGAGGTGGACCGCAAGTTGGAGATCATCACTCGCGTCGAGGAGCAGATAGCCGAGTACAAGAAACAGAAGCGCGCCTACGACGCCGCCCGCGCCGCCAAGCAGGCGGAGGAGGACTTCTGGACAAAAGGAAAGCAAGGGTAATACCTTGCTTTTTTTGTTGGTATCATTGACATTCAACGACTTAACGACTAATAACTATGGGAGGCTTTTTCGGAACCGTTTCGAAGCATGAGTGCGGGACAGACCTGTTCTACGGCACCGACTACAACTCGCACCTCGGCACCAAGCGCGGGGGCATGGTGACGTGGGACACGACAAAGGGCCGTTTCATCCGCAAGATCCACAACCTCGAGAGCACCTATTTCCGCACCAAGTTCGAGGAGGACCTCGACAAGTTCACGGGAACGAGCGGCATCGGAGTCATCAGCGACACCGACCCCCAGCCGATAGTCTTCAACTGCCACCTTGGCAAGTTCGCCATCGTCACCGTGGCGAAGATCAACAACATCGCCGACCTGGAGAAGGAGATGCTCGACGACTACCACCACTTCGCCGAGCTCTCGCAGGGTTTCACCAACCCCACCGAGCTCGTGGCGCTCATCATCTCGCAGGGCAAGACCTACGAGGAGGGCATCGAGAGCGTCTTCCGCAAGGTCAGGGGCAGCGTGTCTTTGCTCCTCCTCACCGAGGACGGCATCATCGGCGCCCGCGACCCGCTGGGCCGCACGCCCATCGTCGTGGGCGGCAAGGAGGGCGCTATGGCTCTCTCGTCCGAGTCGTCGGCGTTTGTCAACCTCGGCTACGAGACCGTCCACTACCTCGGCCCCGGCGAGATCGTGCGCATCAAGGCCGACGGCATGACGCAGTTGCGCCCGGCGAACAAGCGCATGCAGATCTGCGCCTTCCTATGGGTGTACTACGGATTCCCCACCTCCTGCTACGAGGGGCGCAATGTCGAGGAGGTGCGCAACGCCTGCGGAGAGGCGATGGGCAAGGCCGACGACGTGGAGATAGATGCCGTCTCGGGCATTCCCGACAGCGGTGTGGGCATGGCGATTGGCTTCGCCCACGGCCACGGCACCCCGTTCATGCGCGCCATCTCCAAATATACGCCCACCTGGCCCCGCAGTTTCACCCCCTCCAACCAGATTACGCGCGACCTCGTCGCCAAGATGAAGCTCATACCCAACAGCGCCGTCCTCAAGGACCGCCGCATGCTCTTCTGCGACGACTCCATCGTGCGCGGCACGCAGTTGCGCGACAACGTGAGCTGCCTCTTCGACTACGGAGCCAAGGAGGTGCACATGCGCATCGCCTGTCCGCCCCTCATCTACGGCTGCAAGTTCGTGGGTTTCACCTCGTCAAAGAGCGACCTCGAGCTCCTCTCTCGCCGCATCATCAAGGACTTCGAGGGTTCGCCGGACAAGAACCTCAGGGAGTATGCCACCACCGACTCGCCCTGCTACTGCCGCATGGTCGAGGAGATGCGCAGCCGCCTCGGGCTCAGCTCGCTCAAGTTCAGCACCATCGAGACGCTCGTCGAGGCGATTGGACTTCCCAAGGAGTGCGTCTGCACCCACTGCTTCGACGGCAGCAGCTATGACTACGTTGACACTTTAGGTAATAGCTAATAGGTAATAGGTAATAAGTAATAGCTAATAGGTAATACGTTGTGGGTGGCGAGTGGCAGGGCTTGGCTCCATTCCGTTAACTCC
>JABUTZ010000015.1:55617-59106 GCA_021443415.1 Bacteroidaceae bacterium | reverse complement strand
AGGTTGCTGAGCTTGTTCATGAGCAGGCGCGCCTGGATGTCGGTGCGGCTCACGCCGTTGAGGATGCGGCGCAGGATGAGCGCCTCCTCGTCGGTGAACTGCACACGTCCCGTGATGTCGCGGAAGAAGGGCGACGAGCGGTCGATGCGCCAGCGCCCGTTCTCGCGCTCGACGACAAAACCTGTGTCGCGGAAGAGCTCGAGATAGCGGTAGACGGTGCGCCTGCCGAGCCCGAGGCGGCGCCCGATCTCCTCGATGGTGTAGGTGCGGTTCTGCGCCAGCATGACCATCAGCCGCAACTGGCGCTCGAAGACTCCAAGTTCCATTTCCTGTCTCCTTTTCGTGCAAAGGTAGCGAATTTTTTTCGTACATGGACACGCTTTTTCTCCTTTTTTTCGTACCTTTGCAGTCATGGACGAGAATTTTGACATACGCAACACCCCGAAGGAGAAGGACCTGGACAACGCCCTGCGCCCGCTCCGCTTCGCCGACTTCGCGGGACAGCAGAAGGTGGTGGACAACCTCACGGTGTTTGTCGAGGCGGCGAAATACCGCGGCGAACCGCTCGACCACACGCTCCTGCACGGCCCTCCGGGACTGGGCAAGACGACGCTGTCGAACATCATCGCCAACGAGCTTGGCGTGGGCTTCAAGCTGACCAGCGGCCCCGTGCTCGACAAGCCGGGCGACCTGGCGGGCATACTGACCTCGCTCGAGCCCAACGACGTGCTGTTCATCGACGAGATCCACCGCCTCTCGCCCGTCGTCGAGGAGTATCTCTACAGCGCCATGGAGGACTACCGCATCGACATCATGATCGACAAGGGTCCCTCGGCGCGCTCGATCCAGATCGACCTCTCGCCCTTCACCCTCGTGGGGGCTACCACGCGCAGCGGACTGCTCACCGCCCCCCTGCGTGCGCGCTTCGGCATCAACCTCCACCTCGAATACTACGACGCTGAGACGCTCGCGGGCATCATACGCCGCAGCGCGGGCATCATGCGCGTGCCCATCAGCGACAAGGCGGCAATCGAGATCGCCGGGCGCAGCCGCGGCACGCCACGTATCGCCAACGCCCTCCTGCGCCGTGTGCGCGACTTCGCCCAGGTGCGCGGCAACGGCAGCATCGACGCGCAGATAGCAGAACTGGCTCTTGAGGCGCTCAACATCGACCGCTACGGCCTCGACGAGATCGACAACAAGATCCTCGGCACCATCATCGACAAGTTCGGCGGCGGACCCGTGGGCATCACGACCATCGCCACAGCCATCGGCGAGGACTCCGGCACCGTCGAGGAGGTCTACGAACCCTTCCTCATCAAGGAGGGCTTCATCAAGCGCACCCCGCGCGGCCGCGAGGTGACCGACCTCGCCTACAAGCACCTGGGCCGCAGCAACATGGCGCGCGAAGCCCAGCTGAGCCTGTTTGATTAGAGAATAGAGTGTAGAGTGTAGAGTGTAGAGAATAGAGGGTAGAGGGTAGAGAATAGAGTGTAGAGTGTAGAGTGTAGAGTGTAGAGGGCCTTTTAGAGAATAAAGAATATTAGGATTAGCTTTTGAAAAAACAAATAACCATTATGACACAGATAGTTGTAAACATTGAGAAACCAGGAGTTTTGAGCGTATTCAAGAAACTTGTGGAGTTGATTGACGGCATCTCAATTGCCGTGCCTGAGTCCCAAAAGACCAGCACACGCTTGAAGCGTGCTATCAAAGAAGCACACAAGGGCGACAACTTCCGCACAGACAACATCGATGAACTCATGGCTCATCTTACTGAATGAAATACATTGTTGAAACATCAAAGCATTTCGACAAGTCGTTCAAGAAATGCATAAAGCGGGGACTTGACATTCAAGCTTTCCGCAATGTCATCGCCATACTTGGCGAGACTGGCACATTGCCTGCCCCTCGTCGATATAACGATATATCAATATAACGTTATAACGACAAAAACAAAAATAACCGAATTACCCAATTACCGCATTACCCAATAACCCCAATAAAAAAATGAACATTTTCACCAATATCAAAGACGAGATGGCGCGCCTGCTCAACCTCGAGGAGGACGCGGCGGAACAAAAAGAGGTGGTCGAAGGCATACACGCGGGCATCGACTTCCGGGGAGCGAAACTATGGATCCTCGTGTTCGCCATCTTCGTCGCCTCGCTCGGACTGAACACCAACTCGACGGCGGTCATCATCGGCGCCATGCTCATAAGCCCGCTCATGGGACCCATCATCGGCATGGGACTGAGCATCGGCATCAACGACTTCGAGAACTTCAAGCGGTCGCTGCGCTCGCTCGCCGTAGCCACCATCTTCTCCGTGACCACAGCCACCCTCTACTGGCTCATCACACCCATGGCGGAGACGCAGAGCGAGCTGCTGGCACGCACGTCGCCGACGATCTGGGACGTGTTCATCGCCCTCTTCGGCGGCCTGGCGGGCATCATCGCCCTCACGAGCCGCAGCCAGCGCACGGGCAACGTCATCCCCGGCGTAGCCATCGCCACCGCCCTCATGCCGCCCCTCTGCACGGTGGGTTTCGGACTGGGCACGGGACAGTGGCTCTACGCCCTGGGCGCCTTCTATCTCTACATCATCAACTGCATCTTCATCTCCGTAGCCACGTTCATCGGCGTGCGCCTGATGAAGTTCCACGACAAGGTGTTCACCGACAAGAGCCGCGAGAGGCGCGTACGACAGTATATCACCGCCATCGTGGTGGTGACGATGATCCCCGCCTGCTACCTCACCTACACGATGGTGCGCGAGACGGTGTGGACCAACCACGCACAGACGTTCGTGGAGAAGGAACTGCAGTTCGACGGCACGCAGATCATCGCCCGCGAACTGGACTTCGACGACCGCTCGATCCAGGTGGTGCTCATCGGCAACGAGGTGGCCGACGAGGACACGGCGGCGGTGCGCAAGCGCCTGGCCGACTACTACCTTGACGGCACTCGACTGGACATCATCCAGGGCAACAACTCGTCGGACATGGACGAACTGCGCGGCATCCTGCAGGGAGCCAAGCGCGAGGCGGCGAACACGGCGGAGATGGTCAGCGAGCAGCGCCACCGCATCGAGGCACTGCAAGGAGAGCTGGCCCCCTATCGCGAACTGGACAGCCAGAGCGGACTGATAGCCAACGAGATGAGCGCACTCTTCGACAACGTGCGGAGCCTGTCGCTCAGCCGCTCGGTGCTCGTCAGCGTGCCTGACACGGTGGCTCACGACACGGTGACGATGGCTGTCGTCGCCGTAAGCGGCCGCCTCTCCGCCGACGACCAGGAGCGCATGACCGAATGGCTGCGCACGCGCCTCAAGGACGAGAGCCTCAGCGTCGTCTTGCAATAAGCTTCGCAAGCGCGGCTTGCGCAGACTGCAGAATACAGACCTTGTAGAACAGCACAACCTCTGCAAGGTCTGTAGTCTGTAGTCTGTAGTCAGTAGTCTGTAGTCTGTAGTCTGTAGTCTGTAGTC
>JABUTZ010000015.1:53195-54927 GCA_021443415.1 Bacteroidaceae bacterium | reverse complement strand
CTCTGCGTGCCCATCAACAAGATCGGCAAGCAGGCGAAGAACATGCCCTCGCAGGTCGAGGCGGCGTTCGCGAGCGACAACAACATGCTCCTCTTCCCCGCCGGACTCTGCAGCCGGCGAGGCGACGACGGCGCAATCCGCGACCTTGACTGGAAGGCGTCGTTCATCAAGCAGAGCGTGAGGACGGAGCGCGACATCGTGCCCATTCACTTCATGGCGCAGAACAGCGACCGCTTCTACAACGTGGCGCGCTGGTGCAAGCGCCTCCACCTGCCCAACCTCGCCATGGCGCTCCTGCCCGACGAGATGTGGCGCAGCCAGGGCGGCCACTACCGCGTCGTCATCGGCAAACCCATCCCCCACCAGACCTTCACACGCGACCGCTCACCCCACGCCTGGGCGCAGTGGGTCAAGGAGCAGGTCTACTTGCTTTAGAGAACAGAGTGTAGAGTGTAGAGTGTAGAGTGTAGAGTGTAGAGTGTAAAAGAATAAAGAATAGAGAATAAAGGATTACCTGCATTTACGATTTAATCCATTTACAATCTGGCTGCGATGCGGGTTCCATATAGGAAACATCTGACAATTTACGATTTAATCCATTTACAATCTGGCTGCGATGCGGGTTCCGTGTAGGGAACGACAGTTCCCGCCCCAACCACCTCAACCGTGCCGCAGGCACAACCAAACAAAAACAAATGCTGTCGCCCATCATAGACCCCATACCTGTCGAAGTGCTGAAAAGCGAACTGACAGAGGACAAGCACCTGCGCTTCACAAACAAGTCGGGCAACGAGATCTATGTCATCACCGCCCAGGACTCGCCCAACGTGATGCTCGAGATCGGCCGCCTGCGCGAGATTGCCTTCCGCGAGGCGGGAGGAGGCACGGGCAAGGAGGTGGACATCGACGAGTTCGACACGATGGAGGGCGGCTACAAGCAGCTCATCGTCTGGAACCCCGACACGGAGGAGATCATCGGCGGCTACCGCTACCTCCTCGGCAAGGAGGCGCGCTTCGACAGCGACGGACAGCCCATCCTCGCCACCAGCCACATGTTCCGCTTCTCGGAGCGCTTCCTGCGCGACTACCTGCCCAAGACCATCGAGCTCGGACGCTCGTTCGTGCGCGTCGAGTACCAGAGCTCGCGAGCCGGCTTCAAGGGACTCTTCGCCCTCGACAACCTCTGGGACGGACTGGGCGCACTCGTGGTCATCAAGCCCGAGGCACGCTACTTCTTCGGCAAGATGACCATGTACCCGACCTACGACCGCCTGTCGCGCGACATGATCCTCTACTTCCTCCGCAAGCACTTCGACGACCCCGACCGGCTCATCCTGCCCAAGCACCCGCTCACGCTCGACAACGACCCGGGCACCTTCGCCCACCTCTTCTGCGAGGACGACCTGCGAGCCGACTACCGCATCCTCAACAGCGAGGTGCGCAAGCGCGGACTCAACATACCGCCGCTCATCAACGCCTACATGAACCTCTCGCCCACCATGCGCATGTTCGGCACAGCCATCAACGATGACTTCGGAGCCGTCGAGGAGACGGGCATACTCATCGCCTTCGACGAGATCTTCGAGGAGAAGAAGACGCGCCACATCGAGTCATTCGCCAAGGAGAACCCCGACGCCATACGCTTCACAAGCGGTGCGAACAAGATCTTCTACAAGCCTAAGGAGCAACAACCCGCGGATGACGTCCCACACCAGAAACCCCAACTCCAGCA
>JABUTZ010000015.1:46478-49506 GCA_021443415.1 Bacteroidaceae bacterium | reverse complement strand
CAGGCCCTCTTCGACGGGTGCTGGCTCGGAGGCAGCGAGGCGATGCGCCAGGACGCGGTGGTCTACATGGCGTGCATGGCGCAGCTGAACACGGCGTTCAGCCAGTTCTCGGGAACGCTAAAAAACTTATAGAGGCACACCGGCTGGGCGACGATGACGGCGACAGCTACACGAAGTGCTGCGCCCTGATCCGCGCCAACCTCGGGAAAGACCCGACAACCGGCAGTGCCGAGGACTTCGCCGCCGACTACAACCAAGCCCTGTGGCTGGAGAACTGGAGGCTCAGGCGCACGGCAGAGATGATAGCCCGGATACTCGGGGCTAAGACTTAATCTTGCGTATGAACTCGCGTATGTTTCGGGCAATCCAATAAATGAGGAGCATAGGAAAGCACACCAGACCGATGACATACGCGGCTCCTATGCAGACATAGACGAAGACTTCAAAGATGGTTTCCAACATGGCGTGAGCGGTAATTTTTCCGCAAATCTAACATAAATTTCCGTAACATGCAAGCATTCGACTACTATTTCAACCTTTGGGGCAATTTTAACCGACATTAAACACCGGTTAAAAGCCCATTAAAATAATCCCCAATGTTGCACGTTTCGTTCTCAAAAAATGCACATTTCGTTTTTGCGGTTATAGTATGCCGGTTACTATCTTGATTCTTCCATCCAACTTTTTATCTATCAGTTGTTGCAAGTATCGGTCTCGTTTTATCACCATGTTACGTACGAATTTTGTGATTTGTCACAGTTTTCGTCTTCAAAGGTATGAATTTTTTGTATTGAGCGAGCAAGCGGATAGATTTTTTACTGCGGATTTTTGCATGAGAGGTTGATTGGGCTGTCACAGAATGTGTCAATCAGCAACATTGAAAGGTCTGCGAGGCGGGATTTCTGAGTTGCCTGTCAACGCTTTCGGCACGTTTTATCGCATTAGGATTTCTGTTTTCGGCACGTTTTCTTACATTAGGAATTGCATTTTCGGCGCGTTTTCTTACATTAGAAACATACTTTTCGGCACATTTTCTTACATTAGACGTCCGGGTTTCGGCAAATTTTATTAACTTTGCGCCCATAAATCAGGGCAAACAATGGATAGGAACAAGCTTCGTCAGGTGCTCTCCGACCAAATGGAGGACTTGGACATCGCCGCAATACCGCACCTCTGCCACCGCAAGGAGGAGGAACTCGTGGACCTTGACAGCCATCTTGCGCAGATAGTCATCGGTGTGCGACGATGCGGCAAATCGACTCTCTGCAAGAACGCGCTAAGCCGGGCAAAAGTCAAGTTCGGATATGTCAATTTCGACGACGAACGTCTGTCGGAACTGACCACCGAGGACCTCGACGACGTGCTGATGACGCTCTACCAGATGCACGGCGAGGTGGACCATTTCTTCTTCGACGAGATACAGAACGTGCGCAACTGGGAACTCTTCGTCAACCGCCTCCTGCGCCAACAGAAACACTTGCTCATCACTGGTAGCAACTCGCGGCTCCTTGCCGACGACCTCGCCACTCATCTCACGGGTCGCCACCACAAGATAGAGCTGCTACCGTTCTCGTTTTCAGAATACTGCGACTACAATGGGGTGAATACCGAACTAAGGACAACAAAGAATCTCGGTCTCCTTGCCCGAGCCTTCGACCAGTATTTCCAGAGCGGAGGCATGCCAGAACTGCTCAGCGAGACGGACAGCAAGGCGTATGTCGATGCGTTGTTCGAGAGCATCATCCAGCAGGACATAAAGAGGCGTTTCAAGGTGCGCAACATCGGGAGTCTTCGTCTTCTCGCACGCCACCTGCTCAATGTGTCGCCCGCCATCGTGCGGCGAGCCGAACTATGCAAGGTGCTCGAAATAAAGTCGCAGGCCACCGTCGCCAACTATCTCTCCTACCTCGCACAGGCGTATCTCACACTCCCACTGACGAAATTCTCCAACAAGAGTAGCGAGCGGACACAGGGCGAGAAGGTGTATGCTATCGACGTGGCGATGATGAACCAGCGTCAGGAGGCTTTCGTCGGCGACAACCTTGGCTGGCGTCTCGAGACCATCGTCTATCTCGAACTTCGCCGACGGATGAGGTATGCGAGCCAGGATATCTACTACTACGCCACGCCCAAGACCGAGTGCGACTTCATCACCGCCGAGGGCAATCATGTGACTGGCATCTACCAGGTCTGCTACGACATGTCGAAGGAAAAGACTCGCCGGCGCGAAATAGCTGGGTGTATCTCTGCGGCAGTGGCGACCAACTGCTCCGAAGCCACCATCATCACCCTCGCTCACTCCGAGACCACCACCTCCAACGGCATCACCATACGCTGCGTTCCTGCCTACGAGTGGTTGCTGGATACATAATAGGAGGCGGGGAATGGCGGTCGGGTGAGGAAAAATTCGTATATTTGCACCAAAAATTGTGTAACAAACCCGCACCTCCCAACGTCATTCAATTGCAGCACGGATGAAAAAGCCCGATTTCAAAAACGACATACTGCCCATGCGCGATGCCCTGCAGAGGGTGGCATTCGGCATAACGCGCGTTCAGGAGGAGGCGGAGGACGCCGTGCAGGACACCATGCTGAGAGTGTGGGCGCAGCGCGAGCGGTGGCACGAGATAGACAACATCCAGGCGTACACGATGACCGTCTGCCGCCACATCGCCCTCGACATCGTCAGACGGCGGCACGCGACGCTGTCACTCGACGAGGAAGGGATGCAGGCTCCGTCGCACGAGGCGAGCGTACACCAGCGGCTCGAGGCGGAGGACACACGCGGGATCATAGAAATAGCCTACCAGGCCCTGCCCGTGGTCCAACAGCGCATCCTCGCGCTGCGAGAGAAGCAGGAGATGAGCTACGACGAGATAGCCGACGCGCTCAACCTCAACATGAGCCAGGTCAAGGTCTACCTCATGAGGGCGCGACAGAGGCTGAGGAAAGCGATTGAGAGTAGAGAATAGAGTGTAGAGTGTAGAGTGTAGAGTGTAGAGTGTAGAGTGTAAAGAATAGAGAATAA
>JABUTZ010000015.1:43214-45943 GCA_021443415.1 Bacteroidaceae bacterium | reverse complement strand
TAGTCTGTAGTCAGAAGTCTGTAGTCTCAAGTGAGATTGTGAAACAAGCGAAACTTGAAGATGGTAAGTCGTTGCTGACCGGCAAGTCGTTGTTGCGGTCGGCTGATTTCCGATAAGCCGTTTGCCGGCAAGCCGTCTGTCACCGGTCTGCCTTGATGAGGGCGAGCAGATGGTCGACGGCCTCTTCCTGGGGCACGTTGCGCTCAACGAGCTCGCGGCGGCGGTAGAGGCTCACCTTGCCGCGTGCGGCGCCCACATAGCCGTAGTCGGCGTCCGCCATCTCGCCTGGCCCGTTTACGATGCAGCCCATGATGGCTATCTTCAGTCCGCTCAGGCGGTGCGCAAGTTCGGGCGACGCCGCCGAGGCGGCGGCGATGGCTTCCTTGATGCGGCGGATGGTACCCTCGAGGTCGTAGAGGGTGCGTCCGCACCCTGGGCAGCTGATATACTCGGTCTTGGTGATGCGCAGGCGGGCGGCCTGGAGGATGGCGAAAGCCACGGGAATCTCGTTCTCGGGAGCCTCGCTCAGGCTGACGCGAATGGTGTCGCCGATGCCCTCGGTGAGCAGGGCGCCGATGCCCACGGCACTCTTGATGCGGCCGTCCTCGCCCTCGCCAGCCTCGGTGACGCCGAGGTGGAGGGGGAAGGTCATTCCCTCGCGGTCCATCGCCTTGACGAGCAGGCGCATGCTCTCGGTCATCACCACCACGTTGCTCGCCTTGACGGAGATGACCACCTGGTCGAAATTGTGCCTGAGGCAGATGCGCAGAAACTCCATGCAACTCTCCACGATGCCCTCGGGCGTGTCGCCGTAGCGCGACATGATGCGGTCGGACAGGCTGCCGTGGTTGACGCCGATGCGCAGGGCGGTGCCGTGCTCGCGGCAGACATCGAGCAGGGGGACGAGGCGGTCCTCGATCTTCTGGAGTTCAGCCGCATACTCCTCGTCGGTGTATTCCAATTGCTTGAACTGGCGCGCCGCGTCGGTGAAGTTGCCGGGGTTGATGCGCACCTTCTCGCAGTGCCTTGCCGCCACCATGGCCACGGCGGGGTTGAAATGGACGTCGGCGACAAGGGGTACGTCGCAGCCCAGTTCGCGCAGGCGGCGGCGAATCACGCCCATGTTTTCAGCCTCGCGCGTGCCCTGGGTGGTCAGGCGCACTATCTCGCCTCCCGCCTCCACGATGCGCAGTATCTGCGCCACGCACGCCTCGGTGTCCATCGTCGATGTGTTGGTCATCGACTGCACGCGCACGGGGTTGTCCCCTCCGATGCCGACCTTGCCGACTCTCACCTCATGAGTTTTCCTTCGCATTTTGTTAAAGAATAAAGAATAAAGGGTTACTTTTGCTTTGTAAGCCCTCCCCATTTCGGGGAGGCTTTCGGGAGGGGCTTAGTTGACCTTGTTCTTGTACTTCACATTCGCCAGTTCGGCATTTGCCTTGACGATCTTGTCCTTGAGGCTCTCCTTGTAGATCTGCATGCGCGCGGCGAGGGTGCCGTCGGCGAGGGCGAGCATCTCGGCGGCGAGGATGGCGGCGTTCTGCGCTCCGTTCACTCCCATCGTGGCAACGGGGATGCCCGGGGGCATCTGCACGATGCTCAGCAGTGCGTCCAGTCCGTCGAGCATGCCCTTGATGGGCACTCCGATGACGGGCAGCGTCGTGCTGGCGGCGATCACGCCGGGCAGGGCGGCGGCCATGCCCGCTCCCGCGATTATCACTTTCACGCCGCGCTCCCTGGCGGTGCGGGCGAATGCCTCCACCTCGTCGGGGGTGCGGTGGGCTGACAGGGCGTTCATCTCGAATGGGATGTCCATCTCGTCGAGAAACTTCGCCGCTTTCTCCATCACGGGCAGGTCCGATGTGCTGCCCATTATTATGCTGACCATGCGTTTAGAGTTTAGAGAATAGAGTGTAGAGTGTAAAGAATAAAGGGTTACGTTTGCTGCTGAATTGTAAGCCCTCCCCATTTTGGGGAGGGTTTGGGAGGGGCTTCCCTCCCCCCGGTTGGGGGGAGTCGGAGGGGGGCTTCTACTTGTTCAGTTTCCAGCTGAAGCCGTCCTTGGTGTCCTTGACCTCGAAGCCGAGGGCGGCGAGTTGGTCGCGGATGGCGTCGCTGGTCGCCCAGTCCTTGTTCTGCTTCGCCACCATGCGCTGGCGCAGGAGCATGTCGACGGCGGCGCCGAAGGCCTCCTCGCGCTCGGCGCTGCCACCGTTGGCGGCTCCCGTGGCGGCGGGCTCGCGCAGTCCGAGAATGTCGACCATGAACGTGCGGAACACCTCGCGGAGCAGGGTGAGCGCCTCGGGCGTGATGGTCGTCTTGCCGTCGGCGAGCAGGTTGATGTTGCGGCAGGCGTTGAAGAGGTGGCTGATGACGATGGGCGTGTTCAGGTCGTCGTTCATCGCCTCGTAGCACTGCTCGCGCAGTTTCTCCGCCATCTGGAGCGGCAGCTTGCCGTCGGCCACGGGTTCGACCTTCTGCAGGGCGGCGTAGGCGTCGATCAGTCTCGCCAGTCCCTTCTCGCTCGCCTGGAGGGCTTCGTTGCCGAAGTCGACCGTCGAGCGGTAGTGGGCCTGGAGGATGAAGAAGCGGATGGTCATCGGCGAGTACGCCTGCGAGAGCTTCTCGTGGTTGCCCGTGAAGAACTGGTCGAGGGTGATGAAGTTGCCGAGCGACTTGCCCATCTTCTGTCCGCCGATGGTGATCATGTTGTTGTGCATCCAGTA
>JABUTZ010000015.1:40695-42661 GCA_021443415.1 Bacteroidaceae bacterium | reverse complement strand
TCGGCGTCGTGCTCGAGATGTCCCACGTCGGTGATGTTGCGCACGTAGCGCACCTTGTAGCCGATGTGGCGGAGATAGCGGAACAGTACGTCAAACGTGATGGCGGGGCGCGCGTGGCCCAGATGGGCGTCGCCGTAGACGGTGGGGCCGCACACGTACATGCCCACACGTCCCGGGGTGAGTGGGCGGAACAACTCCTTCTGTCGCGACAGGGTGTTGTATATCAGCAGTGGTTGCATAGTTGGGTGATGATTTGTTTTCAAGGGAACAAAATTACAAGAAATTTGCGAGATGGCAAAGAAAGTTTCAAAGAAAAGGAGTAACTTTGTAGCGCAAACCGAAAAACCGATGGCACAGGAGCTGGGCAACATACAGGGTCAGGAGCAGTCGCTCGGGCAGGAGCAGAAGCTGACTGCGGCGCAGGTGGCTTTCATGCGCATGCTCGAGATGCCCGTCGATGACCTGCGCGAGCGCATCGAGAAGGAGCTCGAGGAGAATGTCGCCCTTGAGAAGGATGACAGCGGAGCCGACGACACGGAGTCGCCCGAGAGCCTTGAGAGCCAGGAGCGCAAGGAAGCCGCCGACGGCCCCGAGCCTCAGGAGAACCTCATGGACCAGGGCACCATCGACGAGATCGAGTATTTCGAGAGCGAGCGGCCGGGCGGGGGAGGGCGCGGAGGCGATGACGACGCGTACACCATCGACGACCCCGACCTGCCACAGTTCCGCGACACGCTGATGCAGCAGGTGGGCGAGTATGCGCTCACCGACCACCAGCGCGAGCTCCTCGAATACCTCATCGGCAGTCTCGACGACGACGGACTGCTGACGAAGAAGCTCTACGTCCTCGCCGACGAGCTCGAGGTGTACATGGGCATCGAGACCACTGTCGAGGAGCTGCGCGAGGTGCTGCTCGTCCTCCAGCAGTTTGACCCCCCGGGCATAGGCGCGCAGTCGCTCCAGGAGACCCTCGTCCTCCAGATCCGCCGCCGCATCGAGGAGCACCCCGACAGCGTCAAGTGGCGCCAGCTCCTGGAGATTGTCGAGAAGCGGTGGGAGCAGCTCACGCTCAACCACTGGAACGTCATCCGCGAGCGCCAGCACATCAGCGAGGGCGAGATGCGCGCCCTCCAGCGCATGCTGCGCACGCTCACCCCCCGTCCCGGCTGCGCCCCCGGCGAGACGATGGCTCCGCGCGGAGCTTCGACCAACATCACGGCCGACTTCGTCGTCGAGGTGGGCGAGGATGGCACCATCTCCGTCTCGCTCAACGAGCGCGGAGTGCCCACGCTGCGCGTGAGCCCCGAGTACGAAGCCCTCGCCCGCCGCTCGCTCACCCAGATGCCCGGACGCACGGGGGCCGAGCGCCGGCGTGCCCGCGACTACACCCAGGGATGCGTCATGCGCGCCACGTCGTTCCTCTACAACCTCCGCTCGCGCAGCGAGACGATGCTCCGCATCATGCGCGAGGTGGTGGCGGCCCAGCGCGAGTTCTTCCTCACGGGCGACGACGGCGCCATCCGCCAGTTCATGATGAAGGACGTGGGCGAGACCCTCGGCCTCGACATCAGCATCGTCAGCCGCGCCGTCAAGGACAAGTGGGTGGACACGCCATACGGCATGCGCCCGATGCGCTTCTTCTTCCGCGGCATGGGAGGCGTGAAGCGCGAGGACGGCACCCAGCTCGGGCAGGACAGCATCATGCAGGCCCTCGCCGACCTCATCGCCGCCGAGGACAAGCGCGCGCCGCTCTCCGACGAGCGCCTCACCAAGATCCTCCAGTCGAAGGGGTTCCCCGTCGCCCGCCGCACCGTCGCCAAATACCGCGAGAAACTCCAGATTCCCGTCGCCCGCATGCGCACACAGCACTGACCATAAGGAATTTCGCAAGACGAGCTTGCGAAGACTACAGACTACAGACTGTAGACTGCAGACTACAGACTACAGACTACAGACTACAGACTTT
>JABUTZ010000015.1:33919-37892 GCA_021443415.1 Bacteroidaceae bacterium | reverse complement strand
CCGTCGCCCATTGACAAAAAAAGCGGGAGTCAGCGAAACGCGTGTTCGCTGACTCCCGTATTGCTGTGCGTCACTGCGACGGCTTAGTACACGAAGCGTACGCCGAGGAAGACGTTGGAGGCAGAGGCGTTGACGTCCTTGATGTAGTTCACGAAACCCTTCTGCCAGCTGATGTCGAAACCGAAGTGCTTGTAGGTGAAGCCGGCGCCGAGCTTGAGCGTCACGTCGAGAGGACGGTAGTCGTTGACGTCCCAGATAGACGTGCTGGCGGGACCAAATACTTGGCTTCCGGCAAAGTCAAATGAAACACCGACACCTACGTGTCCCTCCACCGCCCAGGCATGGTTGATGCGATAGCGGTAACCGAAGTTGGCGGGAGTGTAGCGGATAGAATAGGTACGGAAATAAGAGTCAGTGCCGGGCACACCAAAATCGCAACCACGGCTTGTGCCGATACCTATTTCCTGACCCCACCAGATGCCGTAGCCGAGGGGCTTCTCATAACCCCAGTACACATCGAAACCGATGGTGCTGTTGGTGCCTTTGGCCGCATCGCCACTCAGGTTGAGGAAGCCGATGGCGGCATTTACGTAGTGAATCTTCTGCGAAGGAGCCTTGGTCGAAATCTCCTGTGCGCTTGCGCCAACGCTCATGATAGCGGCAAGGGCGATGAAAAGTATCTTCTTCATGTTTTCCTAACGATGATTTGCTTGATTAGAAGATGTAGCGCACACCGATGGTCAGGTTGGAGGCGTACATCTCGAAGTCTGTCGCAAACTTGTTGAGACCACGCTGGTAGCTGATGTCCAGACCGACGTGCTTGTACGAGGCGCCGAAACCAACCTTGAGGTAGGCATCGAAACGACGGTAAGAATCACCGTCACCGATGCTTTGATCAAAAGCCTTTCCATTGTCAGAACCTTTTCGACCACCGGCGAAGTCATACGACAGACCTACGCCCACGTGGCCGTCGATAGCCCAGCGGTCATTGAACTTGTGACGGTAGCCGAAGTTGACGGGCAGGATGCGGATGGCGTATGCGCGGAAAGTCTCATCATATTCAACCGAGTATGAGGTGCCGACCATGCTCTCCTTGAAATTGCACTCGAAGCCGCGGCTTGTGCCGATGCCTGCCTCAGCTCCCCAGTAGAGACCCTTGACAAGGGGAAGCTCGAAACCGTAGAGGACATCAAAACCAATAGTATTGGTGGTTTCATAGGGGCTGCTGCCCATGCTCGATTTGTACTCCCGAGCATCCTTGCCGGCCGATGTCATGCTGGTGAGGGCACCCTGGACATAGTGTGTCAGCTGCGCACTTGCGTTGGCGCTCACGATGGCCATAAGGGCCACAATCATAAACTTTTTCATGTTCTTCGTTTTTGATTTTTGTTTATGTTATTATTCACTTTTAGGGGCGAGACGTCACCGCCTCCCCCCCTTTGAGAGTGCAAAATTAGACATTTTCCACGTTCCGACCAAACATTTTGTCAAAAAACACAATATTCAGGATACTCTTGGAATTACCCACAAGTTTTTCACACCATTTTTGCGAATTACCCACAAATTTATCATGTCGTTTTACCGAATTACCCACAAGTTTGGCGGTGTTTTACCGCACAAACTTGTAGAGGGCGGAGCCGGCCTTGACGAGGTAGATGCCGTGGGGGTGGCGCTGGAGCGAGACGCTGCCATGGCCTGTGGCGATGAGCGAGCCGCCGATGTCGTAGACACGGATGTCGGCTCCCTCGGCGCGCACGACGCCGTCGCGGAAGGTGACGGGAGCGGCGGCCTCAGCGGCCTTCACGCCCGACGCCTCGTCGTACTTGCGGGCCTCGAAGCGCAGGCGGAACGTGTAGGTGCCCGACGACGGACAGCGATACTGCGACAGGGCGGTCTCCGCACCGCAGCTCTTGTTGCCCACACCGCGCACCATGTAGTCGAAGTGAGCCTGGATGTAGTCGGCGCGAGTCAGGTCGCTGGCGTGCAGGGCACTGGTCGTATAGACACTCTCGTCGATGCGCGAGAGCGAGAAGCCGACCTGGCCGTCGGTGGTGACGAGGAGCGTATCCTTGGTGTCGGGGTTGACGAGGCGCAGCTCGCGCAGGTCCTGGTGGTCACCGTTGCTCTGCGGATGGGCATAGACCTCGTACATGTCGTCGACAGTCGTGCGCACACGCTGCAGGTAGCTGCCGTCCATGCGGTCGCAGTAGTTCTCCCACGGGCCGCGGGCGTAGTACTCGACATCGTCGTATGCCGCGGGCATGTTCATGCGCACGCCGATGCGGCGCAGGTCCTGGGCGCAGGGCTCGAGGGTGACGGTGAGGTCGACGACGCCCGTGGGATAGATGTCGTAGGCGAGCGTCGTGTTGCACTTGGTGCCCGTCGTGGTGCGAGTGTAGCGCGCGTGGCGCTTGTCGGCGTCGATGGTCACCGCCACATCCTTGCTCAGGGTGCCGACGTACGAACCGTTGTATCCGTCGTTCTCGTTCCAGAAGAAGTCGTTGTAGTCGGGGGCGGAGGCGGCCTCGGTGATGATGTTCATACCGCCCACGCGGAGCTGCTTGACGTTCTTGTAGCTCGTGTCGCCGCGGAAGAGGAGCTTGTCGGACGTGAACATCTGGAGCTGCTCGTCGGCGGAGGTGAACGTCACGCCCTCGGGCACAACCACCTCGGCGAGGGCGCCGCGCTCCTTGAGCATGAACTCGCCGGTGGCCATCGGGTAGCCCTCGTCAGCCCACTCGGTGGCGCTCTTCAGGCGAGCCTCAACTTGGAGAGTGTATTCGGCATTGTCGTCCATCGACGTGGCGAAGGCGAGGAATGCGCTGCCCTCCCCGTCGGGCTCAATCGAGGGCATGTCGACCTCCTTCTCCTCGACGGGAGTGCCGTCGCGCAGGACGGTGAAGAAGAGGCGGTAGGCCTCGTCGGCGGGAGTGAACGTGAGGCGCGAGCGCATGTCGAGGCGGCCGCTCTCACGGTCGAAGCCCGTGAACTGCATGTACTGGTAGACAGCCTTCACCTCCGTCAGCTCAGGAGTCCACGAGCGCTCGGCGCCGAGGATGCCGTTGTTGCAGAAGTTGCCCTGGTGGGGGCCCGGGAAGTCGTAGCCCGAGCGGTACTTGGGGAATCCGTTGGCGGCTATCGTGTCGCCCGAAAGGATGTCCTTGGGTTCGTAGATGGCCTGGTCGACCCAGTCCCAGATGCAGCCGCCGATGCCGTTCTGGCTGTCGTAGACCTGATTCCACGTGTCGCTCAGGTTGCCGATGGCATTGCCCATGGCGTGCGCGTACTCGCAGAAGAAGAACGGCTGGGTGGGGTTGTTGAGGTTGTTGCGTATGGTCTGCTGGGTGGGATACATGACACTGCGTATGTCGGTGTAGGGGCCGCGGTTCCAGTCGCGGGTGGCTCCCTCGTAGTGTACGGGGCGGTGGTCCATCGAGTGGATCATGTCGAAGCCCGCCTTGAAGTTGGGGCCCGTGTAGCTCTCGTTGCCCATCGACCACATGACGACAGCTGAGTTGTTGCGGTCGCGCTGCACCATGCGGCGCATGCGGTCGAGCATGGCGGGCTGCCAGGTGTCCTTGTCGGCGATCTTGTAGGGTGCGCCGCCGTCGTCCCAGTTGCGGTGGCACTCGACGTCAGCCTCGTCGCACATATAGATGCCGAGGTAGAGCATCATGTCGTTCATCTTCGTCGTGCGCGGGTAGTGGCTCGTGCGCACCATGTTGACGTTGGCCTGCTTCATCAGCGTCAGGTCGCGCCACATGGTAGCCTCGTCCATCGTGCGTCCGAGCACGGGGTGCGTGTCCTGGGTGTTCACGCCCTTGAAATACTCGCGGCGGCCGTTGACATAGACGAGCTTGGTGTCGAACTCGACGTTGCAGAAGCCGTACTTGGTGGCGAACGCCATCTCCTCGCCGCCGTCGCCCTTCTGGCTGACGAGCACGGTGTAGAGAGAGGGGCTCTCGGGGCTCCA
>JABUTZ010000015.1:28640-33478 GCA_021443415.1 Bacteroidaceae bacterium | reverse complement strand
TGCGGATTTCGAAGTGGAGGATGGTGCGGCGCGACTCCCAGCCCTCGGGCAGGGTGAACGTGCGGCGGTAGGAGCCGACGGGGTTGGACCCGCTGCCCGACACGCTCACGTTGATGTAGGGCGGATTGTCGGGGAAGGGATAGTTGACGTTGATGTACAGCGGGCGGTCGTAGCCCTGCATCTCGATGCAGCCCGGGACGCGTATGTCGTCCCACGCGCTCACGTCGTAGTCCTCCTTGAAGAAGTCGGTCGGACGCTCGTCGGTCGAGGGCGAATAGTTGAACTTCCATGTGCCGTTGAGGCTGAGGTAGTCGGCTCCCACGGGGTCCTTCCACGCCTTCTGCCAGCGGGCGGCGTCGGCACGCACGGCGGCGGAGGTGCGGTAGGGCATGTAGGCGGCGTGGCCGTCGAGCTTGTTGACGGCGAAGATCTCCTCGTTCTGCCAATCGACCGTCTCAAAGGTCTTGGGATAAGCTCGCTGCATCGTCCAGAGCGAATAGTCGTCGACGGTGCGCGACGAGGTGAGCGGATAGTTGGCGAAGACGGAGTTGATGTAGTAGCGGTTGCTTTTCTTGTTGGCTATCAGGTAGGCCCCGTCGCTCTCGGTGATGGTCACCACCTGGTTGTCGCTCGTCGTCGAGGCTGACCAGAGCACGGGGTAGCGGTGCGACTGGAGCGCCATGTCGATGGCCATGCGCGAACCGTCGTTGACGATGATGAACGAGCCCGCGTCGGCACTGATGCGACGTATCGTCCACGCCTGTCCCTCATGTGTCTCGTCGATGTCCTCGAGCATGAGGAAGGTGTCCGATGAGAACATCTCGTTGGTGCCTATCGCCTGTTCAAAGACCTTGCTGACGAGGCGCACCGTGGCTCCGGGGTAGAAGACGATGTCGCACTCCTTCTCGACGAAGCTGAACACCGTGCCCTTGTCATCCATCTTGATCGTGCCGTCCTCCTGCTCGCTGACGTACTTGCCTTGCGAGTTGCCGAGGAGGATGCCTCCCTCGGTCTCCTCGATGGTGAACTGCTGGTTGCTGTTGGTCTGCTCGGCGTCCCAGGTGAGCAGCGCCTTGGTGGCGGTCGTCTCGGCCTGGTCGACGGCCATCCACGTCTCGGGGTTGACGAGCGTGAACTGCTTGCCCTGGCCCGTGGCGTCGGTCAGCGCCCACACCTGCGTCCATGCCGCCTCGGCGTCCGCCGCCGACATGCAGAGCAGTGCGTCGTGCTCGCGGGCCGCGTCCTTGATGGTGAGCATGCGTCCGCTCGCGTCGCAAATATTATACGTGTGTCCCACGCGTGGCTGCGCCACCGCCGTCAGGACCGCCATCAGTCCCACGAGACAAAAAGCCATTCTCTTCATGTTAGATATTTGTTTTTTGGTTAGTTGTTCTGTTTTTTCAATCTCTTATCTCCCAGTCCACGAGCATGTGGGTGCGCTTGTCGAAGACAGCGGCAATGACGTGCACNGCGCCGCGGGCGCATAACTCCCATTCATTAACTCCCAGCGCCGCAGGCGCATAACTCCCGCAAAGAATGATTAGTTTTCAATCTCAAGGCATAGCGATGCCCGATGTTGACCAGGAGATGGTGAGGCGTTGGGTGGCGGCTGTCGCGGCGACCTACGGACGGCGCGTGGGCGACATCGCCTACGTGTTTGTCGACGACGAGCGCATACTCGAGGTCAACCGCCAGTTCCTGCGGCACGACTACTACACCGACATCATCACCTTCGACTACGACCACGGCGACACGATCAGCGGCGACCTCATCATCAGCCTTGACACCGTGCGCACGAACGCCGAGGGAATGGGTGTGGAATACGGCCGCGAACTCCTCCGCGTCATCATCCACGGCATCCTCCATCTCTGCGGCATCAACGACAAGGGACCGGGCGAGCGCGAGCAGATGGAGGCCGCCGAGAACAGAGCCCTCGCGATGCTGTGAAAAAGCGCCGCAACCAGCGTTTTGGGCGGCCAAAAGGCAAAAAGTGGGGGCCACGGGGCGTTTATTTGTGAGAAAAGTGTTATTTTTGCAGTTGAAATGAGGATAGGAGCCATAGACCTGGGTGAGAAGCCGGTGCTGCTCGCCCCGATGGAGGACGTGACGGACATCGGGTTCCGCCTGATGTGCCGGCGTCTCGGGGCGGACATGGCATACTCGGAGTTTGTGGCCGCCGACGCCCTCGTGCGCATGGTCAACCGCTCGCTGCAGAAGCTCCGGATCGACCCCGAGGAGCGTCCCGCGGTGATACAAATCTACGGACGCGACCCGAAGACGGTGGCTGACGCGGCACAGATAGTGGTGGAGCAGGCACAGCCCGACATCATCGACCTCAACTTCGGCTGCCCCGTGAAGCGGGTGGCGGGCAAGGGGGCGGGAGCGGGCATGCTGCAGAACCCCGACCTGCTGTGCGAGATAACGCGCGCCGTGGCGGACGCCGTGAAGGTGCCCGTGACGGTGAAGACGCGCTTGGGCTGGGACGAGAGTCACAAGATTATCGTCCCACTCGCTGAGCGCATACAGGACGCGGGGGCTCAGGCTCTGACCATCCACGGCCGCACACGCGCCCAGATGTACACGGGCCGGGCGGACTGGACGCTGATTGGTGAAGTGAAGGCGAACCCGCGCATGCGGATCCCCGTCATCGGCAACGGCGACATAACGAGTGCCGCGGAATGCCGCGAGGCGTTCGAGCGCTGGGGCGTGGACGCCGTGATGATCGGACGCGCCTCGTTCGGACGGCCATGGATCTTCCACGAGATCAAGCATCCCGAGAGCGAGCTGACCGTCGCCGACAAGCTCGCCCTGCTGAAGGAGCAGGTGGTCACGAGCGTCGAGCGGCTGCGCAGCCAGAGCCGCAACGAGCAGGAGGCGGAGACAGCCGAGTACCGCGGCATACTGCACATACGCCGCCACCTCGCCGCCACGCCCCTCTTCAAGGGCATCCCCAACTTCCGCGAGACGCGCATCGCCATGCTGCGCGCCGAGCGCATGAGCGACCTGTTTGAGATACTGGGCTCGCAAACTGTCGTTTGCGACACGGTGGCTACAACAACGTCTTAGGGCAAACAGCCATCGGCACATCTGTGGCAAAATCGGTGTTAATCTGTGGCAAAAAATATCTGCGTCAATTTGAAAGCATCCAACGAACAACATAAACATCTGCGTTAATCTGCGTTAAAAATCAAATAACAATGAAAGTTCTTAAGAAACCAAACATGCGGTGGCAGTGGACGAAATGCGTCATCGCCCTTGTGCTATATGCGGCGTTCCTCATCTGGATAGGTTCGTGGTGGGGAGTCATCGTGATACCGTTCATCTTCGACGCCTACATCACGCGCAAGATCAACTGGGGCTGGTGGCGCGACCTCGAGAACTCGTTTCTCGTGACGCTCATGTCGTGGGTCGACGCCATCGTGTTCGCCCTCGTGGCTGTCTATTTCGTCAACATCTACTTCTTCCAGAACTACACCATCCCGTCGCCCTCGCTCGAGAAGTCGCTTCTCGTGGGCGACTACCTCTTCGTGAGCAAGATGAGCTACGGCCCGCGCAAGCCGATGACACCGCTCACCATGCCGCTCACCCAGCACACGATGCCGATGGGACTGGGCAAGAGTTACATCGAGTGGCCGCAGTGGGAGTACGAGCGCGTGAGCCCGAGCCCCGTCAAGCGCGGCGACATCGTGGTGTTCAACTTCCCCGCGGGCGACACCATACCCTCGAGCATCGAGTACCAGAACCCTGACTTCTACTCCCTCTGTCAGGAACTCGGACGCACGGAGTTCATGCGCCAGAAGGGCGCCGAACTGCCCATCGACCAGCTCAACGCTCACGAGCGCCGCATGGCCTTCCAACTCTATCATGAGGTGGGCAGGCAGATCATCGAGGGCAATCCGGGCGTCTACGGCAAGATCGACTGGCGGCCCGTCGACCGCCGCGAGAACTACGTGAAGCGCTGCGTCGGACTGCCCGGCGACACGCTGAAGATCTTCGCCGGCACGGTGTACATCAACGGCAAGGCAACCAAGGAGCCCGAGAACGCCCAGCACAACTACATCGTCAAGCTCACCTCGCGCTTCATGCCAGACTCGATGGCCCAGAGGCTCAGCATCTCCAACTCCGACCTCAACATGCTCTACAGCTACGGACTCCTGCCTCTCACACGTAAGAAGTACGAGGCCCTGCGCCACCACCCGATGGTGGAGGAGATCACCTACAACATCCACCACGACGACCGCAACACCTACCCCCTCAACGGCAACCGCCACTGGACGGTGGACAACTACGGCCCCATCTGGATCCCGAAGAAGGGGGCCACCGTCAAGCTCGACCTCGACAACCTGCCCCTCTACGAGCGATGCATCGTGGCCTACGAGGGCAACACGCTCGAGGTGAACGACATAGGCGACATCATCATCAACGGCAAGAAGGCGGACAGCTACACGTTCCGCATGGACTACTACTGGATGATGGGCGACAACCGCCACAACAGCGCCGACAGCCGCTACTGGGGTTTCGTGCCCGAGGACCACGTCGTGGGCAAGCCTATCATGATCTGGCTCTCGCTCGACCCCGACCGCGCCCTCTTCACCGGCGGCATTCGCTGGGAGAGGATGTTCCGCTGGGTGGAGTCATTTGACTAAAGAATAAAGAATAAAGAATAGAGAATAAAGGTATAGTTTTGTGGGTGTGGATTGTGAGATGGGCGATAGGGTGTTGTTGTCGATGGCTTATCTGCCGCCGGTGGAGTGGTTTGGCTGGCTCATGGCGGGAGGGGCGATGATTGAGGTGTGCGACCACTATGTGAAGCAGACCTACCGCAACCGCTGCCTGAT
>JABUTZ010000015.1:7782-28284 GCA_021443415.1 Bacteroidaceae bacterium | reverse complement strand
ACAGCCCTACTACCAGGTCTTCGCCGACAAGACGGGCTTCCTCGCCAATCTGTCGATAGTCGACCTGCTGTTCAATATGGGGCCGGAGGCCCCGTTAATAATAAAATCTATAGTGTCTATATAATCTATACAATCTATACATACTAAATGCTAACATCAACTCTTGATAATGGCCTGCGCGTGATAGTGGAACACTGTCCGTCGGCAGGCGTATATATGGGACTGGCGGTCAATGCCGGCACCCGCGACGAACTGCCGTCTGAGAGCGGCATGGCGCACTTCACCGAGCACATGACGTTCAAGGGGACGCGCCGTCGCTCCGCCGTCCAGATCATCAACCGCCTTGAATGTGTGGGCGGCGAACTGAACGCTTACACGACGAAGGAGGAGACCGTCTATTACTGTGCCGTCGAACCGCGCTATCTCGACCGCGGACTGGAGTTGCTCACCGATATCGTCTTCGGTAGCATCTACCCCGAGGCGGAGATGCGCCGCGAGGCGGAGGTGGTCATCGACGAGATTGAGAGCTATAACGACTCGCCTTCGGAACTCATCTTCGACGAGTTTGATACACAACTCTTCGGCACCCACCCCCTCGGGCGTAGCATCCTGGGCGAGGCTGACCTCCTGCGCCGCCACACGACAGCGGACATGAAGGCTTTCGCCGACCGCCTCTACACGCCCGGCAACATGGTGCTGTTCGTGCGCGGCAACATTGATGAAGAGCGCTTACTGACGCGCATCAACGCACGCATACGGGAGAATATGTCGCAGCGAGGCACCGTCGCCTGCCAGGTCTCGCGCACCGTGCCCGCGGTTGTCGGGGCGAGCGAGCGCACGGTGGAGAAGAATGTGCACCAAGCACACGTGATTATCGGCACGCGTAGCTTGTCCTACTTCGACCCCAACCGCCTGACGATGGTGCTGCTCACCAACATCCTGGGCGGCCCGAGCCTCAACTCGCGCCTCAACCTCGCCATGCGCGAGCGCAACGGACTTGTCTATACGGTCGAGAGCAACTACAATGCGTTCACCGACTGCGGTGTGTGGACCATCTATTTCGGTTGCGACCAGAAGGATGTGCGTCGTTGCCGTCGCATTGCGGCCCGCGAGATGGATCGCCTCATGCAGGCTCCCCTCTCCGCTCGCGCCCTTGAGAACGCCAAGGCGCAGATTTGCGGCCAACTGGCGCTCACGCGCGATAACATTGAGAGCAATGCTATCGCCATGGGCAAGGTGTTGCTGCGCAACGGCACCTATTATGGCCTCGACGAGTCCATCGCCCGCCTCCGCGCCGTCACCGCCCCCCAGCTCCAGGACATGGCGCAGCGCACCTTCGCCCCCGACGGCCTCTCGACGCTGATGTACGTATAAAAAGAGAGGTGAAGCCAAGTGCTTCACCTCTCTTTGTTTATTACTTGTTCACTATCTTCCTGCCGTTGCTGATGATGATGCCGCGGGTGTCGGGAGCGACGGGCATGCCCATGAGGTTGTGGCACCTGTCGGGAGCCGCGGGGGCGGCATCGACGGCATCGACGGGAGTGATGCCGGGGTCGGTGACGGCGACGTCGTCGAGGAAGAAGCGGCCCTTGTTGGCGCGGAACTGGATGGTGACGTCACCCTCGCCCTTGACGGTGGTCTCGAAGTCGGTCCACTGGCCCTTCACGAGCGTGAACGAGGTGGCGGAGAGGGTGGCGTTGCCGGAAGCGACGGAGAGGGTGAGCGTGGCCGCCTCGCCCGTCCAGGGAGCGGCACGGAAGGCGAGGCGCTTCTCGCCGCTGATGCGGATTGCGGGGGTGACGGTGACACCGCGCTGGGCATTGGTGCCGAAGCGGGCGCACGCGCTGGCTCCGTACTTGTAGCTCGATGTCCAGCCCTCGTTGTCGGGGACGAAGACTTCGGTGTTCACACCGCTCCACACGCCGTCGTTGCCGCCGTAGCCGTAGCACTCGTCGAAGGTCTCGAGGAAGTGGTAGCCCTCGGGCAGCGGCTCGGGCACGTAGCCGACGCGGTTGCGGAAGCGGAACGACATGGTGCCGTCGTCCTCGACGCGTATGCGCGTGATGGGCTTGTTCATGAAATGCTCGCCCGCAGAGTTGGGGTGGTAGAGGATGGCCGCCGGGGTCGACTTGTCGCTCAGCCATGTGTTGCCATTGGCGGGGTAGAAGTTGTTGGACTGATCGTAGAGCAACTGCTTGTTGTCGGCGCAGAAGACCGAGAAGCGCTCATGGTCGTTGGTGGTCGTCGCGTCGGTGCAGTTGACCTTGTTGTTCGCCCAGATGTTCTTGTCGAAATCGACGTGCGAGATGAGCAGTCCCGAGTAGTTGAAATGCTTGTCCCAGCCCGTAGGCTTGCGGTACTCGATGGTGTAGAACTCGTCCTTGTGGGCGTCGTTGTAGACGACGTAGTAGGTGCCGCCCTCGCTGATGGGGCGAATGTCCTTCACGTCGACATCGTCGGTGAGCACGATGGGGTCGAGCCAGCCGCAGTAGTTGCGCTCGAAGCCGCTGTAGTTGCAGGGCACGAATTTGTCAGCGAGGTTGTCGCCAATGTCCATGATGTCCCACCACGACATGCCGTAGTTGCCGCTGCTGCCCGTGTCGTAGAGGTCGGCGAGGCCGAGGCAGTGGCTGAACTCATGGCAGAAGACGCCTATGCCCATCACCTTCTCGGTGCCGTCGTTGTTGATCTGCTGCTCGCTGGCGCAGGCATAGACTTGTATGCGCTTGCCGCCGCGGCTGATGGAGTATGCCAGTTGCGAGCGGTGGGGCCAGATGAGGTCGTCGATGCCCGTCTCCGCCTCGCAGAGACCGGCGTAGATGACGAAGACCTGGTCGACATAGCCGTCGCCGAACCAGTCATACTCGTCGAACGAGCCGAGCTGCTTCTCGGCGGCGTCGACCGCCTCGATGACCATCGCACGCACGTTGGTGTCACTGCCATACGAGTCGTTCTTGCCGTAGTACGACATGTTGTTCTTGAGGTCGACGGGGCCGACGATGTCGAAGTTGAGCGTGAACTTACCGTTGCTCTGGGCGTGGAAATAGTCGCGGATAGAGCCCACATAGCCCTCGTCGGAGCTGAAGTTCTCGTCGTTGGCGACATGGCTGTAGTATTCAGCCGTGTGCTCGGGCTGGAACTTGCGGTCCTGGAACTGCGCCATGATGATGAGACCCCTCTTCGAGCCTATGTAGTCCGGGTGGTCGCCACCGATGGGTATCCTCATGGGGACCGACGACGCCGCGCGCCGCCTCTCGCTGCTGCGTGTGCGCACGTCGGTGATGTTGATGCTCCTGTACGTCTGCGTCTCGTAGTCCTTGACGTAGCAGAGTCCGTTGGCGGCCTGCCAGTAGCTGAAATACTCGTCGCCGCGCAGTTCGGCGCGCACCACCTTGCCGTCGGCTGTCGTTATCTCCCTCCAGACGCCCCGTCTGGCGGGTATCGCCCACAATGCCGCCTGCACGGCGCAGACGAGCATCAGCATGCATATCTTTTTCATGGTCATGACTTGTTGTTTTGTGTTTTCCAACCACAAAGTTAAGGCAAAATTTCCAATCCGCCAAACTTTTCGCATATATTAACAGCGGCGACCCTCATCGGACCGCCGCTGCAAAGAATGTGTATGGTAGGAAGAATTACTTCACGAGGTACTTCTTGCCGTTGTTGATGATGAGGCCCTTGGTGGCCTTCTTCACGTTCTGGCCGGCGATGTTGAAGAACTTGTCGTTGGCAACGGTGGCAGCCTTGACGCTGTTGACAGCGGTCACGCGCTTGCACTCCTCGATGGTGCCCTTACCCTGGATGATGTAGATGGGGCCCGAGGTCACGCCACGGCCATTGAGGTGGATGCGGGCGTAGCGCACGGTCTCGCCTGCGGGCAGGGGCTGGCACTCAACGCCTACGGCGTATGCACCGCCGATGGCTTGGCCCTCAGAGTCGGCGAACTGAGTGAGCACGAGGTTGTTGATCCAGTCGTAGTCGTACATGTCGTCCGACCAGTACAAGTCCTCGCCAGTCTTCGTGTCGGTCCAGTCAAGGGCTGTGGTAACCTCAACACCGGGCATCTCTTCGTCAACATAGTTGACGCAGTCAGTGCCGTCGGCAGAAACGACTACGCCATCGAGATCCTTGATAACACCCTGCTCGGTCTCAGCCTCGGCGAGCACGTCGACAACCTCGAACATAGAGGTGAAGCCGACGACGGGCACACAGTAGCCATAGTAGTGGTAGCGAACCTCGCCAGTCTGGTCAACCTGAACGATGAAGTAAGCCTGGTCGAAATCTGTGGCCTCCTCGGAGTTGTCCATGAACTCAGCGGGGGTCACTACGCCGGGGAAGCCGAGATTAACGCCGTCTTGATTGACACCAAGGACATAGATCTCAGCCGGGTAGTCGATGACGAACGGCTCGGCAACCTCCTCGCGGGAAACCTCGTCGATGACCTTCTTGGTGAAGTTCACGATGTAGAAGTTCCAGCCATCGTACTCCTCGTCGAACACGAGGTCCTCGCCCTTACATGTCAGTACGATGGGATCAGCCTCGGTATTCTCCATGTTGTAAACCATCATGGTCAGCTCGGTGCCCTCGGGCATAGGTGACAAGGTGTTGTCAGTGACCAAACCCCAGAGGAATATCTTCTCTACATAGAGCGGACGCATGGGCTTGTGCATGCAGTAGCGCACGCCCACGGCCGTTCCGGTCTCACCGGTCTGATACTGAAGCTGACCAGCACCATAGAGGTTCTCATGGGGCTGGAGTGAACCCATGCCGTACATCTCGGTGGTAGTGAGGTTGGTGGGCAGCGGGCTCAGGTTGTTCGTAGGGCCAACATAGCCGACAGCCTCACCTTTTTCGGCTGCGGGAGCATACTGCACGTTACCCTCCTCATAGATGGGAGAGTAGTAGTAGCCCTCGCCGCCAGAGAAAGAATTCCAGAAGTTGTTCTTCTCGTCGGCGAAATACTCGGTCACGTCGTACAGACCCTCGTCCAGGTTGTAGTACCACTTGCCTTTCTTCAGGATGCTCTTGTTCTCATACTCGAACTCGGTCCAGGGAGCGAGCACGTGGTAAGCGTAACTGTAGCCGTAGAACGGCTCTTCAGTGATCAACCACATAGAGCCCTGGGGGGTCTTGTAGTAAACACCATCGGCGGCGGCGCGACGGGGACCGCTGGTCTTGGCGGTCTTTGCATTGTCGAGAACGGCTGTAGCCTTGTTCTTCAACATCTTACGGTCCATCCTGACCGGCTGGGGCTTGCCCTGGATGGACAAGTTCTGCATCTGCGCCGATGCACCCATGGCAACAACGCAAGACATCACGAGTAAAAGTTTTCTCATAATTGTCATTTTTTTTGTTAATAAATTTGTATCTTTTTACCTTTTAATTTCTTTGCTGTTCCTCCCTGTACGACACGTTCAAGTTAAATGCCTTGTCGCTGTCGGCAGAGACGAGGTTGATGGTGTTCTTGACGACGAGCAGCATGTCGGTGTTGGGATTCTCCACCGTGTAGTTGCCTTCGATGGCGCGGAGCAGGGGCTCGCACTCAGGCACGTTGGTGAGCAGGGTCTCCGCGCCGGCATTGTAGGGACCGACATATTTGATGGTCGCGATGTCGTTGTCGAGCGACAGGTTGTACGTGTAGTAGACGCTCTTCTCGGCACCCGTCTTGGGCTTGTACCTGAGGGCGACGACGCAGTTGTAGTCGTTGGTGGCGTAAGTGGTCGAGAACTCGCAGCCGTTGAGCGTGTAGTTCTTCTTGGACAGGGCGGCGGAGGCGGTGTTCCAAATGGCGGCGAACGAGTCGCTCTTCATCGAGTTGCGCAGGATGGTGGCCGTCTTGATCATGCCATTCTTGCCGAGCAGCTCGTCGACGAAGAAGCGCGCCATGCGGGGCGGCACGATGGTGATGCCCGGGTCGTTGACACCGACGAGGCGGTGGTTGGCGGGCTCATAGACGAAGCGCGTCTCGCTCTTGCTGCCGTCCTTGGTCTTGAAGGGCTTGTTGAAGCGGGCGTAGTAGCGGCCGCCGTACTTGACGAAGATGAACGAGTTGGCCTCGGCGTAGAGCACCTTGTCCTTGCCGTAGGGGTAGAACTCCGCCACGGTCGTGTACATGTTGTCGATGCGGTACTCCTCGTCGCCGATGTTGAGCAGGACGTAGTTGCGCGTCTTGTCGGGGAAGAGCTCGTACAGCTTGCCCGTGCAGTCGTTGAGGTACTCCTCAGGGCTGAGGTCCTCGTCGATCATCTTCAGTCGGCTGTAGAGGCCGCGCTTCTTGCCCTTGAGCATGATGACCGAGTCGGGATCCTCGGTGGTCGAGTAGACAAACGAGAACTCGTAGTCGCCCTCGGAGCCCGAGCCGTCGTCCATGGGGTCGGCGAACTGGTGGATGAGATCGTTGTAGGTGCTGAACGAGAGCGTGGGGCCGTTGTCGGTGATGATGTCCCAGCACGACGTGATGCTCTTGACATTGCCTGTCTTTTTGGGGTCGCCCGCCACGGTCACGCTGCCGTCCTTGTCGAAGTAGAGGGCATAGAGCAGCGCGCCGTCGTCGGCGCTCGCCGTGGGGTAGTATTCGAACGCCCAGCCGTACTTGGACGCCACGAGCATCTTCTCGTATTTCGCCTGTGTCTTGTTGAGGCGCTCGGCGGCGCTGTCGCCGAAGATATTGTCAACCTCGTTCTTGCAGGCGCTTAGCGCGAGCAGGACGAGCAGTATGGGAAAAATCTTTTTCATTCCTCTTTAGATGTGTGTTGTGTGTGATCAGAAGTTGTATTCCTCGAGGTTCTTCAGCAGTACGGGCAGCACGTCGCGGACGCGGTTCTGGGGCTTGCCCTGCTCGTCGACGGCGATGGTGCCGTCGGGGTTGTAGTAGTAGGAGCGGTGGTTGACCTCGTCGCGGATCTTGTCGATGTCGATGTTGTAGTTCTCGGTGAGGTAGTTCTTAAGGATGCCGAACTTGATGAGGATGTTGTCGTGGCCGCCCTCGCCGACGAACTGTATGTTGCCCTCGTCGTCGGGAATGGTGTGGGCGTAGACGGTCGACTCCTCCTCGGAGGTGTCCTCGCGCTTCACCTTCTTGCGGATGATGGTGCACTTGCCGTCGCCCTTGTCTGAGACGGACTTGAGGTAGCCCACCGAGTCGATGTCGGCTGTGCCGACCTTCACCTTGTTGTTGAACTTGCTCCAGTAGTCGTACATGACCTCAACCTCCTCCCACGCCCAGCGCGAGGTGTTGAGGCGGCGCTCCCACTGGTCAGGCGTCGAGGTCAGGTAGACGCAGAACATCTCGACGAAATCGTCCTCGTAGTTGTTGCGCGAGTACTGCGAGATGTAACCCTGTCCGAGAGCCACCGAGTCGGACGTCTCCTGCCATGAGAGGGCGTCGTAGGTGCCGGCGGTGATGGTGCGGTAGTTCTGCGGCACGACGAACTTCGAGCAGAGCATGTGGCCGAACTCGTGGTGCATCGTCTTGAAGAAATACTCGTTGCTGTAGTCCATGTCCTCGACGTCGAGCGTGTTGGTGCGGAACATGGTGATCATGATGCCGCTGGCGGTCTCGCCCAGCACCTCTGTGCCGGTGTTCGGGTTGACGTTCTTCGAGCCCACGATGTGGATGATGCGCGGAGAGAACTTCTTGAGCAATGTCTCGCCCTCGACGGAGTCCTTGCCCGCCTTCTGGCGGTAGACATCATACCAGAGGTACTTGATGAGCACGGCTATCTCCTTGCACTTGTCGTAGGTGGCGGGCACGAGGTTCTTGTTCACGTCGGTCGAGATGTCCTCCATCTTGTACTTGAAGTCGACGTTGTAGGGCATGAGGAAGCACTTCTTCACGAACGAGTCGAGCGGAGCCGTGTAGGCCGTCTTGTCGATGTTGCCCGACGAAATGGTGAAGATCGACGGTCCGAACTCATCGCTGGAGCATGAGTTGAACATTGCGGCTGAGAGAGCCGCCATGAGGCATATAACGAAAATCTTTTTCATGTCAGTCTGTGTTTGATGTGGGTGCTTGTCATTCCTGTGGTACACGCTCCTGGAGGTCGGCGGCCGACTTGAGGCTGCTGGCGGGGGTCACCGAAGTCGGTTTTGTGCGTGAAGACTGCATGCCAGCAGCGAGCACCTCCTGGGGCACCTCGATGGCGCGGCGCGGGTCGAGCGACGTCAGCGTGACGGCGTACTTGCTGCCCTCGCCGTCCGAGATCTCGTGGCTGTACTCGACGCCCCAGCGCTTGAGGTCGAAGAAGCGGTAGCCCTCCTGCACGGTCTCGTAGCGCTTCATCTCGTTGAGGCAGTTCATGAGGGGCAGGTATTCGGCGGTCAGCTGAGGATAGGTGGGAGACATGGTGCTGAACCATGTGTTCCAGCTGTCCAGAGGCTTGCAGTTGGGGTTCGAGGTCTTGGCGAACCACTTCTCGATCATGCTCTGCGTGAGTGGGGTCATGCCGCCGCCTTCGACGTAGGTCTTCTTGTTCTCCTCGTCCATGTTGCGGCGCGTGTCGTCGTAGGCGATGAGGTCCTTGAAGGCGTTCTCCTTCTGACCGGTCATGATGTACGCCTCGGCGCGCTCGAGGAGCAGGTGGTTGCCCGTGAACTCGCGGCGGATGATGTGGGGGTAGCCGATACCTGCGATCTTGTCGCTGTACTGGAACTCCTCGCCCACCTTCATCGAGAAGAAGCCGTAGTCGGACTTGATGCGGTAGTAGAGGGCGCCGCTGATGATGGCGTGGGGATGGGCGGTCCAGGTCCAGTTGACACCCGTGCGATAGTAAATCTCGCGCAAGGGAATAGACGACAGACCGTAGCGCTGACCGCAGCAATGGCGAGCGAACAGCGAGTAAGTAGCGAGCAACATAAGGTTGTTCTGGCTCGTAGGTGCCTGCCAACGCTTGATGTAGTCGTCGCTCATCGTAGCCCCCTTGAAGACAGTGTTGTCCATCAGGTTGAGGGGCAGCGTCGAGTAGTCCTCGCCGAGGACGAGGTTGGCGTATTTAATCACGTTGGCGTAGTCGCGCGTGTAGAGGCTGAAGCGGGCGGCGAAGGCGTTGGCGGCCTTGATGGTGAAGCGCCAGGCCGGCTTCTCAATATGCACGTCGCTGACATCCTTGAGACCCTCCATGAGGTCGGCCTTGATCTTGGCGTAGGTGCCAGCCACGTTGCCGCGGTCGTACATCACCATCACCTTGTCCTCGGGCACGGTGACGTAGGGCACGCCGACATCGGCCTTCGAGAGGTCCCAGTCGCGGAAGGCGGGCGAGAACACGTTCACGAGCACGAAGTGGTTGAAGGCGCGCAGGATGAGACTCTCGGCGCGCACGGCGCGCATCTTCTCGCTCATGCCCTCGATGCGACTGCGGAAGGCCTTGTACTCGCCCTCGTTGGCGAAGTCGGCCTCGGTGCGGTTAACGTCGAAGCCCACGTTAGCGGTCATCGAGGCGAGAATCTGGTTGCAGCCGGCGATGGAGTTGTAGTAGCCCTCCCAGATGCCCGTGGGCGAGTCTGTTCCCGTCGAGGCGGTCACAGGCTTGAAGGCGAAGATCTCGCTGTCCATCACGTCGTAGGGGGTGAGTTTGAAGTGTATGAGCTTCTGCTCCTCGCGCTCGCTGGCGGGCAGGTTGGGGGCGTTGTTGTCCACGTAGTTGTCGCTCGAGAGCTCGCAGATCCATGCGGGGTTGTACACGGGGTACGAACCGGCGATTAGCGTCACCAGCTGCGACTCGTTGAGGTTGTCGGCGTCAACGCGTTCGTCGGGGTTCTGATCGAGGAAGTCGCAACCCGTGGCCAGCACGGCGAGGGCGGCGAATGCTATATGCTTGAATATCTTCATGTCTTCTTTCTCCTTTTAATGTTGATTAGATGCCCAGACGCAGGGTCATGGTGAACTGTTTTGACATAGGCATTGCCACACCGCCCGAGTTGACGAACTCAGGGTCCTGGCCGTTGAGCTTCTTGTCAGCGTAGATGAGCCAGAGGTTGGTGGCGTCGAACTTGATCGACGCTGTGTTGAGGCCTATCTTGTGGAGGAACTTCTTGGGCAGGTCGTAGGTGAGCGAGATATCCTTGAGACGGATGAAGCTGCCGCTCGCCACGCGGGCGTTGGAGTAGTTGTAGGCGTTGTAGGCGTACGAGAGTGCGTAGGTGTTGGCGTACTGGCGGTACGACGCAATCACGGGCACGTCGGTGTAGCGCTCGTCGCCCGACTCCACCCAGCGGTTCATGAAGTCCTTGGGCATGGCGCTCTGGTCGGAGTAGCCAGCCGAGAATACGCGGTCGAGGCGGATCACATTGCCGAACGAGTAGGTGAGGAAGATGTTGAGACGCAGGTTCTTCCACTTGATCATATTGTTCAGGCCGCCGGTGAAGGGAGGCTCGGTCGGTCCCTCGTAGATGAGGTTGTCGAGCTTCTCATACTCCTGGAAGTTGATGTCGTCGGTGGTCACCACGCCGTCCTGGTTGACTACCTGGGGGATACCCTGGTCGTTCAGACCGGCGAAGGGGATCGAGAAGAGAGCCGAGCGCGAGTAGCCCTCGCGGAAGTGGCTCGACGACGTGCCCGAGCAGAGGTCGATCATGTTGGAGCGCGACTTAAGGTCGGTGATCTTGTCCACGTTCCATGAGAAGGTGAAGTCGGTGGTCCACTTGATGGGGCTCTGGAGCGAGAGGTTGTTAGACGAGATGGTCAGCTCGACGCCGTGGGTCTTCATCGTGGCGACATTGGCGTACTTGGTGATGTATCCGCCGCAACCGGGGGTCTGGATGATGCCAATCAGGTCGTAGCAGTTGCGCCAGTAGGCCTCGAAGACCATGTTGATGCGGTTGTTGAGGAAACCGACGTCGACGCCCACGTTGAACTCATGCTTCTTCTCGTAGGTCAGCTCGCTGTTGGCGATGTTGCTGAGCGCCAGCACGTTCTCCACCTGGTCGCCCTGGGGGCGCCAGATCTGTCCCGGGTAGATGAGCGGGGTTGCGTTGCTGATGTATCCGGGGCCGCGGTCGGCGGTCAGCGAGTAAGAGGCGCGCAGCGTGGCGTGCGAGATGGCGTTGTTGGCCTTCTCCGCCCAGCGCTTGAAGAAGCCCTCCTCGTGGATGTTCCACGCGCCGGCGACGTTCCATGTGGGAAGCCAGCGTGACGAGGTTGAGCGGCCGAGGCGGTTGCTGCCCTCGTAGCGTCCCGTCAGGTTGATAGTGTACTTGCCCTGGTAGCTGTAGGTGTTAGAGAGGTAGTAGGCGAGACCGCGGCTCCAGCCCTTGTCGAAGCTTGAGAGCGTGGTGCCCTCCTCGCGTGCCTGCTTGTAGAACTCGGGCACCACGTTGACCAGACGGCCGTTGTCGTAGTCGACGCCGTAGTCAGAGTGATAGATCTTCTCGCTCTCGAGGCTCTGGAGGTCCATGCCGCCGAAGAGGTTGAGGATATGGTCCTCGCCCCACACCTTGACGTACTGAGCCGAGAGACGCAGGTCGAGCTGCTTGGCCGTGCGGTCGGTGCGCAGGTAGATACCGCCGGTGGGCATCACCGAGATGGGGTCGGCGTTGTCCTTGTCCGGGTCGGTGTAGAGGTAGCGGTTGCTGTACATGATGCTGGGGTTGTCCACGCCGGCGCGGTAGGCCTCAGCCATGTTCGACTTGTTGAGGATGAAGTGCTCTTGAAGGCGCGTCGTGGTGCGGTACGAACCCAAGGCCTTCAGCTCGAGTCCCTTTACGGGCTTGACCGTGAGGTCGAGCTGGAAGCGGAGCTCATGGACGTTGGTGGTCAGGTAGTTGTTGGCCAACTCGTCGAAGATATTGAACGCGGCGTAGTTGCGGCTGTAGGTGGAGTTGGGGTCCATCGTGCGCGACGTGTTCAGCGCGTATGAGAACGGGTTGATGTCGAAGCTGCGGTTGACGGCTCCCGACACCTCGTCGACCTCGCGCGAGAGCGTACCGGGGTTGTTCTGCTTGCGGAAGTTGGCGTTGGTCAGTATGCCCAGCGACACCTTGTCCGAGAGCTTGAACTGGGCGTTCATGTTGGCGGTGAAACGCGACACGTTGTCGCCGATCGTCCATCCCGGGTCGCGGAGATATGAGAGCGAACCGTAGAGGGTCGCCTTCTCGCTGCCCGTCGAGATGCTCAGCGAGTGGTTCATCATCACCGTGTTCTTGAAGAGAAGGTCGAACCAGTCGGTGTTGCGGAACTCGGCCTCCTGGAGGTAGGCGTTCATCGCCGCCTCGGTGTTGGGCATGCCGAACTCACCCTTTGTCTCGTCGTACTGGGCGATGAGGTTGTACATGTGTCCGTAGACACCCGACGACGAGGCGTTGGCGAGGTTGGCGAAGTTGAGCCATCCCTTGGCGGCCATCTCGCGGTAGATGCCCATCTGCTCCTGCGAGTTGCAGATGTTGTAGTTGGAGTACGAGGGCTTCATGCGGTAGGTGAACTCGCCCGTGTAGTTGATGGTCGAGGCGCCCTGCTTGCCGCGCTTGGTGGTGATGACCACCACGCCCGCCATCGCGCGCGCACCATATATAGATGTTGCGCTACCGTCCTTAAGGATGGTGAACGACTCGATATCGTCGGCGTTAAGACCGGCTATGGCGTTAGAAATCAGCGTCTCGGCATCGCCTGAAGACAAGTCGTCGGCGTTGATATCAACATCATCCTCTAGGATGACACCGTCGATGACCCAGAGAGGCTTGGAGTTGCCATAAATAGATGTGGCACCACGCACACGAATCTTCGGAGCCGTACCGAATGTGCCCGACACGTTCTGCACGGTCACACCAGCCACACGACCTTCGAGGGCACGGCTCACGTCAGCCACACCGTCGAGTTTCGTCTTCTCCGCCTCGATCTTGGTGGCGGCACCCGTAAACAGGCGCTTGTCGATCACCTGCGTACCGGTCACGACGACCTCGTCGAGCTGTGCGTTCTCTTTCATCTTAACCTTCATGCCCTTTTTCGCCTTGGCGGTCACCGACTCATAACCGATGTATGAGAACACGAGTGACTTGCCGGCGGCGTCGGCAATCTTGAAGTTACCATTGATGTCAGTCACGACACCCTGCTTGGTACCCTTAACCATGACGGTGGCGCCAATGAGCGCCTCGCCCTGTTCGTCGCATACCGAACCTGTGATGACGTCGTCCTGGGCGAAAGCCGCCACGGCCATGGTCACCATCAGAGTCAGCGATAGGATTAGTCTCTTCATCACTTTTACCTTGGTATTTTCTTGCTTTTTAATGCTGTTGATTACACAATCGAGCCACAAAGTTAGTGCTTTTTTTTCATATAAACGCAAAAAAAACTCAAAAACCGCTCGAAATGCGGTGAAAATGTATACAAAACGAATAAATAGTCAGCAAAATGATACTTTTGGTGCCATTTTGCTGACGGGATTTTTCGATGGGGGTGTACCCTTTATTCCAGATAAGTGTAGCCGTAGAGGCCGGCGCGGTAGTTGCTGATAAACTCCTTGCCCTCGGCCTCGGTGATCTTGCCTGCCTTGATGGCGCGGCTCACCCAGATCTCAAGGCGACGGACGAGGTTCTTGGGGTCGTACTGGACGTACTCGAGCACGTCGGCTATCGTCTCGCCGTCGATGAACTGGTCGATGGTGTAGCCCTCCTTGTCCACGCTGATGTGCACGGCGTTGGTGTCGCCGAAGAGGTTGTGCATGTTGCCGAGTATCTCCTGGTAGGCACCCACGAGGAACACACCTATATAATAAGGTTCGCCCGGGCGTATGGGGTGGAGCGGCAGGTAGCTCGTCTGCTGGACGCCATGGACATACGAGGTCACCTTGCCGTCGGAGTCGCAGGTGATGTCCTGGAGCTGGGCACTGCGCGTCGGTTCCTCGTTGAGGCGCTGGATGGGCATGATGGGGAAGATCTGGTCGATGCCCCACGAGTCGGGCATGGACTGGAAGAGCGAGAAGTTGCAGAAATACTTGTCCGCCATCTGCTTGTCCAGCTTGCGCAGTTCCTCGGGGACGTGCTTCTGATGGTGGGCGAGCTCAGCCACCTCGTGGCTGATCGCCCAGTAGAGCGACTCGATCTGGGCGCGCGTCTTGAGGTCGATGATGCCGTGGCGGAAGAGGTCGAGGCACTCCTCGCGGATGTCCTCGGCGTCGTGCCAGTCCTCGAGCATCGAGCGGCTGCTCAGGTGGTCCCAGATCTCGGTCAGGTCGTGCACCAGCTTGTGGTCGTCGGGACCCGGCTGGAAGTCCTCGGGCATCTGCGGGGCGGTCACGCTCTCGAGAGCCTCGATGATGAGTATCGAGTGGTGGGCGGTCAGGGAGCGACCACCCTCGGTGATGATGTTCGGGTGCGGGATGCCCGCCTTGTCGGCGGCGTCGACGAGCGTCCAGACGCAGTCGTTGACATACTCCTGGATGCTGTAGTTGACACTCGACTCGCTGTTTGAGCTGCGCGTGCCGTCGTAGTCGACGCCCAGACCGCCGCCGCAGTCGACGAACTCGACGTTGTAGCCCATGGCGTGCAGCTGGACGTAGAACTGAGCCGCCTCACGCAGGGCGATGGAGATGTGGCGGATCTTGGTGATCTGGCTGCCGATGTGGAAATGAATGAGCTTCAGGCAGTCGCGCATGCCCATCTCGTCGAGCAACTCGAGGGCGTGGAGCAGCTCGCTCGAGTTCAGTCCGAACTTCGAGGCGTCGCCGCCGCTCTCCTGCCACTTGCCCTTGCCCGTCGAGGCGAGCTTGATGCGAATGCCGATGTTGGGTCGCACGCCCAGTCGCTCCGCCGTCTCGGCGATGATCTTCATCTCGGGCATCTTCTCGACCACGAGGAAGACGCGCTTGCCCATCTTCTGGGCGAGGAGAGCCAGTTCGATGAACGACTGGTCCTTGTGTCCGTTGCAGATGATGAGCGAGTCGGAGTCCATGTTGGTGGCAAGCACGGCGTGGAGCTCGGGTTTCGAGCCGGCCTCCAGACCGATGTTGTAGCGCTTGCCGTGGGATATGATCTCCTCGACCACGGGGCGCATCTGGTTGACCTTGATGGGGAACACGATGTGGTGCTCGCCGCGGTAGCTGTATTCCTTCGACGCCTTGCGGAAGCAGGCGTCCGTCTTCTCGATGCGGTTGTCGAGGATGTCGGGGAAGCGCAGGAGCACGGGCGGAGTGATGTGGCGCACGGCAAGTTCGTCGATGACCTGCTTGAGGTCGACCTGCACGTCGTCCTTCTTCGGCGTGACGTAGATGTTGCCCTTCTCGTTGATGCCGAAGTAGTTGATGCCCCATCCGGGCATGTTGTACAGCTCCGCGCTGTCTTCAATTCTCCATTTTCTCATTTAGCTAATAGGTAATAAGTAATAGGTAATAAGTTGTGGGTGAGGGAGGGAGGTGTGAGAGTTATTTTTTTTTAGATTTTATAGATTCTATAGATTCTATAGATTTTAAATCTAAACTTTTAGGAGGTCGCGGATCAGCTGGACGGTGATCTTTATCTTACTGAAGTTCTCGAGGAGGTCGACGCAGAGCGTGTGGTGGGCGCGGCTGTAGAAAGGCTCGCGCTGGGCGAGGCTCTCGCGTATGTAGTCGGTGAGCTGCTCGGGTGTCTTGCCCTTGATGAGCGGGCGCTCCACCTTGCCCATGCGCAGGTGCATGGCGAGCGTCTCGGGTGTGGCCTTGAGGTAGACGGTCTGCGCCTGGGAGGTGATGAAGTCCATGTTGTCGAAGAAGCAGGGCGTGCCGCCCCCGCAGGCGAGGACGATGTCCTCGAACTCCGCCACCTCGTGGAGCAGGCGGCGCTCCAGCTCGCGGAAGCCCTCCTCCCCGCGCTCGGCGAAGAGCTGGGGCACGGTGCGGTGATAGCGGCTCTCGACACACCAGTCCAGGTCGTAGAACGACAGTCCGAGCGCCTCGGCGAGCGCCTTGCCCACAGTGGTCTTGCCACTGCCCATGTATCCGACAAGGATGATGCGCAGCATAGTCTGACGGTCACTTCTTGCCGCGGCGCGCAGGCTTCTCCGGCTGGTTCTTGATGGCGAGCTGGCACTCCATGTAGGTCAGCTCGGTGATATGGTCCTGCATGTCCTTGGGCAGGCGGTAGTTCTTGCCCTGGTAGCTGATGTAGGGACCGTAGCGGCCGTTCATCACCAGCATCGCGTCGTCCTCCTCGAACTTGCGCAGGACGCGCTGGGTCTCCTCGTTGCGCTTCGCCACGATGAGGCGCACGGCGTCCTCGAGGGTGATGGTGAGCGGGTCCATGTCGGAGGGTATGCTTGTGAACTTCTTGGCGTGGAGGACGTAGGGACCGAAGCGGCCGGCACCGATCACCACCTCCGAGTCCTCGAAGTCGCCCAGCGTGCGCGGCAGGCGGAACAGCTCGAGGGCCTCCTCGAGTGTCACCGTCTCCATGCTCATACCCTCGGCGAGGCGCGCGAAGCGCGGCTTCTCGTCGTCCGTGGCGCGGCCGATCTGGATGACCGGTCCGAAGCGTCCTATCTTCACGCTCACGGGCTGGCCGCTCGCGGGGTCGGTGCCCAGTACGCGCTCGCCCACGCGATGCTCGTCGCGGGCGTTCATCGTGGCGTCCACCTGCGGCTCGAAGTCGCGGTAGAACGTGCCCACGGTGTCCTGCCAGGCGCATCCGCCCTCAGCCACGTCGTCGAACTTCTTCTCCACCTCGGCGGTGAAGTTGTAGTCCATGATCTGGGGGAAATACTGCGTCAGGAAGTCGTTGACCACCACACCCACGTCGGTGGGCACGAGGCGTCCGCGCTCCGAGCTCATCTTCACGCTCTTCGTCTTCTCCGACAGCTTCTCCTTGCCCAAGGTCAGCACCACGATTGTCTGCTCCTCGGCGGGTTTCTCCAGGCGCGTCACATACTCGCGCTGCTGGATGGTCGAGATGGTCGGCGCGTAGGTCGACGGACGGCCGATGCCCAGTTCCTCGAGCTTGCGCACCAGCGTCGCCTCGTTGTAGCGCGCCGGGTGCTGCGAGAAGCGCTGGGTGGCCGATGCCGCCGCACGCTGGAGGCTGTCGCCGACAGCCATGTGGGGCAGGGTGACCGTGAACGGCACGCGTCCGCTCTCGTCCTCCTCGTCCTCCTCGACGGCGTGGCGGCGCACCTTGAGCTCGGCGCCGTCGGTGAAGGCACGCAGGAAACCGTCGAAGACCACCACCTCGCCCATCGTCTGGAACGTCAGTTCCTCGCCCTCGGGTGTGGTGGCGATGATCGTCACGTTGGTCTTCTCCACCTCGCACTCAGCCATCTGGCTCGCCAGTGTGCGCTTGTAGATCAGTTCGTAGAGGCGGCGCTCCTGTGCGCTTCCCTCTATTGTCTTGCGGTCCATGTAGGTCGGACGGATCGCCTCGTGCGCCTCCTGGGCGCCCTTGCTGTGCGTCTGGAAGTTGCGCGGATGGCTGTATTTCTCCCCAAAGGCGTCGATGACCGCCGTCTTGGCGGTGTTGAGGGCCAGCGAAGACAGGTTGACCGAGTCGGTACGCATGTAGGTGATGTTACCGTCCTCGTAGAGCTTCTGCGCTATGCGCATCGTCTGCGTCACCGTGAATCCCAGTCGGCTCGCCGCCTCCTGCTGGAGGGTGCTCGTCGTGAACGGGGGCGAGGGGAAGCGCTTGGCGGGCTTCGTGGTCACCTCCGAGACGCGGAAGGCGGCGTGCGTCAACTTCGTGAGCACCTCGCGGGCCTCCTCCTTGGTGCGCACACGCTGGTGGAGGTCGGCGCGCAGGCTCTCGCCCTTGGCTGTCGCGAGGTCAGCCACCACGCGGTACGACTCCTCGCTCCTGAAGGCGTTCACCTCGCGCTCGCGCTCCACGATGAGGCGCACGGCGACACTCTGCACCCGGCCTGCCGAGAGGCTCGGCTTGACCTTCTTCCACAGCACGGGGCTCAGCTTGAAGCCCACCATGCGGTCGAGCACGCGGCGCGCCTGCTGGGCGTTGACCAGGTTGATGTCTATCTCGCGCGGATGCTTGATGGCCTCGAGGATGGCGTTCTTCGTGATCTCGTGGAACACGATGCGGCGCGTCGTCTCGGGTTTCAGTCCCAGCACCTCGTACAGGTGCCATGAGATCGCCTCTCCCTCGCGGTCCTCATCGGAGGCGAGCCAGACGGTCTCCGCCTGCTTGGCGAGCTTGCGCAGCTCGGCGACCACGCCGCGCTTGTCCTCGGGGATCTCATACTCCGGGGTGAACGTGTCGGTGTCGATGCTGAAGTCCTTCTTCTTCAGGTCGCGGATGTGTCCGTAGCTGGACACCACCTTGTAGTCCGCACCCAGGAATTTCTCTATCGTCTTGGCCTTTGCCGGGCTCTCGACTATAACCAAATTTTTCTGCATATCAGTTTGTTACTACTATTCTTGTTACTTCCGCCTCGGAGCCGTCCTCGGTGCTCACGATGACGTTATACACACCCGTGGCGACGCGGTGCCCGCGTCCGTCGCAACCGTTCCAGGTCGCCATGCCGCCGTTGGAGTGGGTGCGGTAGATGACCTGACCCGTGACGGTGGCTATCTTCACCTCCGAATTCATCGTCAGCCCCTTGATGTTGATGGTGCCGTGGTAGTTGGGCGGCACGGGGTTGGGGTAGCACACGATGTTGTCGGCGTCGAGTTCGGGGGCGGGCGACACGGCGTCGGAGACGAAGGTCAGCAGGCCCTTCTCGGTGCCTATCGCCACCTCTCCCGTCTGCTTGCTGACGGCGATGGTCTTGATCTTGTCGGTCGGCAGGGGCGAGTTCTCGGTCGTGAAGTGGTAGATCTCCTCCTGTCCGTCGGGCGAGACGAGGAAGACACCCTGTCCGTCGGTGCCTATCCACTTGCGGTCGGCTCCGTCGACAGCGATCGCCGTGCAGGCGATGCCGTTGAGCAGGTAGTCGGCGAGTCCGCTGCCGTCGTTGCGGTTGACCTTGATCTGGTGGAACTTAAACCCGCTCTGGAAATACTCCGCGGGGTCGGTGACCACGAACAGGCCGGCGTTGCAGCCGAACCACACCTGGTGGTAGCGGTCGACGGCGGCGGCATAGGTGACACCCATGCTGTAGCGCGAGCCGTCCTGCTGCTCGACGGTGTTGAGCACGATCTTGGTGCGGTCGTCGCTCGTGCGCGTGAACGTGCCGCGCGTGTCCACGCCGTAGAAGGCAGTGCCGTCGTTCCACGACCATATCGGCGCCCACATGTAGTCGCCATCGAACTCCATGCCCGAGACATACTGCATCGCCGTCGTGTTGCGGTCGTAGCGCTTGAGCCACTGCCCCTTGGGGGTCAGGCATACAAAGGTCGAGTCGACGTGGCTGTTGCCCATCCAGAGGTTGCCGTCGCCGTCGTAGGCGAGCGCCGTCACCCATGTGTAGGAGTCGAGGATGTCGTTGGGGGCCCGCAGCGGGCTGTTGGTCGCGTCGTAGTGGTTGACCATCTTCGTGCCGCGGTATTCGAGTATGCCGTGGCCGTGGGTGCTGATGAAATGGTGGTCGGCGTCGCTCGGGTCCTCGACGATGTCGGTCACGCAGGCGAAGCGGTTGTCGGTGCGGAAGCGCTGCATCTCGAAGTTGGTCCAGATGCCGTCCTCCATGTAGTCGGCGCCCGCGTCCTCGAACTGTCCGAGGGCGTCGGCTCCGTAGGTGGCGAGCAGTCGCTTGCCCGCATAGCGCAGGCGGTAGACCTTCTTGGTGATGGGGCCGTTGACGCGTATGGGCGAACCCTCGCCCGAGAGTGTCGTGCCGTCGCACTGGTAGGGGATCACGCCCACGCGGCGCGCGGCGATGTAGAATGTCTTGCCTACGGCCGCCGCCGACTCCGCGCGCTCCGTCTCGAGCATCATGGTCGACTGGAGGTTCTTGTCGAGGGAGTAGATGGCGTGCTCGCCCACGCAGATGAACCGGTCGTCCCACTCGAAGCGGCAGCGCACGTTGCGGGGCACGAGCGTGTTGCCGTAGCCCGTGTAGAGGTCAATCTGCTGGGGCGTGCCGCTCTGGGTGAACGCGATGAGGAAGCCCTTCCACCACACAAGATGGCCGTAGTGGGGGTTGTTGAGCCTCCTATAGAGGCTCTGGTCGAGCAGGTTGGCCTTGAGCGAGGCGTAGTAGATGCCGTCGGGCGTGGCGCAGAAGAGCGTCGGCTCGGTGGGTATCTGCTTGCCCGCCGCATTGGGCGTGTCGTCGCTGATGCAGACCGACGCCACCCCGCCCTCGCGCCGGTAGGTCTCGCGGATGATGGCCTCCGCCATGTCGATGCGCAGGATGCCGAAGTCGGTAGCCACCCACGCCTCGCGTCCGTACATGAAGATGTCGTTGGCGTCCTTCTTGGGGAAGTCGTAGGTGACGAGGTGCGGGATGTTGTAGACCTCGTAGGTGCGTGCGTCGATGATGTCGATGTTGGCGTCCTCGTAGATGACCAGGAGGCGCTTCGTCTCCTTCGAGTAGGCGATCTTGGAGATCTCCACGCCGTTGAGTCCGCGCGTGCGGTCGAAGGTCGTGATCTCGCCCGTCGCCGTGTCCATCGTCCAGAGGTTGCCGCTCGCCACCGTCCACAGGGCCTTCTCGGC
>JABUTZ010000015.1:4376-7751 GCA_021443415.1 Bacteroidaceae bacterium | reverse complement strand
GGATGGAACGTCCACTTGCCCACCTGCTGGGCGTTCGCCGTGAGCGAGAAGAGGCAGATGAGCAGGCATGAGAGGAACTCGACGAGGCGGCTCACGGCGCGTGCGCGGTGGCTGATGGTGTTCTTCACCTCGACGCCCAGCTCGGCGAACGTCTTGTCGTAGCCCTCGGGGCGGAACACGGGGTCGTAGCCGAAGCCGTGGTCGCCCTCGCGGCGGTGGGTAATCTCGCCCTCCACCTTGCCCTCGAAGAGTGTCTCCACGCCGTCGCGGATCAGGGCGATGGCTGTGCGGAAGCGGGCTCGGCGGTCCTCCTTGCCCTCCATGTTGCGGAGCAGGAGGTCGACGTTGGCGTCGGTGTCGTGCGCCTCGCCGGCATAGCGTGCGGTGCGCACGCCCGGCTCCCCGCCCAGGGCGTCCACCTCCAGGCCCGTGTCGTCGGCGAAGACGTCCATGCCGTAGCGCTCGTGGACGTAGCGCGCCTTCTGCAGCGCGTTGCCGTCGAGCGTGTCGGCGGTCTCGGGTATGTCGGCGTGACAACCTATGTCGTTGAGCGACAGCACCTCGTAGCGTCCGTCGAGGATCTGGCGCACCTCGCGCAACTTGTGCTCGTTGTTGGTAGCAAAAACTATTTTCATTCCAGTTTGATTTTATCGAATCCCTCGCCATAGACACCCGTCACGCTGCTTATGCTGAGGAACGCCCGGGGGTCGATGCCGTGAATGAGCCTCATCAGGCGCTGGCTCTCGCGCTTCTTGCAGAGGACGAGCAGCACCTTGCGCTCGTTGCGCGTGTACCATCCCTGTCCGTTGAGGTAGGTCACGCCGCGCCCCAGCTCGTCGTTGACGGCGCGCGCGATCTCCTCCTCCTTCTGGGTGATGATGAGGAACTGCACGCTGCCGCGCGTCGAGTTCATCACGAAGTCGAGCGTCACGTTGGCCATCACCAGCGTCACCACGCCGACCACGATGCTCTCGACGTCGTGGAGGATGAAGTAGCTGCACGAGACGATGACGAAGTCGATGATGAGGATGATGCGCCCGAGGGAGATCGCCTTGTACTTGTTGATGATGGCGGCTATGATGTCGGTGCCGCCCGAGCTGCCTCCCGCGAGGAAGCTCGTGGCTATGCCCACACCCTCGCAGATGGCTCCGATGACGCACGACATGAAGCGGTCGCCCGGCAGCACGGGGACGAGCGCGCCCGTCGCGGCATCGGTGACCGGGATCTGCCACCAGTCGATGAACAGCGTGATCACCACCACGGCGTAGACCGTGCGCGCCATGAACTTCCATCCGAGTATGATGACGGCGATGACGCAGAGGATGCCGTTGAAGATGGCGTAGGGATACTGCGCCGGGATGGTGGGCAGGACATCGCTCGCACTCGTGCCGTAGAAGATGAGGGCGCAGATACCGCCCAGTCCGCCGGTCACGATCTTGTGGGGCAGCATGAAGCAACTATATCCCATGGAGTAGATGCACATGCCGATGGCTATCAGGAGATAGTCGCGGATGACAGCTGTTTTCATATCACGATGTTCACTATGCGTCCGGGGACGACTATTACCTTCTTGACCTGCTTGCCCTCGATGTAGCGGGCTGTCTGGGCGTCGGCGAGCGTCGCGCGCTCGATCTCCTCCTTCGAGGCTCCCGTCGGGAAGTCGAGCGTGAAGCGCGTCTTGCCGTTGAAGCTGATGCTCAGCGTGACGCTGTCCTCCTTGAGGTAGTCCTCGCAGAACTCGGGCCACGGGGCGTCGCACACGGTCGTCGCGTTGCCCAGGGCGTGCCACAGCTCCTCAGCCACATGGGGGCAGAAGGGGGCTATCAGCACCACGAGGTCGCTGAGCGCCCGGCGCGAGCGGCACTTCTGCTGGGCGAGCTCGCCCACGGCGATCATGAACGCCGCCACGCTCGTGTTGTAGGAGAACGCCTCGATGTCCTCGGTCACCTTCTTGATGAGCTTGTGGAGCGACTTGAGGTTGTCCTTGGTCGCCTCCGCGTCAGTGGGCAGGAACTGTCCGTCGCGGTCGTAGTAGAGGGCCCAGAGCTTGCGCAGGAAGCGGTGGCAGCCGTCGATGCCGTTGGTGTCCCAGGGCTTCGACTGCTCGACGGGGCCGAGGAACATCTCGTAGAGACGCAGCGTGTCGGCGCCGAACCGCTCGACAATCATGTCGGGGTTGACCACGTTGAACATCGACTTGGACATCTTCTCCACGGCCCAGCCGCAGACGTACTTGCCCTCGTCGTTGAGTATGAACTCGGCATCGTTGTACTCGGGGCGCCAGGCCTTGAACGCCTCGACGTCGAGCACGTCGGCGCTCACGATGTTGACGTCGACATGGATGGGGGTGACCTCGTAGCCCTCCTTCTTGTCTAAGGACACGAACGTGTTGGTGTCCTTGATGCGGTAGACGAAGTTGCTGCGGCCCTGGATCATGCCCTGGTTGATGAGTTTCTGGAATGGCTCCTCCTTGACGCTCACGCCGAGGTCGAAGAGGAACTTGTTCCAGAAGCGCGAGTAGATGAGGTGGCCCGTGGCGTGCTCCGAACCGCCGACGTAGAGGTCGACGTTCTGCCAGTAGGTGGCGGCTTCGGCGCCGATCAGCGCGCTGTCGTTCTTCGGGTCCATGTAGCGGAGGTAGTAGGCCGACGACCCGGCGAAGCCGGGCATCGTGTAAAGCTCGAGGGGGAAGACGGTCTTGCCGTCGATCTTCGTGTTCTCGACCACGCGGCGGTTCGCCTCGTCCCACGCCCATACGGTGGCGTTGCCGAGCGGCGGCTCGCCGGTCTCGGTGGGCAGGAAGCGCTCGACGGCGGGCAGGCGCACGGGCAGGCAGTCCTCGGGCACCATGGTCGGGATGCCGTTGCGGTGATAGACGGGGAACGGCTCGCCCCAGTAGCGCTGGCGCGAGAAGATGGCGTCGCGCAGACGGTAGTTGACCTTCACGCGTCCGAGCTTATGCTCGCGCACATAAAGCTTGGTCGATTCGATAGCCTCCTTGACGGTCAGTCCGTTGAGCGAGAAGTCGATGTAGGGCTTCACGCCCTCGCGCGGCGAGTTGGTGACCAGTCCCTCCTTGGCGTCGTAGCTCTGCTCGCTCACGTCGGCTCCCTCGATGAGGGGGATGATGGGCAGTCCGAAGTGCTTGGCGAAGGCGTAGTCGCGGCTGTCGTGGGCGGGCACCGCCATGATGGCTCCCGTGCCGTAGCCGGCGAGCACGTATTCGGAAATCCATATCGGGTTCCTCTCGCCCGTGAAGGGGTTGATGGCGTACGAGCCAGAGAAAACGCCCGTCACCTTCTTGTCGATCTGGCGCTCGCGCTCGGTGCGTCCGGCTACGTACTTGAGGTATTCGTCCACCTCCTTGCGCTGGGC
>JABUTZ010000015.1:0-4326 GCA_021443415.1 Bacteroidaceae bacterium | reverse complement strand
GTCACGCCGAACATCGTGTCGGCGCGCGTGGTGAAGATGGTGAACGACTGGTCGCTGTCAGCCACGCGGAACTCGATCTCGGCTCCCTCGCTGCGGCCTATCCAGTTGCGCTGGGTCTCCTTAATCGACTCGCTCCACTCCACGTCGTCGAGTCCGTCGAGCAGACGCTGGGCGTAGGCCGACACGCGGAGGCACCACTGGCGCATCTTCTTCTGCTCGACGGGAAATCCGCCGCGCACCGACACACCGTCGACCACCTCGTCGTTGGCGAGCACGGTTCCCAGTCCGGCGCACCAGTTCACCATCGTCTCGCCCATGAAGGCGATGCGGTAGTTCATCAGCGTGTCGCTCTTCTGCTTCTCGTCCATCGCGCGCCACTCGGCGGCGGTGAATGTCAGGCTCTCGCTGCAGGCGGCGTCAATGCCCTCCGTGCCCTCGGCCTCGAAACGGGCGATGAGCTCGCTGATGGGATGGGCTTTCTGGTCGGCGTTGCAGAACCACGAGTCGAACATCTTCCTGAACGCCCACTGCGTCCAGTGGTAGTAGGCGGGGTCGCAGGTGCGCACCTCGCGCTCCCAGTCAAAACAAAATCCAATCTTGTCCAGCTGCTCGCGGTAGCGCGCGATGTTGGCCTCGGTGGTCACCTCGGGGTGCTGGCCCGTCTGTATGGCGTACTGCTCGGCGGGCAGTCCGTAGGCGTCGTAGCCCATGGGGTTGAGCACGTTGAAGCCGCGCAGCCGCTTGTAGCGGGCGTAGATGTCGCTGGCTATGTAGCCGAGCGGATGTCCCACATGCAGCCCCGCCCCGCTTGGGTAGGGGAACATGTTGAGCACATAGTATTTCGGACGTGTGGCATCCTCGGCGACGCGGTAGGTCTTCTCCTCCACCCATCGCTGCTGCCACTTCTCTTCGATCGCTCTGAAATCGTATTCCATATATAAGAGGTGTGAATTTTCGGTGCAAAATTACACCTATTATATAGAACTACAAAATTTTTTCGCCCTTTTTGCATCAAATCGCGTCAAGAGCGCCCCAAACGCCCCCTTTCCGCGTCGCCAATCGCTAAATTGGCGTGTGCGAATGCGCATGCGTCGTCAAAGTCCCCTTTGCCGGACCCGGAGGTCATTTCGAGACCGTTTCGATCACGCAGCTATGCCTTTTCTCCTTCTTGTCGTAGCTGATGCCCACGAGCAGTATGTCGCCCGTGTACTGCCCCACCTTGCCGACGTAGTCCTTGCGCTTGATCTGGTCTATCGCCGCCTCCACGTCCTGACGGTATTTCAGTTCGAGGACTATCGCAGGCTTGTCGACGTTCCTGCGCGGCATGAGCACCATGTCGGCGTACCCCTTGCCCGTAGCCAGCTCACGGTGGATGACGTAGTAGTTGTGGGCGTAGAGGTAGGCTATGGACAGCACGCACGAGAGCGAGTTCTCGTCGTTGTAGGAGAGGATGCTCGTGTTCTCGTCGTGCGCCTTGTCGATGGCCTGGGCCACATAGTCGGCGTCGAGGGCGAGAGTGGCGTTGAGCAGTTTTTTGGAACCCGTGATGGCCTTCGCCACCTGCCACCCGCTACTCTTGATGGCATTCTCCATCTCGAGCCGCACCTCGTAGTTGGGTATGTAGCACTGCTCCTCCTCGAAGTCGTAGGCAAGGTAGCCGAGATGGATGAGCACGGTAAGCACCTCGTCCTTGGTCCTCACGATGTTCAGGTCGTTGCCGAAGCTGTTCGTCTCCACGTCGCATCTTCCGCCTGCCAGCATGTAGATGATGTCGTCCTTCAGACCCTCGAAGTTCATGTCGATGTAGGTGGCCACATGGTCGTACGCTCCCGTCTTCGCCCAGAAACTCCGGCAATAACCGGCCATCAGCGCCATCATCACGGAGTTGGGATTGAAGATGGATGACTCGGTGCCTATCGTGTATCCGTCGTACCACTGCACCATCTCGTTGAAGTCGCGGCCATTGTCCTCGCACAGCTTCTTCACCTCGCTGCTCGTGAAACCGAAAAAGCGCGACATGTTCATCGGCGATGTGACCGAATACTCCATGAAGTTGTTCAGGGCCGACTCTGTCTTGTATTTCTTGATAGGCAAGATGCCCGTCATATACACACCGGCAAAAACATCCAGGGAATCACCACCCTTGAACATCCTCCGCAGCCAGTTCACGAATGCGTCCATCACCTTGCTGTGAGGTTCAAACTCACGGCAGATGGCATCCCACTCGTCGATGATCATTATGAAAGAGTCCCCCGTCGCCTGGTTGATGGCGGTGAGCATCTCCATGAAATCATCGCTGAAGTCGTCGGGCACGATTCCCGGATATGCTTTTTTCATATCTTCCTTCAGCGCTTCCTGTATCAAATCGATGATATCGGAGTCTTCCCTGTATCTTGTTGTAAAGTCCGTCAGGTCCAGCTTGATGACGGGAAACTTGTTGAGATACTTCTCGAACGAGGGGTCGTTGGCTATCTCCAAGTCCGCAAACAGGGAGCGGGAGTCGCACGAGCGGTCATAGTATGCGCACAGCATATTAGCCGCCAGCGATTTGCCGAAGCGACGCGAGCGAGTCACACAACTGCGGCGCTGCTCGGTGAACAACGTCCTATTGATGACAGCAATCAGTCCCGACTTGTCAACGTACGTTGAGTTGCGAGCCTGTTCGAAATTCCTATTCCCTCTGTCGATATATGTGCCCATGCCAAACTGTTTTTATGTGTTGAAGCGAACGAAATCCTTGTGGTCCGTGCCCATGTCAGTTCCTACATTGTCGCCTGCTTGGCGACCTTTGGTCGCAAAGGTAGTAAAAATAATTGGATTGGCGGTGAATTAGGTGGAAAAAAGTGCAATCGCACGGCAAGCGGCACAGCGTGGAGGCATGGCGCAAAAAAAGAACCGCCACCCCGACATGTGTGCCGGGGCGGCGTTCGTAGCCTTGGGGCTGCTGCGTCCGCGCTTACTTGCGCAGGCCGAGAGCCTTGACGATGGCGCGGTAGCGGTTGATGTCGCAGCGCTTGAGGTAGTTGAGGAGGGCGCGGCGCTTGCCTACCATTGTTGTCAGAGCGCGCTCGGTGCTGTGGTCCTTGCGGTTCTGCTTCATGTGTTCGGTGAGGTGGGCGATACGGAACGAGAACAGGGCGATCTGGCTCTCAGCCGAACCTGTGTCGGTAGTGCCCTTGCCGTACTGGCCGAAGATTTCTTGCTTCTTAGCTGAATCTAAGTACATGGTTTTAAATGTTTTGAGTGTTTGTAATGATTGAGTTTTCAACGCTAAACGCCATCACACGAGCGCAAAGCGAGTGCAAAGGTAAGCATTTTTCGCGACACGCACACCATTTTCGCTTGGTTTTTTTCAAAATCCATGCATAAATCCTTGCCGGCGGCGGTGTCGGCATCTAAGCTCATTCATAAAAGTCTGACAACACAAGCGGCTTCTTTCCGTCAGCATTCTCTGCCACAATCATACAGTTGGCCTCTGCGATGACTGTGTCTTTATCCCGGCTTGCCAACAGTCGCTCATAGTAGAGCGTGTGTATTTGTCGTTGCAGTTGCCTGACACTCCAATTGCCATTTTCGCATTCCTCCACTTAGAACGTCATGGCCTGAACAATTTGGTGACATTGTGTAATGATTTCACTGCCCTATTTCGCCTTATCCATTACTGCCCAGTACCCACTACGGTCTCCGCCTATTCGCTTTATCAATTTGTTTTCTTTGAGAGCGTTTATATGCTTCTGGATGGCACTTGGTGCTATCCAGATGCTTTCGGCAATTTCCTTTCGTGTAATCTTCGGATTAGACTTAATCAGTTGGAGAACCATGTCGGGCGTGTTTGTCTGACCACCTTTCTGACCACCCTCGTCAGATAAAATCAATGTACATCTGAACACATCGCCATCTTCGATTTCAGGCAGATTTCCAGCATAGAACATGGGGCAGAAAGTTCTGAATGTCACAACGCCAGCACCAAGTTCTTCTATCCAACCCATTTCACGGAACACACTGGCTATGGTAGGGTTCTTCGGGAATGGCACGAGTTGGTCGATATCCATTTGGCAGTTGAAACGAGGTCTGTTCCAGTTTTCCTACATAATGCTCTGCGGTGTGATGATAAGTCGTGCAACCATGGGGTTTGCGTACTCCCAATGAACGAGGAAGTTTATAATCCACTCTCGCATTATCTTATCCCTTAATTGAAAGATGGAGAAGACATTTATCAAAAATTACAGCCTCTAAACGAAAAAAATATCTGTAGAATGGTTTAAACGCCACAAAAATACCGTAACTTTGTGGCAAAATTATGGATTTTTATGGCAGAGAACAGTT
>JABUTZ010000014.1 GCA_021443415.1 Bacteroidaceae bacterium | reverse complement strand
TGGCTGTGGCTGTTCCTGCTGGCGCTGGCGAGCTACGTGCTCGGGAGGAACAAGTACAAACTCTCCAACTGCGTTAGCGCGCTCAAGGCTGGCAAGGACTATGTCAAGTCGGACATGTTCCGCGCCCTGCCCAAGTGGGATGTAAAAAGATAAGACGATGAGACACACCGTTCCCATAGTGTTCGCATTCGACAACAACCTGATTATGCCCGCCGGAGTGGCGCTGTACTCGTTGCTGCGGAATGCCCGCGAAGACACGTTCTACGACATTTTCATCCTCCACTCCGCCAAGAGCGACCTCGACCGCAGCGCCCTGAAGCAGTTGGAGGATCGGTTCGACAACTTCAGGATTCAGTACCGCGACGTGGGCGACACGTTCGACGGCGCATTCCAGATACGCGGCATCAACACCGTCACCTACTACCGCCTGCTCATACCTCAGCTCATACCGGAATACGACACGATACTCTACTCCGACGTGGATGTCATCTTCCAGGAGGACTTGCGCTCGCTCTATGAGACCACCGACTTGTCCGACTGCTACATCGCCGGCGTCAACTCGCTCGCCCACCTGCACCCGGACAGCGACACCTACTATGCCTCGCAGCTGAAGCTGGACAGCCGCCACATCGTCTATGCGGGCAACATCATCCTCAACGCCAAGAAGATACGTGAGGACGGACTCACCGCGCAGTTTCTCAAGGAGGCGGAGAACAACTACAAGTTTCAGGACCTGGACATCCTCAACATCGTGTGCCGCGGCAGGATAAAGGAGATTGGCATGTCGTTCTGCGCGACGAACAAGATAGCCGAACTGATGGCGACGTCAAGGGCTGAACTGCTCAACTACTGGACCGAGCAGGAGATCGAGCACACCATCAGGAGCGGACTGATCCACTACAACGGCATCAAGCCATGGAAGGGCATCTGCATCAACCACGACATCTGGTGGGAGTACTACCGCCAGTCGCCCTATTTTGACTACAACTTCTACTACGACTATTACCTGAGGAGGATGAACGAGCTGGACGGTCTCTCGCTCTCAAAGCGCCTGAAGGTGCTGTTCCGCTTCTTCACGGTAGGCCAGACGAAATGAACATAGCTGTATTGATCACCGTTTTCAACCGCAAGGAGAAAACGATTGCCTGCCTGCGCTCGCTGGAGGAGACACACCGCCGCGCCGGCAGCACCATAAAGTATGCCGTCTATCTGACCGACGACGGCAGCACCGACGGCACGCGCGAGGCTCTGTCGGAACAAGGATTCGCGTTCGATTTGCATATCCTCCCCGGCACGGGTTCGCTCTACTGGAACGGAGGCATGATCAATTCGTGGCAGGCGGCGGTGGACTGCGGCGGCTACGACGGATATCTGTGGCTGAACAACGACACCACCGTCCTGGAGCCTTTCTGGAGCAACCTTGCCGAGGCGGACGCTTTCGCAAGGCAAACGTATGGACGTGGGGGCATCTATGTCGGCTCCACGAGAGACGCACATACCGGGGAATTCTCGTACGGGGGCTTCAACTTCACCAACCGACTGACGCTGAAGGACCAGTTTGTGATGCCCGACGGACAGCACTTCCGGGAGTGCCAGTGCGCCCACGGCAACATCACGTTCGTCTCAGCCGACGTGGTTGAGAAGATGGGCATCTTCTACGACGGATACATACACGGAGCGGGCGACCACGACTACACCTACCGTGCATGGCGCAGCCATTTCCCCATCCTCGTCATGAAGGACTACGCGGGCGAGTGCGAGAACGACCATACGTTCAAGGACGGCAACAGCTTCCGCGGCATGAACCTGCGCCAGCGCATCGCCCACATGAAGTCGCCATTTGGCTACAACTTCCACAACACGCTCCTCTTCCAGAAGCGCAATTTCCCGTACCGCTACCCCTTCGTGTGGGTGGCGGGCTACATGAAATGCCTGTTCCCGGGGCTGATGTTCCGCCTTTACCACCTCCTCCGTTCATGATGCCATGAGAGCGAAAGTTTCCGTTATCATTCCCGTCTACAAGGTGGCGGCGTTCATCGGGAGGTGCGCCGCATCGCTCCTGGGGCAGACCCTGGACTCGGTGGAGTATATCTTCGTCGACGACTGCTCGCCCGACGACAGCATCGATGTCTTGCGAAGGGTGATGGACGACTATCCCCAACGGGCGAACGCCGTCAGGATTCTGCGCCACGACGTCAACCGGGGGCTGCCTGCGGCGCGCAACACAGGCCTTGCGGTGGCTGAGGGCGACTATGTCTTCCACTGCGACAGCGACGACTGGGTGGAGACCGACATGCTGGAGCAGATGTACGACGCCGCCGTAGCCAGCGATGCGGATGTCGTGTGGAGCGACTTCTTCATGACTTTCTCCGAGAGCGAACGGTATATGCCCACCCCGGCATATCCGACTCCGCGCGAGGCGTTGCACGGACTGCTGTCGGGTAGGATGAAGTACAACGTGTGGAACAAGCTGGTCAGGCGGTCGCTCTACACTGACAACGAGATAGCCTTCCCCTCGGGCCACGGCATGGGCGAGGACATGACGATGATTCGCCTGATGGCATGCGCCACGAGGGTGGCGAGCGTCCACAAGGCGTTCTACCACTACGTCAAGACCAACGCCAACGCCTTCACCCAGCAACCGACTGAGCGCCAGCTCGACGACATCAAGTTCAACTCCGACCTGACCTTTGCCTTCATACGCGACCGGTTCGGCAACGAGATCGGCGAGTGGCTCGACTTCTTTCTCCTCGATGTCAAACTGCCGTTCCTCATCACAGACGACACGGCTATGTACGAAAAATGGCGTACGTGGTTCACGCACGCCAACAAGAGCATCTTCGCCAACACGGGCCATTCGCGGCGCATCAGGTTTGTCGAGTACTGCGCTTCCAGGAATGTCTTCTGGGTCGTACGCTTGCATTACTATCTCTACAGCCGCGCGCTGCGCACAATGTACAAATAAACATGAAAAGCAATTCTCCGATTCTCCGATACACTTCCATTGTGGCTATTGTCATTGCCACGAGCCTCTTCTATTTCCCGTTTGAGTTCAGTTTCCTGCCGGGAGTGAACACGAAGATGATGATGGCGGCGCTGGGCCTCGTGTTTCTGGGCTTTAACCTGACCACCAGCCGCAGCGGAGAGATGGGCAGCATATTTCTCACCATATCCGCCGTGGCATGCCTCTTCTCGATCTCCTGCTTCGTCTCCATCGCCCTCAACAACACCACCGACATGGCTTACGTCACCTACATCATGTCCATGTGGGTGTGGCTGGGCGGCGCATACAGCGTGGTGACACTAATCAAAAAGAGACACGGGCGCGCCGACTTGCGCACGATTGCCTACTACCTGTGCGCCGTCTGCGTGGCGCAGTGCCTCCTCTCGCAGCTCATCGACAACAATCCGTCGTTCAAGCAGACGGTCGATGCCTATGTCCTACAGAACCAGGATTTCCTCACCGAGGTGGAGCGCCTGTATGGCATCGGAGCCAGCCTTGACGTGGCTGGCGTGCGCTTCTCCCTCGTGCTGGTGACGATTGGTTTCCTCCTGACGCAGCAATGCAAGAAGATAGAGACCGTGGCGCTCCTTGCCTCTTACGCCACCATCGTCACGCTGGGCAACATGATCTCGCGAACGACCGTCGTCGGGGCGGTGCTCGGAGCCTGCATGTTCGTCCTCGTGGCGACATTCAGCGAAAAGGCGGTGGCGGCGCAGACCAAGACCGTGACCCGATGGTCGTTCGTAGTCATACTCTCCACGGTCGCCCTGTTCATCTTCCTGTACAACACCGACGAGGCGATGCGCAAGCAGCTGCGCTTCGGCTTCGAGGGTTTCTTCTCGCTGGTCGAGAAAGGCCACTGGGAGACCACGTCGAACGAACAGCTGCAGACGATGGTTGTCTTTCCTGACAACACCAAGACGTGGCTCATCGGCGACGGTTATTTCGAGAACCCCGCCCAGCAACCATATTTCACGGGCAAGCTCATGCACGGATATTACATGGGCACGGACATCGGCTACTGCCGCTTCATCTTCTACTGCGGCCTCATCGGCCTGTTCGCCTTCTCCATGGTCATCGTCACCGCCGCCTACTGTTGCAGCAAACGACTGCCCGACTACCGCTACCTGTTTGCGATGCTGGTCGTGGTCAACTTCATCGTCTGGGCCAAGGTGTCGACCGACACATTCCTGATTTTCGCCCTGATGCTGCTGGCCGATCCAGACCCGATTCTCATCGGCGCGGATGAAACCGAGGCCGAAGCCGAAGCCGCCGTCGAGCCAGTCACCGTCTAATCATTCACACACACACCACCTACATGGCAACATCCAACAACACTGCCTCCACGGGCGGACGCATCGAATGGGTCGATACCGCCAAGTTCATCGCCCTGGGGCTCATGATATTCGGACATTCATACTACGGAGACCATCCCGTAAAGATATGGATTTGCTCCTTCCACATGCCCCTTTTCTTCATCCTGAGCGGCTTTCTCTACGGTCTGAAGCGCAAGCAGGAGATCGACTTATTGCCCACCATCAAGCGGCTCGCCATACAGTTGCTGGTGCCTTACTACTTCTGGAACCTGATTATATTCGTCATCTCCCTGATTAGTTCCGGAGGGCATTTCGAGCCCCGGATGCTGACATTTCTCGTGGGATACGCCCACAATGCCATGTGGTTTGTCTTCGCCCTGTTCCTAATCAAGGTGATGCACGCCTTCGTGGAGAAATACCGGGTGGAGACTTACGCGTTGCTGTTCTGCCTTGGCTATATCTTCGCCTATTGGTACATCGAGGACCGTTTCATTCCGCCCCGCATCATCAGCCGCATGTTCATCCCCTATCCTTTCTATCTCCTGGGCATCACGCTGCCTCCGCTGATCAAGCGGCTTGAGACCTCGAAGGCACTCTATTTCACGCTCTTCGCCATCTGCTTCGGACTGACCATATTGGCTACCATGCAGGGTTACATCTACGACACTTTTGTCGTCTATGTCGGCTTTCCCCTGCTGTATTATTTATATGGTATCGCGGGCACGTTTGTCGTCATCGGCGTGTGCCGGTATCTGCTTCGGCTGCCAGCCAAGTTCGTGTCGATGATCAACATCGGCTCCATCTTCGTCATCGCCATGCACGGACTGTGCCTGAGGTTGTTTGCCGACGCTGGCGTCTATGAGAAGTTGCTCTACTCGTTCGTCACGCTGTCGCTGATGTACTTCCCGATATATGTGCTCAACCTGTACGCACCCGCACTGTTGGGAAGGAAGAAACGCTGAACAATAAGCTACGCCATATCTGAATGCACATAGTATACAACATAGCGGGGACGCGCCACAGCGGAGGCATGGAGCGCGTGCTGGCGAACAAGGCGAACTGGCTGGTGGCGCATGGGCACAGGGTGACGATCGTCACCACCGACCAATGCGGCGAACAGCCGTTCTTCGCGCTCGACAGCCGCATCGAGTGCCACGACCTCGCCATCGGATACGAGGCGAACAACGGCGCGTCGTTCCTCAACAAACTCGTCCACTACCCTTTCAAGCAACGGCTCCACCGCCGGCGGCTCACCGAGCTGCTGATGCGGCTGAAGGCGGACGTGGTGGTGTCGATGTTCTGCAACGACGCCAGTTTTCTTCCTGATATCAAGGACGGCAGCCGCAAGGTGCTCGAGATCCACTTCTCGCGCTTCAAGCGTCTGCAATACGGGCGCAAGGGGCTCTTCGCACTCGCCGACCGCTGGCGTTCGCGCAGCGACATCGGCGTGGTGTCGCGCTTCGACCGATTCGTAGTCCTCACCCACGAGGACCGCGGCTACTGGGGCGACCTCGCCAACATCTGCGTGATTCCCAACGCCCGCACGTTCACCGCCGATGCACCGGCATCGCTCGACCACCCCATGGTGCTCGCCTCGGGCAGGTACTGCCACCAGAAGCATTTAGACGCCTTGATTGATGCGTGGGCGATGGTCTGCCGCGAGATGTCGGGCTGGATGCTCCGCATCGTGGGCGACGGCGAGGACCGCGAGGCTCTCGAGGAGCAGATTCGGTCGCTCGGACTGACCGACAGCGTGCGTTTGGGCAAAGTGCCTGCGGCTGAGATGCGCCAGGCTTACCTCGACGCGTCGGTGTTCGCCCTGACCTCGCGCTACGAGGGACTGCCGATGGTTCTCCTTGAAGCCCAGGCGGTTGGTCTGCCCATCGTGTCCTACGCCTGCAAGTGCGGACCGCGCGACTTGATTGAGGACGGTGTCAACGGCATATTGGTCGAAGAGGGCGACGTGCGAGCCATGGCCGACGGTCTGCTGCGCCTGATGCGCGACACCGACCTGCGCCGTCGCATGGGTGCGCAGGCATACAAGGATTCGGAGCGCTACACCGAGGAGAAGGTGATGGCGACGTGGGAGACGCTTTTCAACGAGATATGCGGACAATAGTTGTCTCAGCGGTGAACATACGCAAGGGAGGCACGCTGACCATCCTGCGCCAATGCCTTGAATATCTGTCGTCTGTGGCGGCGGAGCGCGACTGGCGCGTGGTGGCTTTGGTTCACGACCGCACTCTCTGCGACTACCCTGGCATCGAGTACATAGAGATGCCCGACACGGTGCGCGGCTGGGGCAAACGCCTGCGTGCCGAGTACGTGGACATGCTGGAGGTATCGCGCCAGTTGGCACCCGTCGACCTGTGGTTCTCGCTCCACGACACGACGCCTCGCGTGGAGGCGCGCCGGCAGGCTGTCTACTGCCAGACATCGTTCCCGTTCATGCGCATGAAGTGGAACGACCTGCGCTTCGACCCCAAGATCGCCCTCTTCACGCTCTTCACGCGCATAGCCTACCGCATCAACGTCCACCGCAACTACCGTCTCGTGGTACAGGCGGAGTGGTTGCGCTGTGGCTTGTCGCGCCTGCTCGGTGTCAGCCGCGACCGCTTCATCGTCTTTCCGCCCGCCCGTCCCGACCTCGCCGCCCTGTCGGCGGCAATCAGTTGTCCGTCAGCCGACAACGCTCAGCCTGTCAACGAGCACAAGTCTGTGAACGATAACAATCCGGCGACCGAGAACAAGTTTGGAGCCGAGAACAAACTTGAGACAGAGAACAAGCTTGGGACAGAAAACAAGCCCACCACCTTCCTTTTCGCCGCCACCCCCGACTGCCACAAGAACTTCGAGACTCTCTGCGAGGCGGCGCGGCTGTTGGAGGAGCGCATCGGCAAGGACCGTTTCCGCGTGGTGTTCACCATCGACGGCACGGAGAACAAGTACTCGCAGTGGCTGCGCCGCCGTTGGGGCGACGTTGCGTCGCTCCGGTTCCGCGGACTGATGCCGCAGAGCGAGCTGTTCGCCCTCTACGCCGCCACCGACTGCCTTGTCTTCCCCTCACGCGTGGAGACATGGGGGCTGCCCATCTCCGAGTTCGCCGCCCTCGACAAGCCCATGCTGCTTGCCGACCTGCCCTACGCCCACGAGACCTCCGCCGGCAGTCGCCGCGTAGCTTTCTTCGACTCCACCAGTCCTGCTCAGCTCGCCGACAGGATGGAGCAGGTGATAACAGGTGATTTACAGAACTTTAATTCTGTTCCCTCGCCCACTCTCCCCTCCCCCAACGCTCACTCTTGGTCCGAATTGTTCGACCAACTGATGGCCACAGATTAACACAGATTTAAGCCACAGATTAACACAGATTTGGGGCACGGATTGACACGGATTTGGGACACAGATTGACACGGATTTGGGGACACAGATTAACACGGATTTGGGACACGGATTAGCACAGATTTTTACTGATTAATACGGAATTAACATAGAAATGAAGATACTGCAACTTGGCAAGTTCTACCCTATCCGCGGCGGTGTGGAGAAGGTGATGTACGACCTCATGCTGGGGCTCTCGGCGCGCGGCGTCGACTGCGACATGCTCTGCGGAGGCATCGAGGGACATCACGGTGACTTCACGGTCAACGAGCGCGCACGGGTGTTCTGCCAGCACACATGGCTTATGGCGGCGGCTACGACCCTCGCTCCGAGCATGATCCTGCGCCTGCGACGGATCTGCCGCGAATACGACATCATACACGTCCACCACCCCGACCCCATGGTGTGCCTCGCCCTCTGGCTGTCAGGCTACAAGGGCAAGGTGGTGCTGCACTGGCACAGCGACATCGCCAAGCAGAAGATGCTGCTCAAGCTCTACATGCCACTGCAAAACTGGCTCCTGCGCCGCGCCGACATCGTGGTGGGCACCACGCCCGTCTATCTCGCCGAGTCGCCCCACCTCACGCGCGTGCAGCACAAGACGACCGTCCTGCCCATCGGCATCGCGCCCGTAGCCACTGACCCTGAGGCGGTTGCCGCCCTTCGACATCGCTACGAGGGCAAGCGCATCATCTTCTCGCTCGGACGGCTGGTGCCCTACAAGGGTTTCCAGTATCTCGTGGAGGCCGCCACCCACCTGCCCGACGACCATATCGTGCTCATCGGCGGAGGAGGCCCGCTGCGCGAAGAGCTGCAGCGGCAGATTGACGACAACGGACTGCAGGACAAGGTGCGCCTCATCGGCCGCGTCCCGGACGAGGACCTTCCCGCCTACTTCGGTGCCTGCGACCTCTTCTGCCTCAGCAGCATACAGAAGACCGAGGCGTTCGCCATCGTGCAGATCGAGGCTATGTCGTGCGGCCGCCCCATCGTGGCTACGCGCATCCCCCACTCGGGTGTGGCGTGGGTGAACGCCCACGGCGAGTCGGGCCTGAACGCCGCTACCTGCGACGCCCGCGACCTCGCCTCATGCATCACAGCCATCACCTCTGATGCCGCCACCTACGAGTGCCTCTCCGCCGGCGCCCGCCGTCGGTTCGAGTCCCTCTTCACCTTCGACCGCATGATCGACGGCGTGCAGGCCATCTACAGCCGCCTGCTCGCCACGACATAGCACCCGCGTTGACAACAAGGCACAAAACGAAAACTGCCACTCAAGAACCTGGTTCTTGAGTGGCAGTTTTCGTTGTTATCGCGCCTGCGAGGCGAGGTATCGCTCGTGCAGGTGGTAGTATCGTCGCATGAAAGCGATGTAGAGCAGTCCGAACAGGAGGGCGGCGAGGGCGAAATATGTCCAGTGCGCCGCCGGCGTGTCAGGGCAGAGGTAGACGAAGCCGAACGACACCGCCATCTGCATCAGCATGTAGAGCGAAGAGACGAGCGTGTGCGGCATCTTCAACTCGTTAGCCATCAGCTGGAAAGCGTGCTTGCGGTGGGCCTGTCCGAGGTTCTCGCGCAGCATGATGCGGTGGACGATGGTCAGCACCGTGTCGACTCCGTAGATGAGCAGCAGGACGAGGTACGACACGTCGCCCGTGTGCATCATCAGCCGTCCGAGGACGAAGATGACGATGAACGCCATGCCGATGGAACCCACGTCGCCGGCGAAGCAGCGGGCGCGGCTACGGAAGTTGAAGAAGCAGAATACGAGCGCACTGACGACGGCGACGCCCAGCAGCATCTCATCGACAAAGCCCATACGGGCGTTCAGGCAGCAGAGAGGCAACAGCACGGCGAGCGAGTAACCTCCCGTGATGCCGTTGATGCCGTCCATGAAGTTGTAGGCGTTGACGACACCCACGGCCACCACCAATGCTGGCGGTATCACCCACCAGCAGTCCGCCGTCCACAGCCCGACCTGCACGAAGCAGCACATCATGGCGGCGAACTGCACGAGCAGCCGCACACGTATGGACACGAAACGTATGTCATCAATGAGGCTGACCACCGACACCGCCGTCATGCCAGCCACGAACCACAGATAGCCGTCCGCCTGTGCGCCGTCCCGGGCGTTCGACCAAGGCGTGAGCAAGTCCAAGGCGCACCACAGCCACACGGCGAACAGGAAGATGACTCCGCCGCCGCGTATGGTCACCGAGGTGTGCGAACTGCGGCTGTTCGTCTGGTCGATGATGTTGAATCGCCCGGCGATGCGGAAGTACATCAGTTCCAAGGCGATGAGCGCCACCGCCAGTCCGACGTATGTCAACGCCGTGTCAATCAGCGCGGGCGACAGCCCCGACACGAGAGAGCCAGACATAGTTCAGTGCGCGGGGGTTATGTGGCTATGCGTCCGTAGCGAACCTCCCGTCATGCAATCGCCTCCTTGATGCAATCGACGATGTAGCGCACGTCGTCGTCCGTGACGTACGGACCGGCGGGCAGGCAGAAGCCCACCTTGAAAATCGACTCCGACACACCGTTCACATACGCGGGCGCACCGGCATAGACAGGCTGCTTGTGCATGGGCTTCCAGACGGGGCGCGCCTCGATCTTCTTCGAGAGCATGAACACGCGCAGGGCCTCGACGTTATCGTTCGGCTGGCAGTCGGTCGTGGCTGAATCCACCGCCTTGATCACACCTGCGGCGCCGCCGACGGCGGTCTTGATGACCTCCTTGTAGGCATTCTCCTGGCCGACGACCTTCACGTCGGGGTCGATGGTCGCCGTGCAGAGCCAGAAGTTTGAGTCGTAGCGCGGGTCGGCGGGCTGCTTGTGGAGGTGTATGCCCTTGACGTCCTTCAGCAGTTCCTCGTAGAGAGCCTGCACATGCTTGTGGTGGGCGATATGGGCCTCCAGCACAGTCATCTGTCCGCGTCCGATGCCGGCGCAGATGTTGCTCATGCGGTAGTTGTAGCCGATGGCTGTGTGCTGGTAGTAGGGATAGGCGTCTCGCGCCTGCGTGGCGTACCACATGATGGTGTTCTTGTCCTCCGCGTTCCGGCACACGAGCGCACCGCCGCCCGAGGTGGTAATCATCTTGTTGCCGTTGAACGACAGCACGCCGAACTGCCCGAAGGTGCCCAGCACCCGTCCGTCGAAGCGCGAGCCGAATCCCTCGGCGGCGTCCTCCACGACGGGTATCCCGTAGCGGTTGGCTATCTCCATGATGCGTGTCGCGTCATAGGGCATTCCGTAGAGCGCCACGGGCACAATAGCCTTGGGCTTCCTGCCCGTCTTGGCGATGCGGTCCTTGATCGCCTCCTCGAGCAGCGCAGGGTCCATGTTCCACGTCTCCGGCTCCGAGTCCACGAACACAGGCTGGGCACCGAGATAGGTGATCGGGTGCGAAGAGGCGCAGAACGTGAACGACTGCACGATCACCTCGTCGCCGGGCCCTACGCCACAGGCGAGCAGCGCCAGATGGACGGCGGCGGTGCCGGCCGACAGCGCCACCACTTCCGTGTTCCGCACCTCGCCTTCGCTCGCCGGCGACACGAAGTTGCGCAAGTCCTCCTCGAAGGCATTCACGTTCGGTCCCAGGGGCACCACCCAGTTGGTGTCGAACGCCTCCTTCACATACTTCTGCTCATATCCCTCCTCGCTCATGTGCGCGAGACAGAGATAGATGGTCTTTTCAGGAACGTAACTCATGTATGTTGTTTGTGTTTTGTTTTTTATCGTTGATTGTGCCTGGCGGCAAGTTGTATGTCGTTGTATGTCGTTGTCATATCCGTTCTATCACGCATGTGTGCGCCTTGCTCTTCGGGTCGTAGTTGATGCCGCAGAGGATGACCTCGCCGGCATATTCCTTGAGCGAGTCGGGATAGTTGCGCTCGCGAATCTGGCCGAGAGCCGTCTTGGCGTCCTGTTTCCACTTCAATTCGACCACAATCGCCGGCAGGCTGACGTTGCGCCAGGGCACGAACACCATGTCGGCAAAACCCTTGCCCGTAGGCAGTTCGCGAATGATTTTGTATTTGCTGCGGGCGGAGTAGAAAGCCATGCCAATCACGCTGGCAAGCGAGTTCTCGTCGTTGTACGCCAGAATGCTCGCATTGCTCTCATGCGCAGCCTCGATGCCCGCCTCCACAGCCTCCGTGTCGCCGTCCAGCAGGTCGCTGAGCAGACGCTCGGAAGCGTTGATGGCGTCCATCACCGTCTTCCAACCGTTCCTCTCGATGGCGTTCTTCAGTTCGCCCGCCACCTCCATGTTCGGCACGTAGCAACGCTTTTCCGCCTTGTTATAGGCAAGATAGCCGAGATGAATCAGCAGCGTGAACACATCGTTCTTGGTCAGTATAATCGCCGGGTCGTTCTGGAAGCCCGTCGTGTCGACGGGACACGAACCGCCCATCAGCATCTTCACGATGTCGCCCTGCAGCCCCTCAAAGTCCATCTGAATGTAGCGCGCCACAGCCTCATAGGCGCCTGTCGCAGACCAATAGCTGTCGCACTCCCTGGCCTCAATAGCCTCCATCACGGAGTTCGGGTTGAATATCGACGGTTCGTTGCCTATGCTGTAGCCGTCATACCACTTAGCCATCTCCGCATAGTCCATTCCGTACTTCTCGCACAGCCGCTCCACCTCCTTTTTCGTGAATCCCAGAAACCCTTCCAGTCCCTTTGGCTGCACCATCGAGTATTCGCGGAAGTTGTTCAGCGCCGACTCCGTCTTGTATTTCTTGATCGGGAGAATGCCCGTCATGTAAACGCCCGCGAAGACATTCACGGCATCTACGCTCTTGAACATGCGGCGGAGCAGATTGACATACTCCCCCATCGCCTGCTCGCTGTGCGCGAACTCACGGCAGATGGCATCCCACTCGTCGATAATCATTATGAACTGGTCGCCCGTGGCGTCTGTCACGTCTATCAGCACATCCATGAACTTTGACGTATCGGAAAATTCAACGTCAGGAAAGGCTTTGACCACGCTATCAATCAACGACCTCTGTATATACTGGACGATTTCATTGTCATGCCCATACTCCGTCAGGAAGTTGGTCATATCGACATATATGACCGGATACTTGTTCAGGTGCTTCTCGAAGTCAGGGTGCTTCTCAATCTCCAGTCCCCGGAACAGCTCCCGCGAGTCGCACGAGCGGTCATAGTACGCGCACAGCATCTTCGCCGCCATCGACTTACCGAACCGACGGCAACGGCTGACACAGCTGAACCTCTTCTCCTTGCCCAGCGTGTCGTTTATCTCGGCTATCAATCCCGTCTTGTCAACGTACTCCCCGTTGACGACGGACGCGAATCCCCTATTCCCTAAGTTGATATACGATGCCATAACCTACGCCCTTTGCTGCGTTACGTGTCAGAAAAAGCATACTTTACTGACGTATTTCTCATTCATCCACCGTTCCAACCACCCTGCATGGCACGCCATATGCCTTGCTGTTGTCGGGGATATCATTCACAATGACACTTCCAGCACCGATGAAGCAATTGCGCCCCACCTTTATTCCATGAATGATTGTTGCACCGACCCCAATCCAAGTACCCTCGCCTATGTGTACCGCACCACTGATAGTGCACCCAGGGGCAATGTGGCAATAGTCTTCAATCACACACTCGTGGTCAATGCTCGCCTTTGTATTGATGATACAATGGCAACCTACCTTGGTCTCTGCGTTTATGACAGCACCAGCCATCACCACCGTCCCCTCACCCAACGTCGCCGATGGTGAGATGACAGCAGAGGGATGTATCGCACTGCCAAACTCACAATGTAACTTTTCGGCTATTGTGCGACGATTAACACAATTCCCGATGCTTATTATCATAGGGGAAAGTCCTTTGGCATCATGCACTACAGGCACACCGCACAAAGCTGACAATTCGGGATCATCGTCTACTATGGCCTTGACCGTAATGCCGTTCGCATTCAAAATATCTAAGACCACCTTTGCGTGACCACTTGCTCCGTATAGGTACATCGTTCAGTTTTTACCGTTAAAGAATTCCATCGTTGCCGCGGTGGCAGAGTTAATATCCTTGCGCCTCAGCACATTGTTTATCGTGATGAATATCACCTTGAGGTCTGTCAGCAGGCTGACGTGGTCAACGTACCATACGTCATACTCGAATTTCTGCGTCCAGCTGATGGCATTGCGCCCGTGACACTGCGCCCAGCCCGAGATGCCCGGCCTAACCTCGTGCCTCCGTGCTTGTTCTTTTGAATAAAGGGGCAAATACTGCACCAACAGCGGGCGTGGACCTATCAGTGCCATGTCGCCCACAAGGACATTCCACAGTTGCGGCAATTCGTCGATGGAAGTCGAACGCACGAAACTGCCCACCTTGGTCAGCCTCTGCTCGTCGGGAAGCAGGTTTCCATCGGCATCGCGCTCGTCCGTCATAGTCTTGAACTTCACCACACGGAATATCTTGCCATTCCTGCCTGGACGTTCCTGGAAGAAGAACGCCCCCGCTCCCTTGTTGGCAAAGTGCAACCAGATGGCAATGATAATCAATAGCCACCCGATGCATATCAATGCCGTAAAGGCGATGCAGAAATCTATTATCCGTTTGAAGAAGTTTTTGTACATCGTTGACAATCTCCTTGGTTGAGTCTCACCTCTGTTTACTGCATACTCTCTTGCAAAGTTACAAAAAAATCCGTAACAAGTGAGCCGTTTTTCAAAAATCAAGAGGAATAATCGGGCTGTTTTTTCAAAAATCAAGAGGAATCGCAGTCAATCCGCACAAAAAAGTGCTATATGTGCACCTTTTCTATCGCACAGCTATGTGTCTTCTCCTTCTTGTCATAGTTGATGCCGACGAGGAGGATGTCGCCTGTGTGTTGCGCCACCCTGCCGACGTATGTCCTGCGTCGAATCTGGTCGATGGCCGCCTCCACGTCTTGATTGAATTTCAGTTCGAGGACGATGGCTGGCTTGTCGATGTTCTTGCGCGGAATGAGCACGAGGTCGGCGAAGCCCTTGCCTGTCGCCAGTTCGCGGTGCACGACATAGTCGTTCTGCGCATAGAGATAGGCGATGGTGAGCACGCAGGCGAGCGAGTTCTCGTTGTTGTAGGATAGTATGCTCGTGTTCTCGTCGTGCGCCTTGTCGATGGCTTGGGCGACGTAGTCGGAATCGCCCGCGAGGGTGGCTTCGAGCAACTTCTTGGATCCCGTGATAGCCTGCGCCACCTGCCAGCCACTGCTCTTCACGGCGTTTTCCATCTCACGGCGCACCTCATAGTTAGGTATGTAGCATTTCTCCTCCTCAAAGTCGTAAGCAAGATAGCCAAGATGAATAAGGACTGTAAGCACTTCGTCCTTACTCCTCACGATGTTCATGTCGTTGCCAAAGCCATTGGTTTCCACATCGCATCGTCCTCCCGACAACATATAAATGATGTCATCCTTCAGTCCCTCATAGTTCATGTCGATGTATGTCGCCACCTGGTCGTAAGCACCAGTTTTAGCCCAAAAACTCCTGCAATAACCTGCCGACAATGCCATCATAACGGAATTCGGATTGAAGATGGAAGGTTCCAGCCCTATTTTGTAACCATCATACCATTGCTCCATCTCGCTGAAATTGCGCCCCTTGGCCTCACAGAGTTTCTTTACCTCGCCACGCGTAAAGCCAAAATAGCGTGCCATATTCATTGGCGAGGTGACCGAATACTCCATGAAGTTGTTCAAGGCCGACTCTGTCTTGTATTTCTTGATAGGCAGGATGCCTGTCATATAGACACCGGCGAACACCTTCATAGTATTGCTTCCCTTAAACATCCGCCGCAGCCAATTCACAAACGAGTCCATCACCTTGCTGTTTGGCTCAAACTCACGGCAGATGGCGTCCCATTCGTCAATGACCATGATAAACGAATCCCCGGTCGCCTGATTGATGGAGATTAGCATGTCCATAAAGCCATCCTTGAAATCATCAGGAACAATACCCGGATACGCCCTCCTCACATCCTCTTTCAGTTTTTCCTGCATCACGCTGATGATGTCCGGATTATCCTTATAATCGGTTGTAAAATCCGTCAAGTCCAGCTTGATGACAGGAAACTTGTTCAGGTATTTCTCGAACGACGGGGCTTTGGCTATCTCCAGGTCGGCGAACAGGGCACGGGAGTCGCACGAGCGGTCATAATATGCACACAGCATATTGGCAGCCATTGACTTGCCAAAGCGGCGCGAACGCGTCACACAACTGCGACGTTGCTCCGTGAACAATGTCTCGTTGATGACCGCAATCAGCCCAGACTTGTCAACGTATGTTGAGTTTCGCGCCTGTGCGAAATCAACATTGCCTCTGTCAATGTATGTGCCCATTGTATTTGTTATACAACTGAAAATCCTTTCTCGTGAATGCATGTTCCGACAGCCTACCCGAACTTCGGTTTCAGCCCCGTCACGGAGTTGTAGGCAAGCGCGGTCCACATATGGTGGAAATAACTCTCCGACAGCAGCGAGCGGAACGTCCACAGGCGGCGAGAGCGGCGCAGGATGCGCAGGGCCTTCTTCCACATGCGCATGTCATAGACGTACGGTTGCTCGCCCATGATGTCCTCCAGCATCCTTCGGCTCAATTCCTTGCACGGACCGGAGAAGTCGCCGAAATGCTTGTTGCGAATCTCCTTGAAGTCGGCGCCGAGCGTAATGCAGATCTCCGTCATGCAACAAGCGAAGTTGTATATCCCAAGCGCCTTCATAGCAGGCACCACCCTCGCCCAGTCTATCTCCGCCTGCTTAGCGCGCACGAAGAACAGCCAGTCCAGCACATGCCTCAGCCGTATGCCTTCGTCGAAATGTCCCTGGGCGTGCAACACCAGATAAAGGGCCGAGAAATTCTCGTTGGGCGAAAAGAGCGCCAGATTGTCAGCCATCGGCCGCGCAGGCCGCAGGGCCATGAACTCGCGCAAGGTGTCCTCCGCCAGCAAGTCCATCCGGCTCAGCCGGTCGGTGAAGTCCCGGTGGTTCTCCACCATCAGCCCATTGAAGCGTGTGTGCGTATGCTTGTCGTCGCCATGGTACTCCACCCTCGCCCCTATGCTCTCCGCCGTCTCGTTCGACCGCTCAAAGTCATCGCCAAACCAGCTGTCCAAGTCGCCGAACTCCCGATGGAGCGGATTGGGCCAATAGTGGGCATAGTCAATGCCCTTGAGCACGACACATCGCAAGTCCGGGCAATGTTCGTTAAGCGTTGTGGCAAACTCATTTGCCTCGTCCCACATCTTTGCAATCTTCGCCTCCGTCATGCGCACATTGCCGTACCACTCCATCTTGTCCTCGAACGAGAGCGACGACGCGCACGTCGGATGCGACTGCACGAAACTCCACACAAGTCCCTTCACGCCCTGCCGCGAAGCCTCCGCCAGCAGCGCTTTCCAGTCGATGCCGTCAACAGCGCCGATGTCTCCATCCCCGCCCTTGACAGCCGCCGAAACCAGACCTATGAGTTGTTCCCGAACCTTTGTCACCCCTCAATCTCTTCTACGGCTTTCAGGTAGGCATTGACCACCATCTGGCGATCAAACTCGCGCTCCACTTTCTTGCGGGCGGCTAAGCCCATGGCCTTCTTCTCTTCGTAAGAAAGACCCATGAACTTCTCAATTGCGGCAACGAGGCTGTCTGCGGACTTTGCCTCGCAAAGAATGCCCGTCACGCCGTCGTCCACAGTCTCCTGACAGCCCGGGACATTTGTTGTGATAACTGGTCTGCCGTTGGCGGCACTCTCCAGGTTGACATTCGACATTCCTTCGTGGTACGAGGGCATGACGGTGCAGTGCACCGCCCCCACGAATGGGCGAACATCCAAGGTTCGGCCAAGGTGGTTGATAACACCATCTGCAACCAACGCGTCAAGCTTTTCTTTGTAGCTACCCTCACACGTCCCCAACATCTGGAAATCCGTGTTAGGATATTTGGCTTTTATCCTTTGAGCAGCCTCGAAATATTCCTCCGTACCCTTGTCTCTTAGCAGCCGTGCTATCATCAAGAACCTTGTTGTACCCTCGGCGGGATAGTCCTGAAACTTATGATGTTCGAGATTGACGCCCGAACCTGGGAGCAGCACCGAACTTTCGTCGGCTATGTGCTTGGAGATGCAGAACTGTCGATTGTACTTGTTCTGGAAGAACACCCTCCGTGCCTTGCCTAAGCCCATATTATATAGGAATATGGTCAGCTTCTGCAGCAGTCCTCCGTTTTCCACGGCATCGCCCAATCCTGTCACGTTTGCCAGCTGCGGAGTACCCGTCAGTCGGCAGGCCATGCCGCCATACACATTCGGCTTGATGGTATATGTGAGGACTGCCACGGGGCGGTACTTCCGGATTAGTCTGCGATACTTCAGCATCAGTATCATATCCTTAACGGGATTCATACCCCTGCGGTCAAACTCCGTCAGCTCGTCCTTACAGCCTATGTTGGCAAAATACGCACATCTTTCGTCTATATCAGGATGCGAGATTACCACGTCATAGCCATTGTCCACCAGAGCCTTCATCACCTCCTTGCGAAAACTATGGATACCAGCGATGCAATTTGTAAGCACAAGAACGGTTTTCTTCTCCATACAGTTGTAAGAATTGTCAAACATCAATTGCGGCAAGCCTTTCGACATCAGCCATTGGGTTGCAACGAGTGAACCGTATCGCTCACTCGTTGCAGCAAAGCCATATTAAATTACAGTCGCGCATCGATGATGCCACGGTCGAGCGTGCACTTCACGTCGAAGATGACATGCTTCTCCTTGAGCAGGGCGACCACGTCCATGCCCTCGAACTTCTTGTGAGCCACGGCGGCGATGGCAGCGTCAAACTTCTTGTCGGGCAGTTCGTTCACCACGTCGATGCCGTACTCGTGCTTCGCGATGGCGGGATTCGCCCACGGGTCATAGACGGTCACGTTGATGTTGTACTCCTTCAGTGTGCGGTAGATGTCTATCACCTTGGTGTTGCGCACATCGGGGCAGTTCTCCTTGAAGGTGAAACCGAGGATGATCACCTCCGAGTCGAGCACCTGGATGCCCTTCTTGAGCATGTGCTTCAAGGTCTCCGTGGCGACATACTCACCCATGCCGTCGTTCATGCGACGACCGGCGAGGATAATCTCGGGGTTGTGGCCATGACGCTGGGCGCACTGTGCCAGATAATAGGGGTCGACACCGATGCAGTGACCGCCGACCAGACCCGGACGGAAAGGCAGGAAGTTCCACTTCGTGCCAGCCGCCTCCAGCACGTCGAGCGTGTCGATGCCCATCTTCGTGAAGATGTGCGACAGCTCGTTGACGAAAGCGATGTTGATGTCGCGCTGGCTGTTCTCGATCACCTTGGCGGCCTCCGCCACCTTCATGGTGGGTGCGAGGTGAGTGCCCGCGGTAATGACCGACGAATACACCTCGTTGACATACTTACCAATCTCGGGAGTTGAACCCGATGTCACCTTCTTGATATGCTCCACCGTGTGCAGCTTGTCGCCCGGATTGATGCGCTCGGGCGAATAGCCGGCATAGAAATCGACGTTCATCTTCATGCCGCTGACCTTCTCCACGACAGGGATGCACTCGTCCTCGGTCACGCCGGGGTACACCGTTGACTCGTACACGACAACGTCTCCCTTCGAAATCACCTTGCCAACTGTTGTCGAAGCGCCGTACAGGGGGGTGAGGTCGGGATTGTTGTTCTCGTCCACGGGCGTGGGGACGGCTACTACATAGAAGTTGCAGTCGCGAATCTGCTCGATTTCCGCCGTGCACACGAATCCATGGTTGTTGATGGCGTCCTGGAGCAGTTCGTCGCTCACCTCGAGCGTAGCGTCATGTCCCGCCATCAGCGCCTCGCACCGCTTGGCGTTCATGTCAAATCCCACCGTCTTGTACTTTGTCGAAAACAGACGTGCCAGAGGCAGTCCCACGTAGCCGAGACCGACCACGCAAATCTTTGTTTCTTTCATGATTATCTGTTTGTTTGAATTTGTTTTCCTATGTGTTTACAATTTGAGCAATATGTCAACGATGCGCTCTGCGGCATGGCCATCCCACAGTTCAGGCACACCACCCTTCTGCCACTCGCCGCCAAAGAGTCGTTGCATGGCGGGGGCTATGTTCTTGGGGTCAGTGCCCACAAGCATATTCGTGCCAATCGTGCATGTCTCCGGGCGCTCCGTGTTGTCGCGCAGAGTGAGGCATGGGACGTGCATGACCGTGGTCTCCTCCGTGATGCCGCCGCTGTCGGTAATCACCGCCTTGGCATTCTTCACCAGGTAGTTGAACTCAAGATAGCCCAACGGATCGGTGATGTAGAGGTTGGGGGCCTCGATGCCCAGGTCCTTGAACATCTTGGCAGTGCGGGGATGGATGGGGAACACTACGGGCAGACCCTGCGAGCAACGGATTATCTCGTCCATCGTGGCCTTGAGCTTTCCTGCCTCGTCCACATTGGCGGGACGATGCATCGTCAGTACGAGGTAATCGCCAGCCTTGAGTCCGAGTGCGTCTATCTCGTCGTTCGAGCGGAAACGGCCGATGTTGGCAAGCAGCGTGTCAATCATCACATTGCCCACGAAGAATATGCGATTGTCAGTGGCGCCAAGTCCTCGCAGGTTCTTGTTCGCTATCTCGCTTGTCGTGAAGAAATAGTCCGTGATGCTGTCCGTCACCATGCGGTTGATCTCCTCGGGCATCGTGAGGTCATACGAGCGTATGCCCGCCTCGACATGCGCCACCTTGGTGTTGAGCTTCTTGGCGACAATCGAGCATGCCATGGTCGAGGTGACATCTCCCACCACCATCACGAGGTCCGTCGGGTTGGCTACAAGTTCCTTCTCGAAGGCCACGAGGATGGCGGCTGTCTGCTCGGCCTGCGTACCACCGCCACAACCGAGGTTGATGTCGGGCTGCGGGATGTTGAGCTCCTCGAAAAAGGTTTCACTCATCTTCTTGTCATAGTGCTGTCCGGTATGCACAAGACGATACTGTATGTCCTTGCCCTCCGACTGCGCATGCTGAATGGCATGGATGATGGGGGCTATCTTCATAAAGTTGGGACGCGCCCCGGCGATAAGAGTGACTTTCATGTTTTATGTGTTGTGTTTACAGGTTTTCCTTATACCAGTCTATGGCCTCCGCCAGTCCGCGCTCGAAGTTGAACTCAGGGTCATAGCCCAGCAACTTGCGTGCCTTGCTGATATCGGCATTCGAGTGCTTGATGTCTCCCTTGCGGTCGGGGCCGAAGTTCGGCTCGATGTCCACTCCGAGCGCCTTGGTCAGCGCATAATATATGTCGATGAGATATTCGCGGCCGCCGTATGCGATGTTGTACGCCTCGCCGGCAGCCTCGTGCGGTGCAAGGCAGGCCTTGAGGTTCGCCTCGATGACATTGTCTATGTAAGTGAAGTCGCGCGACTGCTTGCCATCGCCGTTGATGGTGGGCTGCTGACCGAGCATGAGCATCTTGATGAACTTCGGAATCACCGCCGCATACGCCCCGTCCGGCTCCTG
>JABUTZ010000013.1:185907-186917 GCA_021443415.1 Bacteroidaceae bacterium | reverse complement strand
ATGACATTTCGCCAGTTGTTCATCTTGACGGCGTTCTTCATCTCCTCGCCCACCTCCAGGTTCGGGATGAAGCACTCATGGGTGTCGGCATCGTATGCGAGGTAGCCCAAGTGAATGAGGAGAGTCAGCACCTCGTCGCGGTCGCGCACGATGGCGGGGTCGTTGCCGAAACTGGTCGTTTCCACCTCGCATCGTCCACCTGCGAGCATGTAGGAGATATCGCCCTGAAGACCTTCGTAGTCCATCTGTATGTAGCAAGCAACTGCATCGAAAGAACCCGTCGTAGCCCAAAAACTGGCACACTTATGGTCATCGATAGCCTGCATGATGGAACTGGGATTGAACATCGACGGTTCGCTGCCGATGCTGTAGCCATCGTACCATTTCTCCATCTCCTCGTAGTCCATACCATGTTTCTCGCAGAGTGCCTTGACCTCTTTGGCAGTAAAGCCGAAGTAAGAGGCGAGACGGCGCGGCTGAATCATCGAGTATTCCCAAAAGTTGTTCAACGCCGACTCCGTCTTGTACTTCTTGATGGGAAAGATACCCGTCATATAGACTCCGGCAAAGACATCGGCGGCGTCACTGCTCTTGAACATACGACGCAGAAGGTTGACATACTCATCCATTGCCTTCTCACCACGCCCAAACTCACGGCAGATGGCATCCCACTCGTCGATGATGAATATGAACCGCTCGCCCGTGGTGCCTGCGATGTCGATCAGCACATCCATCAGCCTCTCGCTATTTGACAGTTGTACGTCAGGATATGCCCCAATTACACTTTTTATCACATCAGCCTGAAGATATTCCACAATCCTGTTGTCGTGACCATAGTCTGTCATGAAGTTGGTCATATCCACATATATGACAGGATACTTGTTGAGATGCTCCTCAAAACTTGGGTGCTTCTCTATCTCCAATCCGCGGAACAATTCTCGCGAGTCACAAGACTTGTCGTAGTAGGCGCACAGCATCTTCGCCGCCATCGACTTGCCGAAGCGGCGGCA
>JABUTZ010000013.1:182070-185760 GCA_021443415.1 Bacteroidaceae bacterium | reverse complement strand
TTTGCCTTGCGAACACATTTCCGCATACAAAAGTACAAAAAATTAAGATACAACGCACTACCCCCAGCCGATTATTTGCGGTTCGTTGTGTTCAAAACAGCGTGAACCGCAGGCAGTCGGCGGAAAAGCGCCCGTAGGCGGGCAGAGACGACTGGTGCAGGAAGAGTGCGCGCCGCTGGAGGAAAGTGTCGCAATGACCGAAGACGCCGAGGAAAGAGTTGACCGATGAGCGCAAGCGGACGGTATCGTCCGCGGGCAGCGACAGGACCTTGCGCCTGATGCGCCTCAGCGTGCCATTGGAGACGTATGTGCGGTAAGGCTTGAGATAGGCACCGAGGAAAGGCACACCCTTGTATGCGTCGTATATCTGCAGCTTGTATTCGCTCATCTCCAGCCCAAGCTCCTCGCGGAGGAAGCGGCGCACCTCGGGGCGCAGAGCCTTCAGGGACTCACGGTCCGACGACACGAAGTAGGCGTCGTCGACATAGCGCCCGTAGTGCCTTACCCCGAGACTGCGCTTGCAGAACTGGTCGAAGGCGTTCAGGTAGACGTTGGAGAACAGCTGCGAGGAGAGGTTGCCGATGGGCAGGCCGCAGTCGGCCGGGGAGTGGAAAAGGCTCTTCTCGGGCGCGAGCCTGCCCCACTCCGCCGCGTCGCCCCTCATGACGCAGCCGTCGGTCGGGTCAACGCGCACGATGGTCTCCAGCAGATAGTCCACGAACTCAGCCTTGCCGCTGTCACCCCATTCCGCGCGTGAGAGCGTGCGGCGGCACATCGCGAGATTGTTGTTGTTCCAGTCGTAGTTGCCGGAATTGAAGTTCAAGTTGTACGCGTTGTCGCTGTTGTTCGGATTAGGCGACGAACTCCAATAGTTGCCGTTGGAACCGGCGTTGTTGAGCGAAGTGCCGTTGCGGTTGCCCGCGGCGGGCAGGAAGATGTCCGTCCTAACCTGGCGGCCCCCTTTACTCGAGGGGCGGGGAGACTGGTTGCCCGAAATCCCCACCGCTCTTCCATCATTTACCTCGCCCCGCATGTGGAGGGCGAAGTCGGACCGCCGTTCTCCGGTTGGCTGAATTTGCGCCGACGCGCTGCCGTGAGCCGTGGCCCGCGGCATTCAGGTCTTCCGTCACCTTCCCCCCTCTCCGCCGCCCGATGAGTCTTGCCTGCCGAACAGGCTGTTGTCCCATGCCGTGAACTGCTTTGAAATCGACTCCGCCTGCGTGGACAGCTGCAGGTACATGCCCTGCGCTATCTGGTGCATGTCGCACAGCATCCTCAGGGTCACCTTCACTTCGACGGTCATCTTCCTCGCCCGCAGCAACAGGGGGTGCTTCTCGCGGGTGAGGTTGATCTCGTAGGTCAGCACGAGCAGGTTCATCAGCATCTTCACCAGCCCCTGGCCTATGGTGTAGCGCACGTCGCGCGAAAGGTGCGGCATGCACTGCCGCTGGAAGGCGAGCGTCAGCTGGTAGGTGGCGCGATAGACCGGGAGGTTCTCGTAGTGGCTTGTCATAGGCGGGGTGGCACAGGCTAAGGGACGAGCATCTCGCGCAACTCGGAGAGGAAGGCCTGGCAGTCGAGCGGGGAGCGGCGCTCCACGGGAAACTGCATCAGGCGCCTCAGCACCTCCCTCTCCGCCTCAGGGCCGGAGAGGGGACACGCCTCGTAGTCGGAGCGCGAGTTGTTCGTCACGGGAATCGCCGCCACCCACGCCTCGTAGTCGTCGGCGCGCAGGGTCTCCCCGGGCTTGAGCATAAGGTCGAAGCCCAGGTCGGTGGTCGTCATCTGACGGCCGTCGGTCAGGGCGTGGAGCGACGTCTCCGGGAAGCCGAGCGAAACCACCTCCTCGTTGGCGCTCTTCACGAACATGCGCTTCACCTTGTAGTCGTTGATGAACGTGTGGAACTTCCACGCGCTGCGGTTGTAAGCGCGCAGGAAACCGCCGCTCACCTTGACCAGACGGATGACGTTGGCGGGCGTCTCACTCTCAGACTTGATGCAATCCACTATTCTGGGCATGGGGCGATTTGTTAAAAAATTTTTTGCTCCCGCTCCCGCGGGAGCTTTTTTTCTTTTTCTCTCGTTTGGGCAATCCGATCGTTCAAATAATCGAATAATCAAATAATCGGATACGCGCTACGCGCGGCACTTCATTCTGGGACGGGACGCACGGTGAACCCGTAGTAGCGAGTGAGGCTGAAGTCCCAGTCGTAGTAGCTGGAATTGAAGTACATGCTGTAAGCGTCGTCGCTGCTGTACGGATCAGGCGACGAACGCCAATAGAAGCCGTCGGAACCGGCGTTGTAGAGCGAAGTGCCGTAGCGGTAGCCCGCGGCGGGCAGGAAGATGGAGTTGCCGTTATGCTTGCTCGTCACCTTGTAGCCATTNTTTGCCTTGCGAACACATTTCCGCATACAAAAGTACAAAAAATTAAGATACAACGCACTGCACGCGGCGGATTATTTGCGGTCGGGTGCGGCAATGGGGGAAAAATTGCTGCTCCAGCACGAGAGCGCGTGGCTCAGGGGAGGGCATAATGCAGCAAAACGCCCTGAATCAGGGCGTTTTGCATGGCGTACGGAATATACTATTCCTTAGTTCGCGGCTTCAGCGGTCTTGACTACCTGCTCCCACGTGAAAATAGCACGATGATTTTTGTCCTGTGCTATAGCCTTAATTTTGTACTCTGTGCCTGGTTGTAACGGCTCATGAACATAGGTTTGATAAAAGATATCTTCAATTATGTATGAATTATCCTTGAATCCAGCATAACCGTTACGGATGTCATTTATAGAAAATTCATACCAGTCAATCGATACAGGTGGATCAGTAACATAAAAGCTCAGGGCAATTCCAGATGCCGTAGCACTTGTTACCGTGACATGAAATTTCTCCGGTGCATAGTCATCTTTCATTTTGCCGGTGATATCCGCAATCCAGTACTTGCCGGCATCATAGTACATATCCTTCTTGGTACCCGTGACCTTGTAGCTGCAAGTACGGCCGTCCTGGAGCGTAAGCACGAACTTCATCCACTCGCCAATCCAGAGGTCAGTTGGGATGTGCATGAAATAGGCGGTGACGGTTTCGTCCTTTTTGGCATCGAAGTCGAGAGTGAGCTCGGCGGCGTCCCACCATTCCCATACAATGGACAGCTTGGAACCGGCGGTGAAGGCCACAGGAGTATTGAACTTCACCTTGTAGATGGCGGTCTCGGGGTGCTTGAACGTGAGGCTCGCGCCTTCGATCTGCTGGTTGGTCAGCGTAGCCACCATCGTCTCGCCGTACTTCAGGTGTTCGGTGTTGTCGTTGGCAATCTGTATGCCTGCCTTCGCCGCATTGCGCGGGGCGTAGGTGGCGGTGCCCGTGAAGTTGTCGGCGGAGGGGATGGCACCCTCGTAGGACAACATGCCTACGCCGTCGGATTTGACCGACGTGACCACGAAGTCGTAGGTCTGGCCGCCTCCGTCAGCCTTCAGCGTCACAGTGTCGCCCTTCTCCCAGCAGCAGTTCATGGTGTTGGACTCGTCCTTGTAGGTGACGCGCGAGTCGATGGCGCCCGTTTTGCCCGTCATCGTGTAGGTCGGGGCGGAAGGGGCGGGCGTGTTGTCCGCCTCCGACGAGCATGCCGCGAGCATGAGCAGGGGCATGGCAAGCAAGTAGTTGAAAAGTTTTCTCATGATGAATGTT
>JABUTZ010000013.1:180432-181610 GCA_021443415.1 Bacteroidaceae bacterium | reverse complement strand
TCATCGCTTGGAATTTTGTGCAAAGTTACTGCATTTCTGCCACATGACCAAATATCTGCTCCAATTTTTGTGGCACTCACGGCAAGGAACAGCAAGAGACAGGCAAGCAAGGGAGACAGGAGCCACAAAAGCCACAGCGGGGAGCAAGCTCAGATGCGCTCGATGACGCAGGTATGCTCCTTGGTCTCCTTGTCGTAATTCACTCCGCAGAGTATCACCTCCCCCACATAGTCTTTCATCGACTCGGGATAGTGCCGCTCGCGTATCTGGTCCATCGCCGTCTGTGCGGACTGTTTCCACTTGAGCTCCACCACAATGGCAGGCAGGTTTACGTTATGCCAGGGAATGAACACCATATCCGCAAACCCGCGCCCAGTCGGCATCTCGCGTATTATCTTGTACTTATTGCGAGCCGTATAAAAAGCGAGGTTGATGACACAGGCAAGAGCATTCTCGTCGTTGTATTTCAAGATGCTCGCATTTCGCTCATGCGCCGCATCGATGCCCTCAGCCACCTTCTCCGCCTCACCAGAGAGAAGGTGTTCGAGCAGCTCTTCCGAGGCATTGAGCGTGTCCATGACGTTGGTCCAGTTGTTCGCTTCGATGGCGTTCTCCAACTCTTCCGCCACCTCCATGTTCGGGACAAAGCAACGGCGTTCGTTCCTGTCGTACGCAAGGTAGCCGATGTGGATAAGGAGAGTGAACACATCGTTCTTGTTGTTGATGATGGCGGGGTCGTTCTGGAAACTGGTGGTTCTCACAGGACACGAACCGCCACCGAGCATCGTCACGATGTCATCCCGCAGTCCTTCGTAGTCCATCTGTATGTAGCGCGCCACGGCATCAAAGGCACCCGTAGTGGCCCAGAAGTTCCGGCACTGCCTCTTGGCGAGAGCCTTTACCACCGAACTTGGGTTAAACATAGAAGGTTCGGTGCCAATGTGATAGCCGTCGTACCATTTCTCCAGTTCCTCGTAGGGCATATCGTGCTTGGCACAGAGCGATTTAACCTCCTCGCGCGTGAAGCCAAAGAACTTTGACAGCGGCTCGGGGTCAATCATCGAGTACTCCCAAAAGTTGTTGAGCGCCGACTCGGTCTGATATTTCTTGATAGGGAGAATGCCCGTCATATAGACCCCGGCAAAGACGCTCGATGCGCTCGCACTCTTGAACATGCG
>JABUTZ010000013.1:169348-180145 GCA_021443415.1 Bacteroidaceae bacterium | reverse complement strand
ACGAAAAAAGCCTTGCGGCACCATGCGCCCGACACGTCGGGCATGGTCGCAAGACAGGCGCGAGCGTTTGCCTAACCGCAGGACAAACGCCTTATACGGCTGATTATTAGCCGACTGAGGGGGGGGGTAGCATTTTCATCGCTTTGAATTTTGCACAAAGATAATGAATTTCGGCCATACTAACAAACGCTACGCCATTTTTTTTTGCTGAGGTTTCGCAAGCCTGCCATACCAGTCGTGTTTTTTTCCTTCGCGAACACATTTCCGCATGCAAATATACAAAAAATCAAGATACGGCGCACTGCGCGCGGCGGATTATTTGCCGCCGGGGGCGGTTCGGGGCGCCGCTTGCACGACATCGACCACGTGGCTGCCGGCGCCGAGGAGGTCGGGGCGCTCGCAGACGGCGAGTTGGTAGTCGATGAAGCGGCGGAAGGTGTCGTCCGCCATGTAGTTGATGCGTGTGCGCATGTAGTCGGCGGGGCCCTCGGGCGAGAAGATGGTGAGGCGGCGGAGACCGGCGGCAGCGTTGAGGCGGTCGATATCCTCGAGGCGCACATAGTCGTAGAGTTCGCCCTCGGGGGTGCGCACATGGAACGTGCCATCGACGAAGCCGCGCTCCATGAGTCCGCCGATGCGGTCCTGGTCGAAGCAGTACTGCAGGATGCTGTACTCGTTCATCAGGTAGGCGACGAGCATCACGCCATCGGGGCGCAACACGCGGCGCGCCTCGCTGAGGGCGGCTGTCTTCGCCTCGTCGCCGATGAGGTGGTAGAGGGGTCCGAGCAGGAGGACGATATCCTGGCTCGCGTCGGCTATCCACGGCATGTGGCGGGCATCGCCCTGGCACACGCGCATCGATGGCTCGCGACTGAGCATCACGTCGATGTTGTGCTGCACCAGCTCGACGCACTCCACGTCATGGCCCTCCTCCCGGAGGGCGATGGCGTAGCGTCCTGTGCCGCAGCCCACGTCGAGGATGCGGCAACACGTGCGCGAGCCGATAAAACGGTGTAAAACGGCCATCGTCACGGTATATTCGACTATACCATGACGACGCTGGAGGCGCAAGTCCTCCTTATGCTTTGCGTAGTGGAGCTCAATGGGCGAGAGCATCGTTGACCTTGGCTACAATCTGTTCGGGAGCGATCTGGCGCAGACATGCGTAGTCGCCGCGCAGACAGGGTTTGTTGCCGAAGATGCTGCACGGACGGCAGGGGAGGTCGACCTGGAGAGCGTTCGCCTCACTCTGGCGCCAGCCCAGGAACCCGGCCAGCGGATGGGTGGCCCCCCAGATGCTGATGACGGGTGTGCCGACGAGCGAAGGAAGGTGCATGTTGGCGCTGTCCATGGACAGCATCAGGCGCAGAGTGGACATGAGCTCGAGTTCCTTGTCGAGTCCGCCAAGGCGGCCGGCGACACTGCGCACGCGTGGCATCTCGGCTTCCCACTCCTCGAGCACCTCGCGCTCCTTCTGGCCTCCTCCGAAGAGGTAGATGTCGCAGCGTCCGCCCTCGGCGAGACGGCGCACGACCTCGCGCATGAGCTCGAGCGGATAGATCTTACCGTCATGGGCGGCGAAGGGGGCTACTCCGATGGCCGGCAGCGAGGGTTCGGCGGGGGTTGCCGACTGTGCCAGACCGGCTGCCAACGATGCCGAACCAGCGGGAGCCGCCGACTGTGCCAGACCGGCTGCCAACGATGCCGAATCGGCGTTAGCGACCGCGGGCACGGGCAACACGACCTGCGAGAGATCGACCGTGAGTCCGAGGCGGCGGAACACGTCGGCGTATTTCTCAAAGCTGGTCTTCTGCTGGACGCGGCACTTGTCTTTCTGGCGCACGAGGGCGGCACGTCCGGCGCGGTCCTTGTCGATGGCCGCCACGCGGACTCCGTGGAGCATGGCGTAGAAACGCATGTACTTGGTGCGCAGGACATCGTGGAGGTCGGCGACGGCGTCGTAGTCGGCGACGGAGCAGTCGCGCACGAGGCGGCGCAGGCCGCTCACTCCGCGGTAGGCGCGGCTCACGTCGACACCCTCGAACCGCACGTTCGGCGGCAGCGAGGCGAAGATGGGCGCACAGAAAGGTTTCGAGAGGACGGTCAGCTCGACATCGTCGTTCTGCGTGGCGACAGCCTGGAGCACAGGCACCGTCATCGCCACATCGCCAAGGGCTGAGAAGCGTGTTACAAGGATTTTCATCTCTTTCGTGTGAGTTAACGGGCGCGTCAACTACTTTCCTTTGTACAGCACGGGGTTGGTGTCCGTGTCGTTGTACATCTTCATCTGCTTGTATACCTTCATGTACTTGCGGCCGGCGGCGATGTCGCCGAGCAGCTGGTCGATGGCCGCCGAGAGGTCTTCCTGCTGGGTGAGCAGGACATCGAGCTTGGCCTGGCAGCGCGCCACATGGTCGGGGGCGGCGTCGGTGCGCTCCACCTCCACGCGCATGTGGTAGATTTTGAGCGCGAGGATGCTGAGGCGGTCGACGGCCCAGGCCGGACTCTCGGTGTTGATGGTCGCCGCGGGCTGGGCCTCGACGTCGCGGTAGAGAGTGAGGAAGTAGCTGTCGATGAGCTCGACGAGGTCGGTGCGCTCCTGGTTGCTGCGGTCGATGCGCCGCTTGAGCGCGAGGGCGGCGACAGGGTCGATCTCTGGGTCGCGGATGATGTCCTCCAGATGCCACTGCACGGTGTCAATCCAGTTCTTGAGATAGAGGTCGTGCTCTATGGTGCGCTCGGGATAGGGGTTGGCGATGGGAGTATCAACATTATCCGCCAGGTGATAGTCTTGTATCACCTGACGGAAGATGTTATTGGCCTGTTCTGCAAAAGACATGACGGGTATGGTTTTTGGACGCGCCACGCACCCGTGTCGGCGGGGCGTGGCGCACCGATAGTCACAAAGGGGATTATTTCTGCTCCTCGACGATCTTGTTGCCGTGGGTCAGGAAGGCGACGGGCGCGGCGACGAAGATACTGGTCAGGGTGCCGATCACCACGCCGAGGATCATCGCGAAGGCGAAGCTCTTGATGCTGGCGGCGCCGAGCAGGAAGATGACGACGAGCACGATGAGCGTGCTGACGCTGGTCCAGATGGTACGTGTCAGCGTGGTGTTGAGCGACTGGTTGAACAGCAGCTGGCGGTCGCGCTTGGGATAGAGTCCGAGGAACTCGCGTATGCGGTCGAAGACCACCACCTTGTCGTTAATCGAGTAACCGATGGCGGTCAGGATGGCTCCGATGAACGTCTGGTCGATCTCGAGCGAGAAGGGCATCCAGCCCCAGCACCATGTGTAGACACCGAGGATGAGGATGGTGTCGAAGAACAGGGCGGTGATGGCGCCTATCGAGAACGAGAAGTTGCGGAATCGCAGCCAGATGTAGAGGAAGATGACGATCAGGGCGAGGATGACGCTGATGATGGCGCTCTTGGTGATGTCCTTGGCAATCGAGGGTCCTACCTTCTGCGACTCGATGATCGAGCCGCCCGTGCGCTCGTCGCGGTTGACGAAGGTGGCGAGGTCGAGGTCGGCGGCGATCAGGTTGTTCTGCTGGAGGGTCTCGAAGAGCTTAGACTCGATCTCGCTGTCAATCTCCACTCCGTCCTCGTCGATGCGGTAGTTGGTAGAGATACGCATCTGGCGGCCGTCGGTTCCGAGGGCGATGGCCTGGTTGTTGGCACCAGGATATGCCTCCTCGAGCAGTGCACGTACAGCCTCAGGCTCGGTCGCCTGCTCGAACTGCACGACGATGTTGCGGCCACCCGTGAAGTCGATCGACTCGCTGAAGCCACGCACGAACCAACCTGCCACGCTGAGCACGGCGAGGGCGACGAAGATGGCGAGCGAAGCCTTGTAGCGTCCCATGAAGTTGTGGTCCTTGCCGAAGGATATCTTCTCGGCGAACGAGGTGGTGAAGCGCATGTTCTGCCACTTGTCGCGGCTCATGCGGTTGTCATAGACAAGGCGCGTGAGGAACACGGCGGTGAAGAACGACACGAGGATACCTATAATATAGGTGGTGGCGAAGCCGCGGATGGGGCCCGTACCGAAGTTGAACAGGATGATACCCGTCAGTATGCTCGTGAGGTTGGAGTCGAAGATGGCGCTGAAGGCGTTGCCGTAACCGGCGCTGATGGCCTCCTTGATGCGCTTGCCTGCGGCGAGTTCCTCCTTGGTGCGCTCGTAGATGAGCACGTTGGCGTCGACCGCCATACCGAGTGTCAGCACGAGACCGGCGATACCGCTCATGGTCAGGGCGGCCTGGAACGAGGTCAGCACGCCGAGGGTGAAGAAGGCGTTGAGCAGGAGGGCGCCGTTGGCCACCATGCCCGGCTTGAAGCCGTAGATGGCAACCATGAAGATCATCAGCAGCACGATACCGATGGCGAACGAAATCTCACCCTGGCGGATAGACTCGGCACCGAGGGTCGGGCCTACGATCTGCTCGCTCACGATGTGGGCGGGGGCGGGCATCTTACCGCTCTTGAGCACGTTGGCGAGGTCCTGGGTCTCCTCGAGGGTGAAGCTACCCGTAATCTGGCTGTGACCGCCCGTGATCTCGTTCTGCACGGTGGGCGCGCTATATACGAGGTCGTCGAGCACGATGGCCACGCAACGATGCACGTTGGCCTTGGTCAGCTGGGCCCAGCGGCGTGCGCCGTCGGTGTTCATCGACATCGACACGCAGGGACGGCCGTTCTGGTCGAACTCGTCCTTGGCGCTGATCACGACGTCGCCCTCGAGCGAGGCGCGGCCGTTGCGGTCGGTGACGCGGATGGCATAGAGTTCGAAGATGTTGTTGCCGGCGAAGCGGTCGCTTGCCTTCACGCTCCACAGCAGGCGGAGGTCGGAGGGCAGTATCTCCTTAGCCTCGGCAGAGGCGATGAGGCGGTTGACGGCGGCGGTGTCGCGAGCGTGAGAGATACCCACGAGGCAGCCTGCCTCGCCCTGCATGGGCTGGAGGACAGAGAAGAGGGGGTTCTGCTTGCGCATGCGCTCGATGGTGGCGCTGTCGGCGGCGGCGGCCTGGTTGGCGTTGCCAAGGGCGGCGGCGAGCTCGGCGGATGCGTCGGCGGCGCTGTCGGCGGCGGCTACCTCCTCGGCGGGCACTGTCTCGGCGGCGGCTACCTCCTCAGCGGCAGTCTCTCCGGCGGCCTCGGCTACCTCAGCGGCCTTCTGCTCGCCAGCCTCGTCGGCGGCGTTGTTCTGAGCCAGGCGCTGGTTGAGCTGCTGGAGGAAGGGGATCACCTCCATGGTGTTGTATGTCTCCCAGAACTCGAGGTTGGCGCTGCCCTGGAGGAGCTTGCGCACGCGGTCGGGCTCCTTGACACCGGGCATCTCGACCATGATGCGTCCCATCTGACCCTCGAGGGTCTGGATGTTGGGCTGGGCGACGCCGAAGCGGTCGATACGGGTGCGGAGCACGTTGTAGCTGTTGTCAACGGCCGCCTGCACCTCTGAGCGGAGCACGCTCTCGACCTCGCTGTCCGAAGAGTTGGTGTTGACCTTGCCGCGAAGCTGCTGGGTGGCGAACATCGGGGCGAGGGGCTTGCCGTACTTCTTGATAAACAGTGATATGAAGTCACTCTGACTGGTCTTCGCCTCCTTGGCGGCCTCATCGACGGCGGCGTTGAAGTCGGCGTCCTTCTTGTTGTCGGCAAGAGCCTTGAGCACATCGGGCACCGAAACCTCGAGGATGACGTTCATACCACCCTTGAGGTCCAGACCCAGACCAATCTCCATCGTGCGGCACTGCTTCAAGCTGTAAGCGCCAAGCCATACGGGCTCGTTCATGATTGAGTCCTGGAAGATGGCTGCGCGCTCAGCGCCCTCCGTAGCCTCGACGTCGGCTATCTTGTTCTCGATGTAGCGTGTGCCGAACGAGAACGAGAGATAGAACACGCACACGAGGGTGAGCGCTACCGCAAAGAATTTTACAATTCCTTTGTTCTGCATTGTTTTAAGTGTTATTTTGTTGTTTGTTTTTTACGTTTTTATGCGGCGTCACATAGTCAATGTGACACTACAAGCGTGCAAAGATACGCAATTTTTCGCAAACGGAGGGTAAAAACGCACAGATTTTTTGGTTTTGGAGCCGAAAAACAGGTTTTCGGGCGCGTTTCGGCGCTCTCGGGGCTACGCTTGGCGAAACGCTCAGAGAGCGAGCTCGGAGACGACGGGATAGTGGTCGCTGCGGCCGATCGTCTTGTCCACCCACGTGCGCAAGGGGTGCAGGGAGGGCGAGCATAGGATGTGGTCGATGCGGAAGTACATCAGGCTCTCATGGAAGGTGAAGCCGACTCCGTTGCCGGCGGCGCGGTAGCAGTCGGTGAGCTCCTCGCGTATGGTATGCACGGCGTAGCTGTTGGGCACGTCGTTGAAGTCGCCAGCGAGGATGACGTGGTGGCCGCGTTCCAGCTCGTCGCGCACGAAGTCGCGCACCTCGACCGCCTGCTTGGCACGGCGCGCGAAGACGGGGCGTATGTGCTCGACGAGGGCGTGGCTGCGCCCCTTGGTGCCGTCGCTGGTGGGATTTTTCATCACCTCGACGTAGCTGTCGCGGTCATCGGGGGAGATGTCGAACGACTCGAGGTGGACGGCGACGACGGTCAGCGTGTCGGAGCCGAGGAGCATGCGCGCATACATGGCCCCGTTGGTCGACTTGGTGGTTATCCCCACCGTGCCGCATTCGAGGGCGGGCAGGCGCGTGTAGACGGAGTTGGTCGAACGGGAGTCGGAGGGGCGCATGTGGGTGTAGCCCGCCGCCTCGAGGGGTTCGACATTTTTCTTGAGGGTGTTGACCTCGTTAAGGACGAGTATGTCGGCGTGGCTGTCGATGAGCCAGCGGACGATGGACGTGGTGTCGGTGCAGCCGACGCTGTGTGCGCCCCAGCCGTGGGTGTTGTATGTGATGACCTTGAGCGTCGCCTCCTCGTCGCTGCCGTTGAGGAACGGGCAGTAGCCGTAGAGGACGCTGGAGCACAGCCCTATGCCGACGAGGGGAATGAGCGTGTATCGATACCTGACAATGAGCCAGAAGGGAATGAAGAGGAGGTTGAGGAAGACGAGGAACGGCAGGGTGAGGCAGGCTACGCCGCACCACGACACGACGGCGGGCGACACCCACTGGCACGCCACGACCGCCCACAGCAGGGCGAGCGCGCCGAGGTTGACCCCCGCGCAGAGGTTCACGAGGGCGGCTCCCACCAGCCCCGTCTTGGTGCGTTTCTTACTTGCCGGCATTGAAGAGGACTCTTTTCTCGCGCTCGCTGAGCGCACCGTAACCATGCTTGCGCACCTTGTCGAGGATGCGGTCCACCTCCGCCTCGCGTGCCTTGCGGCGGGCGTTCCACTCGTCCTCGGGACTGTTGAAGCCGGCTATCGGCTGCTCGTCGACGATGTCCTTCCACGAGCGGCGGCGGAAGGGGTTGGCGAAGCTCGGCATCTTCAGCTTGCCCGCCCAGTAGAGCATCAGCAGCCAGCCGAAGAGCATGCCGCCGAGGTGGGCGAAATGGGCCACTCCGTCGCGGCTGCCGCCGAAGCCCATGAGCAGCTCGAGGGCGGCATAGCCGATGACGAAATACTTGGCGGGAATGGGGAAGGGAATGGGGAAGACGAACATGCGCTCCTCGGGGAAGGTGAGTCCGAAGGCGAGCAGGATGCCGTAGACGGCCCCCGAGGCTCCGATCGTGTTCCAGCCGTCGAGGTAGAGGCTCACGGGCGATGACAGCCCCGTGGGTAGCATCACGCCCTCGTAGTTGTTCAGCCCCATCGAGTAGTACTGGATCCACTGCACCGCCTCCTGGACCAGTCCGGCGCCGATGCCGCAGACGAGGAAGAAGAGGAGGAAGCGGCGGGGGCCCCAGCAGCTCTCGATGACGCGTCCGAACATCCACAGGGCGAACATATTAAAGAACACATGCGCGAAACCTCCGTGGAGGAACATGTAGGTGACGAACTGCCAGGGGTAGAAGTGGGCGGCGAGCATGAAGTGGAGCCCGAGCCAGTGCTCAAGCATTATGCCGCGCATCTCGAGGACGACCTGTGCGAAGAAGACGAGCAGGTTGATGATAAGCAGGTTTTTTGTTATTACAGGCATGTTGTGCGTACGTTCTGAATTTCGGTGCAAAATTACGCTTTTTCAGCGTCATAGAGGGTCTTTTGAGGCATAAAAGGAGTTAAAAACACAAAAAATCACTCTCTTGGCTCATTTTTTTCCTTTTTTTGTTGGTCATAACGCCACTTTTGCATATTTTTGTGATGCGAATTAAATTCTAATCCTTAAATAATAACTCATTAAATCGTTTTCACAAGATGAACAAGACAGAACTCGCTGGTGCTGTTGCTGCAAAGGCAGGACTCACCAAGGTTGCAGCCAAGGCTGCTGTTGACGCCGCCCTGGAGGCTATCGCCGCCGAGCTGAAGGCTGGTAACAAGGTTCAGCTGCTGGGCTTCGGCACATTCGCCGTTTCTGAGCGTCCCGCCCGCCAGGGTGTGAACCCCGCCACCGGCAAGAAGATCACCATCGCCGCCAAGAAGGTCGTTAAGTTCAAGGCAGGCGCCGAGGTTGCAAACGCTCTCTAAGCGACAAGCACCTAAGCAAGACGCAAGACGCAGGACTTCGGGTCCCGCGTCTTTTTTTGTTTTTTGGGGGTTTGGGGTTTGAGGGTTCCGGGTTTGAGGGTTAATATACTTTTTGCAGTACAAGAAGACTAACCGCATAACCCCAAACCCATAAACCGCATAACCCAATTTATTTTTGTTTTGGGGGTTTGAGGGTTTGAGGGTTCCGGGTTTGAGGGTTAATATACTTTTTGCAGTACAAGAAAACTAACCGCATAACCCCAAACCGATAAACCGCATAACCCAATTTATTTCACTATCGAGGTGAGGGGATGGCGCAGACCTGTCTGGGCGGAGACGAACGCCTTGGCGCTGCCGAAGTTGAGGTTGAGGTCGAGGCGCACGGGCATGTGGTTGGCGTCGTCGGTGACGTAGAAGGTGACGATGTCGCGCTCCTTGCCCCCCTCGTTCTCGACGAACGAGAGGACGAGGCAGCGGTAGACGACGCCCGTGTTGCGCATGGTGAACTTCTCGCGTCCGCGATAGACGAGCACCTTGTCCTTGACTTCGCTGCCGTCGGCCATCTTGAAGTGGATGCGCTGTCCCTTGCGCCAGGAGGTGGGGTCGAACGAGCGGGCGCGCAGGAACATAGACATCATGTCCTGGACGCATTCGCCGGCGGAGACATACTTGGCGGTGGAGACCTCGCCCTTGGGGTTGCGGTAGCGCTGGCTGAGCGAGCACTTGCCGTCGGGGTAGCTGTACCACACCTCGTCGACGCGGTACTGGCCTCCCTCGAGGGCTCCCTTGCGGTAGTATACGGGGGCGAGCCGGGGTGTGACGATGCTCATGAGCGTGTCGCGCATGACGAAGAGTTTGTCAGCCGTCTTGTTGCCGCGCGTGAGCAGCGAACTGCGGTAGCATTCCTGTCCGTCGTAGACGCTCTTGATGGTGGTCATCGTGGCGGAGCCCACCTTCACCCAGATGAACTTCCAGTTGAAATAGAGGTCGTAGATGAGCACCTCGCCACTCTTGAACGCCGTGTTCTCCATCTCGCACTGGGCGCGCGAGACAATAGGCGCGAGTGTGAGCGCAAGCAGAAAGAGGAGTCGTCGCATAGGCGGGAAAACGTTTGGTGAAAGTGAAAATCGGCGATGGAGGACAGGCGGAAACGCCTGGCGGATGATGTAGGGAAAATCGGCGATGGAGGACAGGCGAAGACGCCTGGCGGATGATGTGGGAGAAATCGGCGATGGAGGACAGGCGGAAACGCCCTGCTGATGATGTAGGGGAAATCGGCGATGGAGGACAGGCGAAGACGCCTGGCTGATTGAGCGGCGAAAGTGGCTTATTGATTGATAATCATCGAGAGGAGCACCTTGCCGACGGCGGCCATGACGGCGGGGTCGATGTTCTGCGGCGTGTCGGTCACGGTGTGCCAGGTCGAGGGGTGGTTGTCGTTCTCGCAGCCGATGATGTCGACGGTCGGGATATGCAGGTTGCGGTTGGGCCCCACATGGTCGTCGATGATGTAGCCGCGGTCGTTAGTGGGGAAGAAGCGCGCGAGGCCCAGCTGGACGGCACGGTCCCAGAGGCGCCAGACGATGTGCGGGGCATAGTGGCGGCTGAAGCCCTCGGGGCGGAACACCGAGCCGCGTCCGCCCACCATGTCGAGGTTGACGCCCCAGCCGGCTGTGTAGCCGCTGCGGTGGGGGTTGAGCGACCAGTAGTTGGAGCCCATCGCCCATGTCTCGTCGGTAGCCTCGTCGTCGGAGTGCGTCTTGCCGTAGTCCTCGCAGTCGAAGCAGACGAAGTCGACGCCCCACTCGCCCGCCGCGATGCCTCCGCACTGCACGCTGTCGCGGCAGTAGGCCGCCAGCACGCGCGCCAGTTCGACCATCACCGCCACCCCGCTCGCTCCGTCGTTGGCTGCGAGGACAGGCGTGGTGTGGTTGGCGGCGTTCGGGTCGTTGTCGGACCAGGGACGCGAGTCCCAGTGTGCGGTGACGAGGATGCGTCCCTCCGCCCCGGGGTTGAGGCTGGCTATGATGTTGCGCATGGGCAGTGTGTTGCCGTCCCATGCCTTCAGGTCGGCTGTCTGCTCGCTGACCGTCAGTCCGTAGGCGGCGAAGCGCGCGGCGATATAGTCGCCGCAGAGGCGGTGGGCCTCCGAGCCCGGGACGCGCGCCCCGAAGTCGCACTGCGCCACGACGCATGCCATCGCGCTGTC
>JABUTZ010000013.1:167554-169206 GCA_021443415.1 Bacteroidaceae bacterium | reverse complement strand
TGGTTGAAGGCGCCTGCGGCGCGTTTGAATTGGATTATTTGGCGGGAGCTGTCGCTCCCTACACGGAACCCGCATCGGCGCATCAGGGGCTGGCGCGCTGAACCCGCTTGCCGCCTCAGGGGCTGGCGCGCTGTTCGTTTGACTGCCTTTTCGTTATAACGTTATATCGACCTCGTCGCAAATTCGAAATCCCAAAAAAACATCTGTGTTAATCTGTGTGCAAAATCCGTGTCAATCTGTGTCAAAAATCATCTGTGTCAATCTCTGTTCAAAATCCGTGTTAATCTGTGGCAAAAACATCTGCGTCATTTTGATTTCACACCACGAACAACAAGAGCATCTGCGTCCATCTGCGTTAAAAATCCAGCAGCAGAACTATACCTTTCTTCTTTACACTCTACACTTTACACTCTACACTCTATTCTCTAACACTCTCAGGAAGTTGCCGCCCCAGATTTTGGCGATGTCCTCGTCGGAATAGCCGCGGCGGAGGAGCTGTCGCGTGATGTTGGGGAGTTCGGCGGCGTTGGCGAGTCCGGGGACGCCGCCGTCGCCGTCCAGGTCGGTGCCTATGCCCACGTGGTCGACGCCCATGAGCGAGATGGCATATTCGAGGTGGCGCATGAAGTCATCGATGGTCGCCTCGCCCTCCTTGCGCAGGAAGCCGTGGTAGAGGGTCAGTTGCATGACACCCCCCTTAGCGGCGAGTGCGCGCATCTGGTCGTCGGTGAGGTTGCGCGGGTGGTCGCAGAGGGCGCGTGCGTTGCTGTGGCTGCACACGACGGGGTGCTTCGAGAGGGCGAGCACGTCGTAGAAGGTCGTCTCGGCGGCGTGGCTGAGGTCGATGGTCATGCCCACGCGGTTCATCTCCGTCACCACCTTGCACCCTAAGGGCGAGAGCCCGCCCCACTGCCTGTCGCCCTCCTTGGGGCGAGCCGAGTCGCAGAGTTGGTTGCCGCCGTTGTGGCAGAGCGTGCAATAGACGACTCCGCGGCGGCGGAAGCGCTCCACGTTGGCGAGGTCGGCACCGAAGGCGTAGCCGTTCTCGATGCCGAGGAGGATGCTGTGGCGACCCTCGCGCTTGTTGGCGAGGATAGCCCCGGTGAGGTCAGCGACCTCCTCCTCCGCCACCACACGAATGCGGTCGCGGAGCGGAGCCACCATGGCGTGGATGCCGTCTATCAGAGCGTCGGCACGGTGCGTGGCGGCGGCGAGAGAGGCGTCGTCGAGGGCTCCCTGCGGCTGGTAGGCCACCTGGATGCCGCAGTCGAGACGTCCGTCGTCCATATTGGGAAGGTTGACTAGTATGCGCTCGTCGCGAATGCCGAAGTCGATGTCCTGGTCGAAGAACATCGGTGTGTCCTCGTGGCTGTCGAGGGTGATGATGCGCTCGTGGAGGGAGAGCGTGCGACGGTAGAGGGCCGCCTCGTCCGCCAGCCAGCGGAAGAGGGGCATCATCGTCTCGTCCCCGCCGAGGACGAAGGTCTCGGGGTGCCACTGCACACCGATGATTGGCTTCCCCTCGCTGCTCTCGACAGCCTCGATGATGCCGTCGGGGGCCTTCGCCACGACACGCAGACGCTTGCCCGCATCGCCCACCGCCTGATGGTGGAAACTGTTGACCGCGAGCCTCTCGCAGCCGAAAATCCCGC
>JABUTZ010000013.1:165305-167057 GCA_021443415.1 Bacteroidaceae bacterium | reverse complement strand
GCCTCGAGTCCCACGGGCACCTCCTTGTCTATGCTCTGCTGGAGCGAGATGAGTGTCTCGGTGCTGATGACGCCCTTGATCTCCTGGAGCTGGTTGTTGAGCAGGTCCATGAGGTGGGTGTTGTCGCGCGCATAGAGCTTGATGAGCATCGTGTAGGGACCGGTCGTGAAGTGGCACTCCACGATCTCGTCGATCTTCTTGAGTTCCTTGACCACCGACTTGTACATCGAGCCGCGCTCGAGGCGGATGCCCACATACGAGCAGGTCGAGTAGCCGAGGCTGAACGGATTGACGTGGTAGCCGGAGCCGACGATGACACCGAGGTCCATCAGCCGCTGCACGCGCTGGTGGATGGCGGCGCGGCTCACACCGCACACGGCGGCCACGTCCTTGAACGGCATGCGCGCGTTGGCTGAGATGATCTCGAGTATCTGCTTGTCCAGTTTGTCAACTTTTTCCATAACTTATTTTTTCAAGTTGCGCTACGCTCAACTTGTGGGGTTTGGAGGGTTTGGAGGTTGAGGGTTTATGGGTTAATATACTTGTGATGAAAATGTATAACTAACCGCATAACCCTATAACCTATAGAACCTTACGACCCATCAACCTGAGCCTGCGAAAGTTGAGTTATTTTTCTATTGACAGCAACTCGACGGTGAACGTGAGTGCGCTGAAAGGCTTGATCTTTCCCTGCTCGCGCGTGCCGTAAGCGAGTTCCTGAGGGATGTAGAGCACCCACTTGGAGCCGACGGGCATGAGCTGCAGGGCCTCCGTCCAACCCTTGATGACACGGTCGCAGGGGAAGGTGGCGGGCTGCTTGCGCTTGTAGGAGCTGTCGAACACGGTGCCGTCGATGAGCGTGCCCTCGTAGTTGACCTTCACCTTGTCGGTGGCGGCGGGCTTGGCTCCCTCTCCCATCACGAGCACCTTGTACTGGAGTCCCGAGGGGAGAGTGACCACGCTGTCCTTCTTGCTGTTGGCGGCGAGGTAGTCGACGTTCTGGCGGCGCCAGTCGCCGTACTTAGCCTCCATGAGGCGCTCCGAGTAGTAGGCAGTGTTCTTGTCCACGGCGCGTATGGCGCTGTCCATCGGTATGACCGGCTGGCCGGCGACTCCGTCGCGGAAACCGTTGAGGAAAGCCTCGCGGTCGATGAGCGAGAGCGAGTCGGTGCCGAGCAGTTGCTCGTCGATGCGCTTGCAGATCTCGTTTTGCGCCTGCTGGCGAATCTCGACGCCGGCGAGGTAGGCGCGCAGGGCGGCTATGAAGCGGTCGTCGTCGGCTCCGCTGTTGAAGCCGCGCATGAATGCGTCCATGTACTGTGCCGTGTCAACGCCCTTGCGCATGGCAAGGAAGCCCTTGAGTCCCTGCGTGTTGGCCATTCCGTAGGCATAGCTGAACACTTTCGAGGGCACGGTGTCGACCACCGCCACCTCGGCCTTCTTGTCCTTCTTCTTGCCCTTTGCCCCGGCGCACATGACGCCAAGGCAGAGGACAGAGAGGATGATGATTGCGATTCTCTTCATTTCGCTTCGTGAGGATTAGTCGACGGCTACCAGCTCCAACTCGAAGATGAGGGCGCTGAAGGGCTTGATCTGACCTGTCTCACGCGAGCCATAGGCCTGGTCCTGGGGGATGTAGACCTTCCACTTCGAACCTGCGGGCATGTGGGTGAGCGCGTTCACGAAACCGGGGATGAACTGGCCGGCGCGGCTGCGGTAGGGGTCCTCGCCACGGCTGCGGTCGAACTCGGT
>JABUTZ010000013.1:160615-165245 GCA_021443415.1 Bacteroidaceae bacterium | reverse complement strand
ACCTCGTAGTAAACGCCGTTCTCAAGGGCCTGGACGCCCTCCTTGCCTGCGAGCTCGCTCATGAACTTCTCGCCTTCCTCCTTGTTGGCGCCGAACTTCTCAGCCTTGATGCGGTCCTGGACGGTCTGCATCATGGTCTCGAACTTGCCCTGGGCCTCCTCCGAGGTCATCTCGCCCTTGCCCTTAGCACCGTCGGCGAAACCGGCGAGGATGTTGTTGAGCACCACGTAGTCGGTGGAGTCGTTGCCGGTGATCTGGTAGTTGAGGCCCTCAACCCACTGCTCGGCAATCTGCTGTCCGAGCTGAACGCCGGCGAGGTAAGCCTTGTTGACGGTGTCGTTGCCCATCTTGGCACCCTCGGCGACACCGCGGAGGAACTCGTCGATGAGCGTCGAGTCGAGGCCGAGGCGCATCGACATGTACTGCTTCAGTCCGCCGCCCTGGGCGACGCCGAATGTGTAACTCAGCGTGTCGGCCTCGCTCTTGAGGTCGGCAGCGGGAACGCCACCCTTGCAGGCGGCCATCATGATGGCAGCGGCAGCTACCATGTAAAGTGCAAACTTTTTCATTTTCTTGAATGTTTTATTTTTAGTTGGTTTGATTTTAAACGCAGATTAACGCAGATGTTTTGCCACAGATTAACACCGATTTTGAACACAGATTAACACCGATGTATGTGTAGTTCGTGGCTTGTCGTCAAATTGGCGCAGATGCTTTGCCACAGATTAACACCGATTTTGAACACAGATTACCACCGATTTCTTTTCACATGTCAATCTGTACCTTTATCATCTATGTTTATTCTCTACACTCTACACTCTATTCTCTAATCACAGCACCTTGATCAGCTCGACATCGAATATGAGCGTTGCGAAGGGCGGGATGCTGCTGCCGGCGCCACCCTCGCCGTATGCGAGCATGTAGGGGATGAAGAAGCGCGTCTTGCCACCCTCCTTCATCAGCTGCAGGCCCTCGGTCCAGCCGGCTATCACGCCCTGGAGGGGGAAATCGGCGGGCTCGCCGCGCTGCACGCTGCTGTCGAACACCGTACCGTCGATGAGGAAACCCTCGTAGTGGCAGCGCACCTTGTCGGTCGCCTTGGGAGCGCGACCCGTTCCCTCGGCCAGCACCTTGTACTGCAGGCCGCTCTTGGTGGTCACTACGCCCTCTTTCTTTGCGTTCTCGGCGAGGAACTTGGCTCCCGCCTCCTTGGCGGCCTTGCCCTCCGAGGCCTGCTTCTCCTGGAAATAGGCGTTGAGCAGCGCCTGCGCGTCGCGGTGCGACACAGCCAGCTCGCGTCCCTCGATGACGTCGCTTATGGCGCGTGTGAAATCCCCGAGGACGAACTCCGCGCCCACCATGCTCTTCAGCTGCTGGCCGATGCCCAGACCGAGAGCGTAACTTACTTTATCCATGCAATTTGTCAGTTGTTTTGATGATGATTTTCTTCGCCCCGCTGACATTTTGTCAGAAAAGCGGTGCAAAGTTACAAAATAGTTTTCACTTTGCACCCCCACCCCACCATTTTTTTACACTTTTTTAAGCAAGGATGGCACAAAGTGGCAGCACCGATGGTTTAAAACAGCCCAATGCACCAGCGGAATTACAGCAAGATAGTGCAGCTAAAACGTCAAAAAATAGCAAAATAGTGCAGCGAGAATTGTAAAAAATAGTAAAATAGTGCAGTAAGAAGGCAAAAAAAACAGTAAAATAGTGCAGTGAGTTGGATTGTTTTTATTACCTTTGCACCCATGAAACAGACAGTTACGAGTAAGCGAGAGCTTGAGATAGTTCTTCTGGAACAGAAGAGGGAGATAACGAATCGGAGTAAGGAACTCCTTTGTCCACGCCAAGAGGAGTCGCTCATTGACCTCGACAGCCCCCAGGCACAGGTGGTCATAGGCGTGCGACGAAGCGGCAAGTCAACACTGTGCTTCCAAACCCTGCGCAATGCGGGCAAGACATTCGCCTACGTGAATTTCGACGACGAACGTCTCGCCGGAGTCGGCACAGCGCAACTGAACGATGTATTAGAGGTATTATATAAGGTGTATGGTGAGTTCAGCCACCTCTTCCTCGACGAGATACAGGACATCGAAGGTTGGCCGCTGTTTGTCAACCGCCTTCTGCGCCAGAAGATGCACGTGATACTGACTGGTAGCAACGCCAAACTGCTGAGCAGCGACCTCGCCACCCATTTGACAGGACGCAGCAGCGAGGTGTCGCTCTATCCGTTCTCGTTTGGCGAATACTGCACCATGAAGGCTGTGGACACCCACACCATGACGACGGACAAGATAGCCTTCCGCCGTGCCGCCTTCGATGACTACGCCCTGCGGGGCGGCTTTCCCGAACTGATGCACGTCAAGGACGGCAGGAGATATGTCACCGACCTGGTGGACAACATTCTACGCCGAGACATAGAGCAACGCTACCACATCACCTACACAGCCGAGTTCGAGGCCCTCGCCCACCATCTGCTCAATGTCTCGCCAACGGTGGTTGTGACAAAAGACCTTGCCGGCACCTTCAGTTTCAAGTCGGCGCACACAGTCGCCAATTACATCCAGTATCTCAAGCAAGCCTATTTGCTCGTCGGAGTGAAGAAATTCTCAGCCAAGAGCAAGGTGCGCGCCACCCAGGAGAAGGTGTACGCAGTGGATGTGGCGCTCATGAACCAGTGCGAGGATGCGTATGCCGGCGAGAACCTTGGCTGGCGCCTGGAGACCCTCGTACTCAGCCACCTCATACGCAAATGCAAGATGGAGGGTTGGGACGTCTATTACCTGAGCGAGCGATACGGCGAATGTGACTTTGTGGTGTGCTGCGGTAACCGAGTAGTGCAGTGCATACAGGTGTCGTATGACATCAGTGCATACAAAACGCGCAAGCGCGAACTCAATGGTCTCATGCTTGCCGCCAAGCGCACGGGATGCGACGACCTCCTGCTACTGACCGACCACCATTACGAGGACATGGACGACAGAGGCAGGACAATAAAAATCCGCCCCGTTTACGAATGGACGTTGGAGGATGAATGAATTTCTTTACGGCACATCACGGCAAGGGACAGGCAAGCAAGGGAGACAAGGGAGACAGGAGCCGCAAGAGCCACAGCGGTGAGCAGGCTCACACGCGCTCGATGACGCAGGTGTGCTCCTTGGTCTCCTTGTCGTAGTTGACACCGCAGAGGATTAGCTCGCCCGTGTAGTCGCGCATCGACTCTGGATAGTGACGCTCGCGGATCTGGTCGAGGGCGGTCTGGGCGGACTGTTTCCACTTGAGCTCCACCACGATGGCGGGCAGGTTTACGTTGTGCCAGGGAATGAACACCATGTCGGCAAAGCCGCGGCCTGCGGGCATCTCGCGTATTATCTTGTACTTATTGCGAGCCGTATATAAAGCAAGATTTATGACACAGGCGAGGGCATTCTCGTCGTTGTACTTCAATATGCTTGTGTTGCGCTCGTGCGCCGCGTCGATGCCTTCAGCCACCTTGTCAGCCTCACCCGAGAGCAGGTGTTCGAGCAACTCTTCCGAGTCGTTGAGGGTATCCACGACATGGCGCCAATTGTTCGCCGCAATGGCGTTCTCAAGTTCGCCTGCCACCTCCATGTTGGGCACAAAGCAACGACGTTCTTCCCTGTTATATGCAAGATAACCGAGATGAATCAAGACGGTAAACACGTCATTCTTGTTGTTGATGATGGCGGGGTCATTCTGGAAACTGGTGGTGTTGACCGGACATGAACCGCCGGCGAGCATCGTCACGATGTCGCCCTGCAAACCATCGAAGTCCATCTGGATGTAGCGCGTCACGGAATCGAAAGCACCTGTCGTAGCCCAATAGTTCGAGCAACGCTTCTTGGCAAGAGCCTTAACCACCGAGCTGGGGTTGAACATCGAGGGTTCGGTGCCGATGTTGTATCCGTCGTACCACTTCTCCAATTCCTCGTAGACCATGCCGTGTTTGGAGCAGAGTGATTTAACCTCATCACGTGTGAAACCAAAAAACTTTGACAGCGGTTCGGGGTCGATCATCGAGTATTCCCAGAAATTATTCAGTGCCGACTCCGTCTTGTATTTCTTTATGGGCAGAATGCCCGTGAGATATGCACACGCAAACACACGCAACGCCTTTTCGCTCTTGAACATGCGGCGCAGAAAGTCCACATAGGCGTTCATCGTACCGGAAGCGTCCGAGTACTCGCGGCAGATGGCGTCCCACTCGTCGATGATGATGACAAAGCGCTCACCCGTACGTTCGGCTATGCGCAGCAGGTAAGCCATCAGGTCGTCATCGTCCAGCACCTCAACATCGCCATACATGGTGGCGATGTCCTTGATGAGCGTCTGCTGGATGATGTCCACGACATCCTGCCTGCCGCGATAGCGTGTCATGAAGTCGGTCATATCCACGTATATGACCGGATACTTGTTGAGATGCTCCTCGAAGGTGGGATGACTCTCTATCTCCAGTCCACGGAACAGTTCGCGCGAGTCGCACGACTTGTCGTAATAGGCGCACAGCATCTGTGCCGCCATCGACTTGCCGAAACGGCGGCAACGGCTCACGCACGTGAAGCACGCGTCAGTAAACAAAGTGTCGTTGACAACCGAGATTATCCCC
>JABUTZ010000013.1:159229-160531 GCA_021443415.1 Bacteroidaceae bacterium | reverse complement strand
TTTGCCTTGCGAACACATTTCCGCATACAAAAGTACAAAAAATTAAGATACAACGCACTGCACGCGGCGGATTATTTGCGGTCGGGTGCGGCAATGGGGGAAAAATTGCTGCTCCAGCACGAGAGCGCGTGGCTCAGGGGAGGGCATAATGCAGCAAAACGCCCTGAATCAGGGCGTTTTGCATGGCGTACGGAATATACTATTCCTTAGTTCGCGGCTTCAGCGGTCTTGACTACCTGCTCCCACGTGAAAATAGCACGATGATTTTTGTCCTGTGCTATAGCCTTAATTTTGTACTCTGTGCCTGGTTGTAACGGCTCATGAACATAGGTTTGATAAAAGATATCTTCAATTATGTATGAATTATCCTTGAATCCAGCATAACCGTTACGGATGTCATTTATAGAAAATTCATACCAGTCAATCGATACAGGTGGATCAGTAACATAAAAGCTCAGGGCAATTCCAGATGCCGTAGCACTTGTTACCGTGACATGAAATTTCTCCGGTGCATAGTCATCTTTCATTTTGCCGGTGATATCCGCAATCCAGTACTTGCCGGCATCATAGTACATATCCTTCTTGGTACCCGTGACCTTGTAGCTGCAAGTACGGCCGTCCTGGAGCGTAAGCACGAACTTCATCCACTCGCCAATCCAGAGGTCAGTTGGGATGTGCATGAAATAGGCGGTGACGGTTTCGTCCTTTTTGGCATCGAAGTCGAGAGTGAGCTCGGCGGCGTCCCACCATTCCCATACAATGGACAGCTTGGAACCGGCGGTGAAGGCCACAGGAGTATTGAACTTCACCTTGTAGATGGCGGTCTCGGGGTGCTTGAACGTGAGGCTCGCGCCTTCGATCTGCTGGTTGGTCAGCGTAGCCACCATCGTCTCGCCGTACTTCAGGTGTTCGGTGTTGTCGTTGGCAATCTGTATGCCTGCCTTCGCCGCATTGCGCGGGGCGTAGGTGGCGGTGCCCGTGAAGTTGTCGGCGGAGGGGATGGCACCCTCGTAGGACAACATGCCTACGCCGTCGGATTTGACCGACGTGACCACGAAGTCGTAGGTCTGGCCGCCTCCGTCAGCCTTCAGCGTCACAGTGTCGCCCTTCTCCCAGCAGCAGTTCATGGTGTTGGACTCGTCCTTGTAGGTGACGCGCGAGTCGATGGCGCCCGTTTTGCCCGTCATCGTGTAGGTCGGGGCGGAAGGGGCGGGCGTGTTGTCCGCCTCCGACGAGCATGCCGCGAGCATGAGCAGGGGCATGGCAAGCAAGTAGTTGAAAAGTTTTCTCATGATGAATGTT
>JABUTZ010000013.1:155936-159027 GCA_021443415.1 Bacteroidaceae bacterium | reverse complement strand
GCGACCATCTGCGCGTGGCGGATGCCGGTCACGCGCAGCATTGGGGTGATGTAGTCTTTCTTCTTCATTCTTGGTTATTGATATTGTGATTGTTGGAAATTTTCAAGGCGCACAGGCACAAAAAAGCCTTACGACACCATGCGCCCGACACTTCGGGCATGGTCGCAAGACAAGCACGGGCGTTTGCCTAAGCGCAGGGCAAACATCTTATACAGCTGATTATTAGCTGATTGCAGGGGGGGGGGGGTATTTTGTAGCATGGTCATAGCGTGAAATTTCGTGCAAAGTTACTGCATTTCAGCGAGATGACCAAACATCTGCGCCCATTTTTTTAGTGTGGCGCCTTCCGCTCGCGGAGGTAAATCTCGCGGGGGTGGTGGTTGATGATTTCGTCGCGGAGGTGGCTGCGGTCGATGTGGAGGTAGAGTTCGGTGGTGCCTACGCTCTCGTGGCCGAGCATGGCCTGGATGACGCGGAGGTTGGCGCCGCCTTCGAGGAGGTGGGTGGCGAAGGAGTGGCGGAAGGTGTGGGGCGACACCTCGCGGGTGAGTCCGATGGCCTCGGCCTGCGCCTTGACGATGTTGAAGACCATGATACGGCTCAGGCTGCGCCCCTGGCGGGTGCTGACGAAGACGAAGTCCTCGTGGCCGGGCTTGATGGGGACGGTGTTGCGGTCGAGGAACCAGAGTTGGAGTTCGTGGACGGCTCGTGGCGAGATGGGCACGAGACGTTCTTTCGAACCCTTGCCGTGGACGCGCAGGTAGCCGTCGTCGAGGAAGAGGTCGCTCATCTGCAGTCCACATAACTCGCTGACTCGCAGGCCGCAGCTGTAGAGTGTCTCGAGGATGGCACGGTTGCGCTGCCCTTCGAGACGCGAGAGGTCGATGGCGGCGATCATGGCGTCGATCTCCTCGAGGGTGAGCACGGTGGGCAGGTGGTCGGGAATGCGTGGCGACTCGAGAAGCTCCGTCGGGTCGTCGTCGAGGAAGCCGTCGAGGACGAGGAAGCGGTAGAACGAGCGCAGGCCACAGAGCATCCTCGCCAGCGACTTGGCAGTCAGTCCGAGGTCGGCGAGCACGGTGGCGTAGTGGTGCATGTCATCGAGGCGGGGGTTCATCACGTCGACGCCGTTGTCCTCGCAGTAGGTCAGCCACTTGTCCACGTCGCGCATGTACGCGTCGATGGTGTTTCGGCTCAGCGAACGCTCCAGGCTGAGGTGCTGACGGTATCGTAATTGCAGATTTGCCATAATTGTTTGCAAATATAATGATTTTTTCCGTAACTTTGCAGTTGGAATAAAGAATAAAGAAACATTTTAGAGAATAGAGTGTAGAGTGTAGAGTGTAAAAAAATCCGTGATAATCTGTGTCACAATCCGTATTAATCTGTGTCAATATCTGCGTCCATTTCGAGCCAAGCAACGAAACAACAAGAGCATCTGCGTTAATCTGCGTTAAAAAACCAGCTGCGAAAAAAATTGTAAATGAACGAAATCGTAAATAAATAGTAAATAGTAAATTGTAAAATAGTAAATCATAGATGGTGAAAATTCAAATCATCAATGGACCCAACCTGAACCTGTTGGGACTGCGGGAGCCGGAGGTGTACGGCGGACGGTCGTTCGACGACTACCTTGAGGAGCTTCGCGCCGCCTACCCTGACGTGCAGATCGACTACTTCCAAAGCAACCACGAGGGCGACCTCATCGACTGCATCCATCGTGTGGGCTTCGAGTGCGACGGCATCGTGCTCAACGCAGGTGCCTACACGCATACGAGCATCGCCCTGCACGATGCCCTGCGCGCCGTCCCCGCCCCTGCCATCGAGGTGCACATCAGCAATGTGCACGCCCGCGAGGAGTTCCGCCACCGCAGCCTCATCGCCGCCGCCTGCCGCGGCGTCATCTGCGGATTCGGGCTGGACAGCTACCGCCTGGCGGTGAGCGCGCTTGTAGAGTGTAAAGTGTAGAGTGTAGAGTGTAGAGTGTGAAAATTAGAGGGGCATGGAGAGTCTCGACGAATATATCCTGGGGCATATAGACCCGGAGCCGGAGTATCTGCGGCGGCTGTACAGGGCCACGCAGGTGCATCTGTTGCGCGGACGCATGGCGAGCGGACACTTGCAGGGGCGGTTGCTCAAGATGCTGGTGCAGCTGAGCGGGGCGAAGCGCATCCTTGAGATTGGCACGTTCTCGGGCTACGCCACCATCTGCCTGAGCGAGGGACTGCCCGCGGACGGCGTGGTGCACACATTCGAGGTGAACGACGAGCAGGAGGACTTCACGCGTCCGTGGCTCGAAGGGCACTACGACCACTGCGGAATGGCGGACGAGGTGTTCAGCCGCATTCGGTTCCACATCGGCGACGCGCGCACCCTGCTTCCCGAGATTGACGAACCCTTTGACCTCGCTTTCATCGACGGTGACAAGCGGCAGTACATCGAGTGCTACGAACTGGTGATGAGCCACATGCGCCCTGGCGGACTCATCCTCGCCGACAACACGCTCTGGGACGGCCACGTCCTCGAGGCGAACACCCACGAGGCGATGACCATGGGCATCAAGGAGTTCAACGACCATGTCCTCCGCGACCCCCGCGTCATGCGCGTCATGCTCCCCCTGCGCGACGGCCTCACGATGATAAGAATCCTCTAACCACAACGTATTACCTATTACTTATTAGTTATTAGTTAAAACAAATGGAAACAACAAGACAAAACAAGATAGCGCGCCTCATCCAGAAGGAGCTGAGCGACATGTTCCAGCGCCAGACAGCCGCCATGCACGGCACGCTGGTGAGCGTGAGCGGTTGCCGCATCAGCCCCGACATGAGCATCTGCCGCGGCTACCTGAGCATCTTCCCGAGCGAGAAGGCGGCGGAGATCATGGAGGCGATAGAGAAGAACCTGCCCCAGATTCGCTTCGAACTGGGCAAGCGCGTGGGCAAGCAGCTGCGCATCATCCCCGAACTCAAGTTCTTCATCGACGACAGCCTCGACTACGCCGAGAATATCGACCGGCTGCTGACGCAGGGGAGTTAATGAATGGAAGTTAATGAATGGGAGTTATGCGCCTACGGCGCTGGGAGTTAAC
>JABUTZ010000013.1:153887-155133 GCA_021443415.1 Bacteroidaceae bacterium | reverse complement strand
TCTTTGTGGATGACAGCATCGTGCTGCGCACGCACAGCAACCAGCCGTCGGGCGACTTCACCGTCAAACCAATTACGAGCGCCGACCCGCGTCCCGTCGCCACGCCGCTCATGTTGCGCCTGTGGCAGTGGATGGCCGACTACTACCTCTGCCCTCTCGGCGACGTGATGCGCGCCGCCATTCCCGCAAAGATGAAGACGGTGGTGAGGCGCAAGACGCCCGTCGCCATCGCGTGGGACGAACCGCAGACGTTGCCCACGCTCACCGCCGCCCAGCAGGCGGCTCTCGACACCATCCTCGCCGACAGCCATCCGACCACACTCCTCCACGGCGTTACGGCGAGCGGCAAGACGGCTGTCTATGAACATCTTATCAGCCGCGCGACGGGACAGGTGCTCTACCTCGTGCCCGAGATTGCGCTCACCACCCAGCTCGAGGACCGCCTGCGCGCACTCTTCGGCAACCGCATCGGTGTCTTCCACTCGAAGATGACGGAGGCGGCGCGCGCCGAGGTGTGGGAGCGCCAGCTGTCAGCCAACCCCTACCCCGTCATCCTCGGCGCCCGCAGCAGTGTGTTCCTGCCCTTCCGCAACCTCTCCCTTGTCATCATCGACGAGGAGCACGAGATGTCGTACAAGCAGCAGGAGCCGTCACCGCGCTACCATGCGCGCAACGTGGCGCTGATGCTGGCCCGCTATGCCAATGCCCGCGTGGTGCTTGGCTCCGCCACGCCCTCGATGGAGAGTTTCTACCATACGCGCATGGGACATTACGGGCTGGCGCAGATGAAGGAGAAATTTCTCGGTTGCGCCGAAGGCGCAGACTACAGACCGCAGACTACAGACTACAGACCTTCCCTGACTGAGGGAGGGAGCACGAACTTCGTGGTGGCGGATACTGCGGAGCTGAGGCGAAAAAAACTGATGAAGGGGATTGTCTCGCCCGTGCTGCGCGAGGCGATGGAGGCTGCGCTGGGGCGTGGCGAACAGGTGATCCTGTTCCAGAACCGCCGCGGCTGGGCTTCGCAGGTGGAGTGCAAGGAATGCGGCTGGACACCGCGCTGCCTGCGCTGCGACGTGTCGCTGACCATGCACCGCCGCATGGGGCTGATGGTCTGCCACACCTGCGGGGCGACCTACGGAATGCCGGCGCAATGCCCCCAGTGCGAGTGCGCCGACATGCGTCCGCACGGCATCGGGACGGAGAAGGTGGAGGACGAGGTGCGACGGCTCTTTCCCGACGCGCG
>JABUTZ010000013.1:144565-153878 GCA_021443415.1 Bacteroidaceae bacterium | reverse complement strand
CTCGACCTCGACTCGGCGAAGACGCGCGACGACTTCGCCGACATAGTGACTGACTTCGCCCAAGGGCACTCGGACATACTCATCGGCACGCAGATGGTGACCAAGGGACTGGACTTCGAGCGCGTAAGCGTGGTGGGCGTCCTGGCGGCGGACACGGCGCTCAACGCCCCCGACTTCCGTGCCTACGAGCGAGCCTACGAACTGATGGCTCAGGTCGCCGGACGCGCCGGGCGCAAGGGCATGCCGGCGACGGTGGTCATACAGACGCGCCAGCCCGACCTCCCGGTGGTGCGCCACGTGGTCGAGGGCAACTACCTCGCGCATTATAAAGAGGTGATGCGCGAGCGCATGGACTTCTGCTATCCGCCCTTCTGCCGCCTCGTCGACATCTATTTCAAGCATCGCTACGAGAACGTGGCGCAGGACGTGGCGCAGAGTTTCGTGCGCCGCATCACCGAGGCGCAGATGGCGGGCGTGGAGGTGCTGGGCCCCGACGCCCCCGCCAAGGCGCGCGTGTCGAACCTCTACATACAGAAAGCGGTGGTGAAAATCCGCCCCGAGGCAGACCTCACCACCGTGAAGAGTTTCCTACTCAGCCTCTTCTGGGAATATCTCCACAGCACTGTCTGGCGGCAGCCCCTTGTCCTGTTTGACGTTGACCCGAATAACTGACGAGTCGGCATGGAGGACGAGCTCGACACTGTCCGTCTCGTCGAGCATGTCCAGATTGTCATAGACCCTGAGTCCGCTCACATGCACGTTGAAGAGCGCGGGCAGGTTCTGCCACAAGCCGCTGCGCGACAGCACGGAGTCGCTGAACTTGACGGCCGCCCATACCAGCATCGCCACAAAGAGCAACGCCGCAAGGCAGAAGATGAGGAATACCTTCACGCAACCGCTCGCGCAGCCGTTCGAACCTCCGTTGTTCTGCGGAGCAGGCGTGGGCGTGGGCGTGGGAGAAGGCGCAGGTGAAGGTGAAGGTGAAGGCGAAGGCGATGGTGAAGGCTCAGGTGCAGGTGTCTGCGCGCACACACGGGGCGCGGCGGACTCGGTGGCGGGTGTCACCGCCCACACAGCCACGTATGCCACTACAAGCACCCAGCCGCTGACAAAGGGAATGTCGACGACCACGAGCACGAGCAGGAAGACGAGGCGCCAGGGCAAGGGGTCGCCATTGCCCACATACTGGGCGAGACCGGCGAGCACACCGCCAAGCCATTTTTGGTTCACGTCGCGACGGAAACGCCTGGGGCCAGAGTTCCCGGTCGGGGGCGTCTGAGCGGGCTGGTCGGAAGACTCGCCGCCGGCGGTGCTTGCGGTGCTTGCTGAGCCCGCTGATTCAGCGTTGCTTGCACTGTTTGCGGCAAACTCGGGTTTCTCTGTCTTGTTGTAGTTGTCGTTCAAGTTTTCTTCCATATTATCTAAAGTATTTTTTTTCGTTATTCTTCTTCGGCGCGCTCGTCGAGTCGCTTCTCCCACAGGTACTTGCGCGTCTCAGCCACAATCACCTTGTTCAAAAATATGAGCGACAGGAGGTTGGGTATGGCCATGAGGGCGTTGAACGTGTCGGACATCTCCCATAGGAGCGTGAGGTTGACGACGCTGCCCACGAAGACCATCAGCACGTAGACGAAGCGGTAGTAATAAACGTAGCGGCGCGAACTGACATACTGCACCGAACGCTCGCCGTAGGTCTCCCAGCCGATGACCGTCGAGAAGGCGAACGAGAGGAGCCCGAAGGCGAGCAGGGGTGTGCCGATACAGGGTATCTTGGCGAACGCCAGGCGTGTGAGCATGGCTCCGTCGCTGTAGTCGATGTCGGGATAGGCGAGGATGCTGCTGACGATGACCAGGCCGGTCATGGCGCAGATGACCACCGTGTCCCAGAAGGTGCCTGTAGCAGAGATGAGCGCCTGGCGCACAGGGTTCTGCGTGCGCGCCGTGGCGGCGACAATGGGCGCCGAGCCCAGTCCCGACTCGTTGCTGAACAGTCCGCGGGCTATGCCGTAGCGGCAGGCGAGCATGACGCCGCGCCCCGCCAGTCCACCTCCGACAGCCTCGGGCGTGAACGCGCTCACGACGATGAGCCTGAGCGCGGGCAGGAGGTAGTCGCTGTTGAAGACGAGGATGACGACGCAGCCACCGATATAGACGACGGCCATGAAGGGCACGATGGCGGCGCAGACACGCGCCACGCTCTTCACTCCGCCCAAGAGGACAGCCGCCACGAGGACGGCGAGGATGGCACCGCTGTAGGTGGTGGGGATGCCGAACGAGTCGCTGATGACGGTGGCGATGGCGTTCGACGAGACGGCTCCGCCGATGCCCAAGGTGGCGATGGCGGTGAAGACGGCGAAGAGCACGGCCAGCCACTTCCAGCCCAGACCGCGCTCGAGGGCGTACATCGGACCGCCGAGATAGCGTCCCTTGTCGTCCTTGACGCGATACTTGACCGCGAGCAGGGCCTCGGCGTACTTGGTCGCTATGCCGAGCACACCCGTCAGCCAGCACCACAGCACGGCCCCCGGCCCGCCGAGGCTGACAGCCGTGGCGACACCCACGATGTTGCCCGTGCCGATGGTGGCGCCGAGGGCGGTGGCGAGGGCGGAGAACTGCGACACCTCACCCTGTGCGTCCTTGTCCTTGCGAAGCGAGAGGCGTATGCCCTTGAATATCCATCGCTGAGGCACCCGGAGGCGGACGGTCATCAGCAGGTGGGTGCCCAGGAGCATGATGAGCATCGGCCAGCCCCAGAGGTAGGAGTTGAGTGTGGAGAAGAATTCAAGCATGGGAGCGTGAGTGTGGGTTTGCGCCACCTTGCCGCCGACGGCGAGCAGAGCCTCAGAAGGCGAGCTCGAGACCGACGCGTATGCCCCAGCGCTGGGTGTCGGGGTTGTCGGTGTAGGTGAGGCGGTGGACGTAGGTTATGTTGAAGAACTTCAGTATGTTGTAGATGCCGGCATAGACCTCGATGTAGGGTCGGCGCGGGTTGAGCCGCTCGCCGTACTGCTCCCACTGCCCCTCGCCGTTCCATCGTCCCGGGAAGCGCCAGAGGCGGCTGTCCGTCGGGTTGGCCTCGGGGTTGTTCTGGGCGCTGAGGTCGCCCCAGAGGAGGTTGAAGCCTATCGTCTCGCGCAGGTGGAGACGGCGCAGGAAGGGTATGCGGTTGAAGAGCTTGCCCGCGAGGTCCCACTTCCAGTGCACGCTTATGTTGCGGTCGTTGAGAAACTCGAGGTTGTCGATGAGGCAGAAGCGGCGGCGGTACATGACGAGGGTCTGGTTGGCGTCGGGGGCGTTGAGCATGAAGAAGGGCACGCGGTTCCACTGGTAGGCGCCGCGGACGGTGAAGTCCATGCGTCCCCACGACGAGAGCCAGACGCGGCGGTAGAACTCGAACTCGGTCACGTTCGACATGTACTTGTTGCCCCAGAGTCCGCGCGGCGAAACGGTGTGGCTGATCTGGTAGATGGGTGCGTCCTTGTTGGTCTCGACGCGCGCCTGCTTATTGTTGGCGTAGGTGTTGTTGGGTTGGTAGCGCAGGACGACGCCGAACTCGGTGTTGTCGTAGTGGGTGATGTTCGCCGCCGGGTCAGTCGAGGGACTGGCGAGTCCGTTCAGGGGTTGGAAGAGGAGGTCGCCGGCGGGCTTGAGCCGCTCGTGGGTGCCCTTGAGCGTGAGCTGCAGTCCGTTCTCCCACTCGTACTGGTAGGTGAGGCGGTAGGCGCGCTGGTACATCTTGAAGTTGCCCCCGCGTCCCCACGAGAGGAAGGAGAAGAGGTCGCTGCGGTTGCGCCCGAGCTTGCGGTCGGGCATGGTCATTAGTTCCTCGCTGAACTGCGCCGAGAGCGAGTGGACGGGAAACTCGTGGGGGCGGTATTTCTTCTTGCGGAACGAGTAGGTGACCTCCGCCAGCCCCTTCCATTTCCTGTCCTTGAAGCCGTACGCCGCATAGCCGCGCAGGAACCAGTTGGGGTGGAGCGTCGCCGTGGTCTGTCCGCCCACGAGCAGGCGCACGCCCTCGATTGAGTTGAAGGAGATGAGGCTGCGTATGGGTCCGATGTCGACGGGGCCGTTCTTGACGGGCTCGATGAAGTTCTCGCCGTAGGCCTGCACGAGGAAGCGCACTACCTTGACGAAGCCCACCTGGTTGAGGTCAGCCACGAGGGTGTCGATGCGCCGCTCGCCCTCGGTGAGCGCCATCGGTCGCTCGCGCTGCCAGTAGGCCTCGTCGCGTCGCTCGGCGGCGGGGTCCACCTCCTCCTTGGCCAGTCCGCGGAAGCGCTGGTCGGGAATGGTGTTGAACGAGTAGTCGCTGCGGCGTGTGGTGCGCTCGACCTGGAGCTTGCTCAGGAAGTCGACGAGCGACATCTGCACGAGCATGTCGTCCTGCGCGACGATGCGGCGGCCGTTGGCGAGGGTCTCGTAGGTCTGCGTGATGCGCAGGTCGTCGACGAAGTTCACGCCCGAGCGCGACGGTATGTTGACCACACTGCTGTGCACCTGCCATGTCGAGTCGAGACGCACAAGGAGCTCGCCCGAGAAGCCGAAGTCCTGGGGGTTGTTGGGCGTGAACGTGAGCCGCACGCACTTGACGAGGCTGTCCGCCCGTCCGATGTCCTCGACCTGGATGGTGTCTTCGATATAGTAGCGGTAGAAGCCTATCGCCGAGTTGGCTATGGGCGAGAGGAAGTGGCGCTGGAAGAGGCGCACGTCGTCCTCGTAGATGTTCACGTCCTGGAAGAGGTCGCCGAGCACGACACTGAGCTCCGAGCCGATGGCGAGGAGCTCGTTGACGCCCTGCGTGCGCTTGGCGACGACGAAGGTCTTGTCCGCCTCGGGGTCGCTGCGGTGGATGCGCTGCTTGAGTTTCTCCTCGACCATGAGGGGCAGGATGGTCTTGCCCGTCGCCTCGCACTTCTCGGCATAGCGGAAGAGGAAGTCGAACATGCGCCCTCCGCCCACCGAGTCCCTGCGCCCCGTGCTCATCGAGTCGACAAGGTCGGGGTGGCTCTTGCTCATGTAGTCGTTGATGGAGAGCGTCTGCTTCTCGTACACATTATATTTATAATAAGGTAGCGAGTCGAGGGCGCCGAGGTGCTTGGCGGCGATGACGCGCCGCATGAGGTCGACGGCGGGGTTGTTCTTGCGCCTGTACTTGGTGCGCTTCTTCTCGACCACCACCTCCTGCATGTCGTACGAGGTCTCGCACATCTTGACGTTGCGCGTGCCGGGGCGGTTGGTGATGACGCTCGACACCTCGTAGCCCATGATGTCGAAGGTGAGGGTGCGCCCGACGCGGTACTTGATGCGGTAGCGTCCCTTGACGTCCGCCACCACCCCGCCGCGCTTGTTGTCGTCGTAATAGACGTGGACGAGGGGCAGGGCCTCGCCGCTTTTGGCATCGGTAATGCGGCCTGTGACCCATTCCTGGCTCCAGGCTACCGCACTCACGACGACGAACGCGAGCAGACAGACGATGCGCTTACTGCTCCCCACGCGGCAAGAAAAGGTGCAACATGACGTATCCCGCGAGTCCGCTCAGTATCGAACCGCACAGGATGCCCAGCTTGGCGTCGTTGAGGTAGGCGAGCCCTTCGGCCCCCAAGGGCTGGTAGCTGAGCTCGGCGATGAACATCGACACGGTGAAGCCGATGCCGCCGAGCATGCAGACGCTGGCGAACGCCGCCCACGAGGCTCCCTTCGGACGCTCGACGACACGGCTCTTGATGGCCAGCCACGAGAAGGTGAAGATGCCCACGACCTTGCCCACGACAAGTCCCATCAGGACGGCGAAGCCGACTCCGCTCACGAGGTTGCTCACCGACATCTCGGCGAGGCACACGCCCGCACTGGCAAAGGCGAAGATGGGTATGATGAAGTAGTTGACGGGATAGCGCAGGTCGTCCTCCATGTCCTGGAGGGGCGAGATGAGGTGGTCGGACGACACCTCGATGGAGCGCAGGATATGGATCTCGTCCTCGGTGAGCACGATGGGCTTGTTGTCCTTGCGCCAGTTGCTCTCGTAGGCGGGGAAGGCGGCGATGTTCTCGCGGATCTCGTTGACGTAGTAGGTGGTGCCGCGCGTGAGCGTGCAGGGTATGCAGAAGGCGGTGAGCACACCGGCTATGGTGGCGTGCACGCCGCTGTTGAGCAGCAGGAACCAGAGCACGAGGCCGCAGGCGAGGTAGAAGGCCTTGGCGCGCACGCGCTGGCGGTTGCCGATGAGCATGATGACTACCATGAGCAGGGCGAGACCACCGTACATGACGTTGACTCCGCTCGAGTAGAAGAGGGCGATGACGATGATGCCTCCGAGGTCGTCGGCGACGGCGAGGGCGGCGAGGAAGACCTTGAGGCTCGTGGGCACGCGGTTGCCGAACATCGACAGCACGCCAAGCGAGAAGGCGATGTCGGTGGCCATGGGGATCGCCATGCCGCGCATCTCATGCTCGCTGTCGGGGCAGAAGAGCCAGAAGACGAGCACGGGCACTATCATGCCTCCGCACGCGCCGATGATGGGCAGCATCGCCTTCTTGGCGGTCGAGAGCTCGCCGACGAGCAGCTCGCGCTTAATCTCGAGTCCCACGCTCAGGAAGAAGCCCGCCATCAGGAAGTCGCTGATGAACATGGCGAGCGTGAGCGGGTGGCCGTGGTGGGAGAAGAAGTTGAACCTGCCCACCGAGAACGCCACCTCCTTGCCGAGAAGTGTCGTGTAGGTGTCGAAGAGAGGGCTGTTGGCTACGATGAGCGCCAGCACGGTGGCTACGATAAGCACCAGCGAGGAGTTGACATACCTCAGTATGGTGCTTTGGAAGGGATTGTAGATCATATCGTTCAATAGGTTTTTCATGCGGGTGTGAGACGGCGTTGCGAGCCGGAAGTCGCCCGGGGGGTGGATTGTTATCTATAGACGAGCGCGTAGGCCTTCATCTGCCTGAGCATAGCCATGAGGCCGTTGCTGCGTGTGGGCGAGAGGTGCTCGCTGAGCCCTATCTCGCGTATGAAGTAGAGGTCGGCGTCGAGGATCTCCTGCGGGGTGTGGCCGCTGAGGACACGGAGCAGGAGGGTCACGATGCCCTTGACGATGAGTGCGTCGCTCTCGGCGCGGAACACGAGTGTGCCGTCAGCCTGCTTCTCCGCCACGAGCCAGACGCGGCTCTGGCAGCCGTCGATGAGGTTCTGCTCGGTCTTGTGCTGTTCGGGCAGGGGCTCCACCTCGCCGCCCATGTCGATGAGCATCTGGTAGCGGTCCATCCAGTCGTCCAGACCGCCGAACTCCTCTATCACCTCATCCTGTATTTCGTTTATGGTCATGCTTTGTTTTATATTTTTTACTCTCTACACTTTACACTCTACACTCTATACTCTAATCATACGCATGCTTCGGATAGTCGACCGTATAGTGCAGCCCGCGGCTCTCCTTGCGCTCCAGTGCCTGGCGCGTGATGAGGTAGCCCACGTTGATCATGTTGCGGAGCTCGCAGATGTCGGGCGTCGCCTTGACGCGCTTGAAGAGTTCCTCGGTCTCCTCGTATAGGAGGTCGAGGCGCGTCCAGGCGCGGCGGAGGCGCAGGTCGCTGCGCACGATGCCCACGTAGTTGGACATGATCTGCCCCACCTCGAGCTTGTCCTGGGCTATGAGCACACGCTCCTCGTTGCTCATCGTGCCCTCGTCGTTCCACTCGGGCACCGCCTCGTTGAACGTGTACGCGTCCGCCACCCCGAGCACGTGCTTGGCGGCGGCATCGGCATAGACGACCGCCTCGATCAGGCTGTTGCTCGCCAGGCGGTTGCCTCCGTGCAGACCCGTGCACGAGCACTCGCCCACGGCATAGAGGCGGTGGATGGTGCTCTCGGCGTTGAGGTCGACCTTGATGCCGCCGCACATATAGTGGGCGCAGGGCACGACGGGTATGTACTGCTTTGTGATGTCGATGCCTATGGACAGGCACTTGGCGTAGATGTTGGGGAAGTGGTGCTTGGTCTCCTCGGCGTCCTTGTGCGTCACGTCGAGGCAGACATGGTCGAGGCCGTGGATCTTCATCTCGCGGTCGATGGCGCGCGCCACGATGTCGCGCGGGGCGAGCGAGAGGCGCTTGTCGTATTTCTGCATGAACTCCTGGCCGTCGGGCAGTCTGAGTATGCCGCCGTAGCCACGCATAGCCTCGGTGATGAGGTAGGCTGGGTGACGCTCAGCAGGGTTGTATAGCGCTGTCGGGTGGAACTGCACGAACTCCATGTCCTTCACCTTGCCCTTGGCGCGGTGCACCATGGCGATGCCGTCGCCTGTGGCAATGTTCGGGTTGGTGGTTGTGGCATACACCGCACCGGTGCCACCTGTTGCCATAAGTGTCACTTTGGATAGGAAAGTGTCGATTTTGCCGGTGTTAGGGTTGAGGATGTATGCGCCGAAGCACTCGAGGTCGGGAGTGCGGCGGGTGACACGGATTCCAAGATGGTGCTGTGTGATAATCTCGACAGCGAAGTGGTTTTCGAAGATGTCGATGTCGGGATTGTTGCGCACTGCCTCCATTAGCCCGCGCTGTATCTCTGCACCTGTGTCGTCGGCGTGGTGCAGGATGCGGAACTCGCTGTGCCCGCCTTCACGGTGAAGGTCGAACTCGCCGTTCTCCTTCTTGTCGAAGTTCACGCCCCACTGTACGAGGTCTTTGATTCCTGCCGGGCCGCCCGTGACAACCTGGCGCACAGCCTCGGGGTCGCTGATGAAGTCGCCGGCTATCATCGTGTCTTCGATATGTTTGTCAAAATTGTCAACAAGCAGATTTGTCACCGAGGCAATACCTCCTGGGGCCTTGGCCGTGTTGGCCTCTTCGAGGGTTGTCTTACAAATTATGGCAATCTTGCCTTTTTTTGCCTTCGCTACCTTGAGGGCGTAGCTCATACCGGCTACACCAGAGCCGATAATGAGAAAATCATACTTCTTTGTCATTTTTGTTTCACTGTCTTTAAGGACATCAGGTCGTGATAGGACTTTATGAATGGCCTTATTAAAGACAAAAATACGGCTTTTCATAAAAGCGTGAATAGCAAAGAGAAAAAAAATGGCTTAAACATGTTGTAACACGCTTAATACATCTAATTTTGTACCAACTATAATAAATTATCGGAGAAGACTGTATGATAAAGATGAACATGAAAGACGAGATTAAGGACTACTTCTTCATTACTCTCGGCCTTATGATTTACGCCTTCGGATGGACCACCTTCCTTCTGCCTTACGAGATTTCTTCAGGTGGTCTCACCGGTGTGTCAGCCCTTATCTTCTATGCCACAGGCATTGAGATGCAGGTGT
>JABUTZ010000013.1:134485-144452 GCA_021443415.1 Bacteroidaceae bacterium | reverse complement strand
CTGTTCTCGACCACACGCGGCCTGTTCGTTCCCACTGAGGGCAACGCCACCGACGGCAACCCCGTCAAGGCCGTGAAGAAGCCCGTAGGCGCCTTCGAGATCGAGGCCGCCACGAAGTACGCCGACCACTTCAAGTTCGTAAATCCCTATGGACAGTGGATGATGCTCGGCGGCAGCTACCAGTTCCTCGCCAGCGACAGCTGGAGCCAGGAGGACGACGGCGACGTATGGGGCATCTACGAGACCGAGGAGACTCTCGGCGCCGATGCCAAGACCATCGCCAAGCTGATGGTCGACGCCTACGAGCAGGGCTTCGAGGTTTACACCCTCGAGGATCTGAAGCAGGTCACTCCGGCTGACGAAGGCACGGAGGTATGCGTGCTGCTTGACAAGGCCGCCGTCACGTTCTTCGACGCAAGCCAGGGCATGGGTTACATCGAGGAGGACGAGACAGCCGTATTCTTCGGCATCATGGGAGAGATCGAGGGCATCGCCCAGGGCAAGTCGATGACCGGCTACGTCAACGGCATGTGGATGGATATGGGCAACCAGAAGGCTCTTGGCCTCACGGACGCCACCAACATCAAGTTCGACGACGCCGACGTGTCTGAGGGTATCGAGATCACCACTCCCGAGCAACTGCAGGACGCCGCCAACGTTGACCGTCTGGTCACCGTCATCGTTTCCGACAGCTGCCCCTATGAGAACACCGAGGACGGTGTGACCGTAGGCGGTGTGATGGTCAACGACCTCTACTACATGCTGCCCTCGGGCTACACATTCCCCTCACAGGCAAAGGCTGTCACCGGCATCCTCACCAAGGCCGCCGGCCCGCTCACCATCTTCCCCCGCAGCACCGAGGACATCGTGGCTCAGGCCGAGCTCGGCAGTGTGACCGTCAACCCCGACCCCGCAAAGGGTTCTGTGGCCAAGCTCCAGAACGTGCAGCTGACCTTCAACGACTGGTCGGTATTCGCCCCCGTCATGGGTCAGGCTCCCACCTATTGCGACGCTGAAGGCACCGTAATCGCCACCGGCGACCTCGTGATGGTCAACGACGAGACTCCCAACGTGGCAGAGGCCGCCTTCGAGGAGGCTATCACCGACCCCGGCACCTACACCCTCGTGGTTCCCGTCCAGCTCTACAACCAGGAGAGCGGCGAGTCTCTCACGACCACTCTCAAGTATGAGTACACCGTTGAGGCTATCACCGAGCCCGTCCTGATCGACGCCGAGAACGTCGGCATGCTGACCGACCGCAGCATCATCGCCATGATGTACGGACAGGTGGGCTTCGCTGGCAAGTCATGGTTCAACGGCGACCAGAACCCCATCGTGCAGGATGAGGAGGAGGTTGTCCCCGAGGCAGGCCAGTACATCATGGTTGCCGCTTCCGAGGGCTACTACTACCTGCAGAATAAGACTACGAAGCAGTACGTATCACGCTCGGCTGGCAAGAGCGCCCAGGGTGATTTCTGCGACATCGTGATGGTTGACGACAAGGAGGACGCCTGCGAGTTCCAGGTTGTTCCCACGACAGCTGCCAACGCCAACGTATACAAGGGCGAGACAACGAAGACCTCTCAGCTCGTAGCCAAGGCACGCGAGGACTGGACAGCTGCCACAGACTACAACGCCATCAAGCTGGGCGGCAACAACGACCAGCCCGCCAACTGGGGCATCGGAGGCAACGGTCCCTGGAAGCTCTGGCGCGTATACTACTGCGGCCAGGCTCCCGAAGAGGCTGAGGTGGGCGAACTCTCGCTCAACCCCGACCCCGAGGACGGCGCACTGAACTACCTGCAGAACGTGACCATCGTGTTCCGCGACTGGAGCAGCTTCACCTCTGTGGGCGCTCCCACCTACACGGACGCTGAGGGCAACGTGGTTGCCACCGGCGAGCTCCTGATGGTCAACGACGAACTGCCCAACATCGCCGAGGCGGCCTTCGAGGAGAAGGTTACCACTCCTGGCACCTACACCTTGAACATTCCCGTCTTCCTCTACAGCAACGAGCGTGAGGAGGGTCTCAACACCGTGCTCAAGCTCATCTACTCCGTAGAGGCAGCTCCCGAGATTGGCGCCTACACAGCCGATCCCGCCGAGGGCGAGGTGAAGGAGATCAAGGAGATCACCGTGATGTTCAGCGACTGGACTTCAGTCATGGGCATGGGCGCTCAGGTGCTCAACGCCGAGGGCGAGGTTGTCGCCGAGGGCGAATGGCTCGCCATCGAGTCGGAGGAGGAGATCACCAACGGCGGTCGCTTCTACTTCGAGAACGCCGTGACCACTCCTGGCGACTACACCGTAGCAGCTACTCTCTACATGCAGCGCGAGGGTCAGTACATCATGCCTGAGTTCGAGCTCAAGTACACAGTTGTCGGCTCTGCCGAGGAGTGGACCGAGATGGGTTCTGCCACCTACACCACGACTCAGTGCTCTGACCTCGCCGGCACAGCCAACCTGACTCTCTACAAGAGCAGCAGCGACGAGACTCTCTACAAGCTCTCTGGCTGGACCAACCGCAACGACTTCGTATTCAACTGGAACACGGAGACCAACGAGGTTGTCGTCAAGGATCAGGAGACCGGCTTCATGAAGTACGGTAACAGCGTGATGGTAATCGAGGCCGCCAACTTCAAGCAGGTAACTCCTGGCGGCGGCACAGGAACCGGCACAGGCACAGGGACCGGCACAGGCGGTACTGGCACTGGAACTGGTACAGGCACTGGAACCGGAACTGGTACTGGTACTGGAACCGGCACTGGCACCGGCACTGGCGCGAAGATTGCCTATGCTGATGGAACAGGAACTGGAACCGGCACTGGTACTGGTACTGGCACTGGCACTGGTACAGGTACAGGTACAGGAACCGGCACTGGTACTGGCACAGGAACCGGCACCGGCACTGGTGGTGGCACGACAGCCGCTACGAGCTACTATGACCCCGCTACCGAGACCTTCCAGTTCAGCGTCATCTACTACTGGGTAGCCGGCGGCTGGTCAAGCCAGTATGGTCAGGGCGGCTTCGATAACTGCAAGTTCGAGGTTCCCACCGCTGTTGAGGGCATCACAGTCTCAGCCAACGCCGACCAGAAGATCTTCAACCTCCAGGGCGTTCAGATGAACCGCCTCCAGAAGGGTCTGAACATCGTCAACGGCAAGAAGGTTGTCATCAAGTAAACGACCTCCCAAACCGCATATTCAAGTCCGCCAGGCGCAGCCGTCTGGCGGACTTTTTTATGCCCATTTATGCATAATTGCCGGCAAAAAGGAAAAAAAATTGCGCTTTTGATGGCTAATCTCAAAAAAAACACCTAACTTTGCCATCTAAACAATTTTTAACTAACTATATTATTAATTTAATCCGTTTTTCTTATGAAAAAACACTTACGTTATCTCTTCGCAGTGCTCTTCATGGCACTGGGAGCAATTGCGTGGGCTGTAGGATCTCTGGCTCCCGCCAGCACTGAGGAGACGATTTACGTCCCCAGCGCTCCCGAGGTAGGCGAGAAGTACTACATCACGTCGGTGCTGTATGATGGCACGAAGTATTTCGAGTGCTTCCTGACAGACGTCGACGGCACCGTCAAGCAGCTCGACGAAATGACCGAAGCTGGCGTCTGGGAAGTAATCGCGGCCGAGGACGGCTACGTTTACTTCAAGAGCGCAGCCGGCAACTATTTCGACCGCGCTGGTGTATCCGCTACACCCGTACTGTGTCGTGCAAACGCCACCGGCAGCACAGTTGCCGAGTGCGCAGACACCTACTCAATCTGGAGCCACTATGCCAACACTTCTGACGACCGCTATGCCGGATACAGAGGCGACAAGGCCGACCGCGCAAGTGGTTGGTGGGGTACAGGTCATGTAGCCCCCAACACGTATCACTCGTCAGCGGGTTGCTACTGGAGCACTTACGTGAAGTTCTACAACATCAAGGGCAAGCCGATGGCCGACATCCTCGCCGAGCTGAAGGAGAAGGCCGCCGCAGCCAAGGCTGAGATGGACATCCGCGGCGTGGGCTATCCCGTGGCTTACAGTGATGAGTACAACGCTCTCCATAATGCTATCGCATCTGTCGAGGAGGCTACCGTTGAGACTTATACCGCCGAGCTGGAGAACGACTTCAACGACGCTTATGCCGCTTACAAGAACTCTGCGAACATCGAGCTGCCCCAGGCCGGCAAGTACTACACCATCAACATGCCCGGTGTGGGTTGGAACTACAACCTCGTGGCTGGCGACAACGCTATCGTGACCGGTGAGGGTGAGGCAACTCCCTTCTACACCATCGCCAACGAGGACGGCTCATTCACATTCGTTACCTTCACTGGCAAGTTCTTCCGCGTTCTCTGCACCAACGGCTGGATCGAGGACAAGAGCACGACGGGTATCGCCGACGAATACACCGAGCAGTACTGCAAGCTGCACATCGTGAAGCAGACCGACGCCAACACTCCGTTCGGAGGTGTTCGCATGTGGGGTGCCGCCGGCACCAACGCTACTGCCCAGGAGCGCACCATCGTCATCAACAAGAACGGTGGCTTCGACGGCTACTCGAACAATGGCGTATGCAGCGCCGACTACACCACGGCCATGATATGGTCTGAGTATGACGCTCCCACCCCCCTCGACATCACTTACACAGCCAACGAGGATGGCAGCGTGACTGCTAACATCCCTGCCACTGCCGATGTGTATGTTTATGACAGCGAGATGACCAAGATCGAGGCTACCGTGGCTCCCGTCGAGGGCGCTACCACCGTCACCATCCCCGCACAGGCGATCGGCACGACCGTAAACCTCTTTATCTCTGGCACAGCCGCCCAGGTGGCCACATATCAGTTCGAGGAGCCGGCTCCCGCCGTTTCTCCCGTCGAGGACTCTTACGAGTACCTGCCCTCTATCACTCTGACATTCGCCGGCGAGGTTTCGATCATCACCGAGTCGGAGACTGGCTTCGTGCCCTCTCCCGTCTTCGAGAACGACCGCAACTCATTCTTTGGTTCTCTGTCACAGGGCGACGACAAGACTCAGGTCACCTGGACTCCCTACGAGGAGATCAACAAGGACGGCGACTACACCTTCGTGGTTCCCGCTGGCTGCATCGCCCTCGCAAGCGGTGCCAACCCTGAGTGGACCTACAAGTACACTATCACCGGCCACGGTGGTGGCGGCGGTGGCGTAGAGCCTCTCGACTACTCTGGCTGGACAGTTGATCCCGCCGAGGGCGCCATCGACGACCTCAACTACTTCACCATCACGTTCGACAAGTCGTGGATGGGTGTAGCCACTCTCGATGACTACGACTTGCCCACTCTTAAGGACAGCGATGGCAACGTTGTGGCAACAGCATGGAATGCCTACGGATGGCAGTGGGACGATGACTGGAACGTCAAGGGTATCACCGTTGACTTCGACCTCGCAGGCGAGGGCATCACTCTCCCCTTCGGCAACTACACTCTCGAGCTGCCCATCAAGGTGACCAACGACTGGAACACATACTATGGCGCTACCGTTACCTACAACTACAGCTACCGTCCTAAGTTCGTACGCCTCGTGAGCGCAATGCCCGCATACATGGAGAAGCAGAACGTGGAGAAGGCCATGTACGCTGACGCCACCGGTGCCAAGTGGAACACCCTCGACGCCGCCAACAACACCCAGATCTGGTATCTTGCCACCGACAAGTACGGCAACAAGTACCTGAAGAACTACGGTTCGGCCAACTACTTCAACAACGCCAAGACTCAGAGCGCCGCTGTGACCATGGCCACAACTGTCACTCCGGTTCAGATCAAGGACCTCGAGGACGGCCAGGTGAACATCTACGTCAACGGTGAGGGCTTCGCCCTGCACACAGGCGGTCACAGCTCTGGTGCCGGCGTGAGCGGCAACATCGTTGGCTGGAACGGCACCAAGAACTCTGGTTCGGCTTGGTACGTACGCGACATCACCGACGAGGACTACAACGCCCAGGAGGCTGACTTCCTCGCATTCGCAGCTGCCGCCGACGCCGAGATCGGTCCCCAGGCCGTGAAGGCTGCCATGGCAGAGGCTCTCGCCGAAGCCAAGGCCGCTTACAGCGTGGCTGAGTCAGAGAAGCTGATTAAGAACGCAAGCCAGATCTCTTCTCCGAAGACCGAGGCCAGCGAGGGTTCTATCGCCGCTCTTATCGACGAGAATATCAACACCTTCTGGCACTCATCATGGAGCAACCCGGGCACCGACCTCTCACTGCACCACCTGCAGTACAACCTCGGCAAGGCTGTCCAGACCATGGAGATGCACTACGTTCCCCGCAATGGTGCCGGTGCTGACTTCCCGACAGTGTTCGAGATCTACGCCAGCGCTACCGCCGACGGTGAGTTCACCAAGGTGCAGACCATCACTGGCGTGACGAAGACCCAGGGTGAATATCAGGTATTCAACATCGACCTCGGCGCCGAGTATCAGTACATCCGCGTACTTGCTTCCGAGACGACCAACAACCGCATCTACTGGCACGCCGCCGAGCTGTGGTTCACCGTTCCGAGCACCATCACCGGTGAGGCAGCCGACGAGGCAGCCAAGCTCGCCGCTGCTATCGCCGTAGCAGAGGCCCTGACCGACCCGACCGACGCCGACATCAACGAGCTGAAGGCAGCCACCGAGACATTCGTTTGGTTCATCCAGCCCATCAAGGAGGCCGAGGAGGCTCTCGCAGATATCAAGAGCGGTGACAACATGCTCTACACCTACGAGGCTACCGAAGAGCAGATCGCCGACCTCGAGGCAGCCATCAAGGCTTGGGATGTAGAAGCTTGCCGCAGCATCATGTGGGATCTGGGCCAGATCTGCATCGAGGCTCGCAACCTGTTCACCCTGAGCACCTCGCGCGGCTACATGTTCGCCGCCACCAAGGCCGCCGCTTCACGCGCCGCCGCAGAGGAAGGCGAGGGCGAGGAGACCGTGAACACGATCGCCGTCTCTTCTGTCAACACGCTCGGCCTGACCTGCGCGAAGACAGAGGACGCACAGTGGGCATTCATCGAGTACAACGGTCTGTACTACCTCTACAACTACGGCTACAAGCTCTTCATGAACTCTGACCTCACCCTGACCGAGAAGCCCGTACGCGAGTCTGGCTTCGCCATTGAGAACTACGAGTATCCGTTCGCAATCTCTTGCAACGGCAACTGGCTCAACATCAGCGGCGGTTACGATAAGGGTGCTGTCATCGACGACTGGACGACAGCCGACGCAGGCAACCAGTTCGCCATCTGCAAGGCCGCCACGTTCGACCCGACCGACGTCGTTCAGGTTGTTGTCGAAGAGTTCTCTCCGAAGAGGGGCGAGATGACCGTCGATCCCGCCGAGGGCGAGGTGACCGGTCTGGAGAACGTCCTCGTGACCTTCGAGGCTCACTGGCAGGTAAGCTCTTACGCCATGGCCGACCTTCTCGACGAGGATGGCAACTCAGTTGCCCAGGCCGACGTCCTGATGGTTCCCGACTCAGAGGGTGGCTCTACCAACCAGCTCAATATTGCCTTCGACGAGGAGTACACGACTCCCGGCAAGTACGTCCTCTCATTCGGCGTTTACTTCTACAACCCGACCAACTACGACTACCTGTACGAGGAGATCCACCTCAACTACACCATCAAGGCCGCCGAGACTCCGCTCTACACCGCTACCGCCAAGGCTGCGCACGATGAGGAATGGGATAGCTACGGCTACGATCCTCTCGACTTCGGCGAACTGACCGTTGAGGTTTACGAGGGTGGCCGCGTGGTTGTTAAGGGCTTCTGGGGCGTTGAGGGCTACGACCTCGACGTGACCGCCAACGAGCAGGGCCAGATTGGCACTATCAACAATGGCACGAAGGAAGGCTCATGGTCTGTAATTGAGACCGGAGCCGCCGATCCCGCAAGCATCAAGATGATGCCTAACGGCGGCACGACGCTGACTCTCTCCGAGACAGGCACCAACGTGCTGCAGTTCGCTCCGAACGGCCTCTCAGGCATGTACTACTACCGCATCGAGTGGGAGCAGAACCCCGTAGGTGTGAACGGTGTGAACGCTGGCCTGAACGGCGAGCAGAGCATCTTCAACCTCCAGGGCCAGAAGCTCAACCGCACGCAGAAGGGTCTGAACATCGTGAACGGCAAGAAGGTCGTTCTGAAGTAAACAGACGCTAATCCATAAAAAAGTCCGCCAGGCACACGTTGCCTGGCGGATTTTTTTGTAACTTTGCGCAACCGAACACCATGAAACGCACATTCCATAACGCTCCGGGCATGCTCTTCGCCCTCTCCGCCACCATGCTGATAGCCGCCGGCGGCTATTTCCTGTGGGTGAAGATGCCTGTGCCTGCTCTCGTTCTCATCCTGCTCGCCATCCTCCACATCGAGCGCACCATCCACACCGAATACGCCATCGACGACTCGTCGCTCACCATCTCGCACGGACGGCTCTCGCGCACGATGCAGATTCCCTTAGAGCAGATAGCCACCGCCAACGTGTTCCGCCCCACCCCACTCCTCCTGCTCATCCCGCGCACGCCCATCGTGGTCATCGTGCTGCGAGCCAAGCCGCGCCCCATACTCATCACACCCGCCAACCCCGACGACTTCGTCAAGACACTATGGACAAGGACAAAGCACTGACCCGGGCCGCCGCCCTGTGCAGCGCAGGCGAGCAGTGCAGCGGCGACATCCACGACAAACTGCTGCGCTGGGGCTGCCCGGAGGAGGACGCGGCGGAGATTGTCGCGCGCCTCGTCGGCGAGCGGTTCATCGACGACACGCGCTACGCCCTCGCCTTCACCCACGACCGCATTCGCTACGCCCGCTGGGGACGCGTCAAGATCCAGTACGCACTGCGACAGAAGGGCATCGACGGCGAAGCCATCGCCACCGCCCTGCGAGCCATCGACGACGAGTGGAGCGAGGAATACGGGGAGGCCCTGCGCCACACCCTCGCCAAATGCCCCGTCGACTCTTCCGCCGACTACGAGACACGCCAGCGGCAGCGCGCCCGCCAGCTGCGCCACGCCGCCAGCCACGGGTTTACCGCAGCTGAATGCCGCGAATAGAGAATAGAGTGTAGAGTGTAGAGAATAAAATCTATAGTCTCTATAGACTCTATATAATCTATATAATCTAAAAAAGCGGCACAAATAGCGCAAAAAATGCAAAAAAATTTGTATCTTTGCACCGAAAATCAAAACATAACAAAATATCACACAATGGAAAAGATTCAGGAACTCACGGAGAAAATCTACCATGAGGGCGTTGAGCGTGGCAAGGCCGAAGAGGCCCGCATCATCGCTGAGGCCCAGGCTAAGGCAGAGGCCATCGTAGCCGAGGCCAACGAGAAGGCGGCAGCCATAGCCGCCGAGGCGAAGAAGGCAGCCGCCGAGCTCGACCAGAACACACGCTCGGAGCTGAAGATGTATGCCGGACAGGCTCTCAACGCTCTGAAGAGCGAGATCACCACCGTGGTGAGCAACCAGATCACCTCAGCCGCCGTGGCTGACATGACAGCGCAGAAGGACTTCCTCGGCCAGATGACCGTGGCCCTCGCACAGAACTGGGGCAGCGACGAGCCCATCGTCATCGGCACCGAGAAGGCCGACGAGGTGAAGGCTTACTTCGCCGCCAAGGCAAAGGAACTGCTCGACAAGGGCGTGAAGATCGAGAAGGTGAACGGCAAGGACACCCTCTTCACCGTGGCACCCGCCGACGGCAGCTACAAGGTGCAGTTCGGCGAGGCTGAGTTCACAGAGTACTTCAAGGAGTTCCTCCGCCCCCAACTGGTCGAAATGCTTTTCTGAACGGACGGGAGTTATGCCTGCCTACGGCAGGCTGGAAGTTAATAAATGGAAGTTATGCGCCTGCGGCGCTGGGAGTTAACGGAAGAATACTCCCGATAACTCCACGAGCGAAAGCGAGTTAACTCCATGAGCAAAGCGAATTAACTC
>JABUTZ010000013.1:127162-133891 GCA_021443415.1 Bacteroidaceae bacterium | reverse complement strand
AACTCCATGAGCAAAGCGAATTAACTCCCGATAACTCCACGAGCGAAAGCGAGTTAACTACTGTACAAACAAAAAACAACGATAAAATGACAAAAGGAACTGTTGTTGGAATTATCTCCAACATTGTTACAATCCAGGTCGACGGCCCGGTGTCGCAGAACGAAATCTGCTACATCACCACGGGCGGCGACCGGCTCATGGCCGAGGTCATCAAGGTCGTGGGCGACAACGCCTACGTGCAGGTGTTCGAGAGCACACGCGGCATGAAGGTGGGATGCGAGGCGGAGTTCAGCGGTCACATGCTCGAGGTGACACTCGGTCCGGGCATGCTGTCGAAGAACTACGACGGACTGCAGAACGACCTCGACAAGATGGAGGGTGTCTTCCTGCGCCGCGGCCAGTACACCTACCCTCTCGAGAAGGACCGCAAATGGCACTTTGCGCCCCTCGTGAAGGTGGGCGACAAGGTGGGTGCAAGCGCATGGCTCGGCGAGGTGGAGGAGAACCACCAGCCGCTGAAGATCATGGCTCCCATCGCCATGAAGGGCACAGCTACGGTTAAGAGCATCAAGGCGGAGGGCAACTACCTCGCCGAGGACACCATCGCCGTCCTGACCAACGAGAAGGGCGAGGACATCGAGGTGACCATGGTGCAGAAGTGGCCCGTGAAGGTGGCGATGACTAACTACAAGGAGAAGCCGCGCCCCTTCAAGCTCCTCGAGACGGGCGTGCGCACCATCGACACGATGAACCCCATCTGCGAGGGTGGCACGGGCTTCATCCCCGGCCCCTTCGGAACGGGCAAGACAGTGCTCCAGCACGCCATCTCCAAGCAGGCTGAGGCTGACATCGTGATCATCGCCGCCTGCGGCGAGCGCGCCAACGAGGTGGTGGAGATCTTCACCGAGTTCCCCGAGCTCATTGACCCCCACACAGGTCGCCAGCTCATGGAGCGCACCATCATCATCGCCAACACGTCGAACATGCCGGTGGCTGCCCGCGAGGCTTCGGTCTACACGGCCATGACGCTCGCCGAGTTCTACCGCTCGATGGGTCTGCGCGTGCTGCTGATGGCTGACTCGACCTCTCGTTGGGCACAGGCTCTGCGCGAGATGTCTAACCGCATGGAGGAACTGCCTGGTCCCGACGCCTTCCCGATGGACCTGGGCGCCATCATCGCCAACTTCTACGGTCGTGCGGGATATGTTTACCTGAACAACGGCCAGCCGGGCTCGATCACGTTCATCGGCACCGTGTCGCCCGCCGGCGGTAACCTCAAGGAGCCTGTGACGGAGAACACCAAGAAGGTGGCTCGCTGCTTCTACGCTCTTGAGCAGGACCGCGCCGACAAGAAGCGCTACCCGGCTGTCAATCCGATTGACTCTTACTCAAAGTATATCGAGTATCCTGAGTTCGAGGCTTACATCTCCAAACTCATCGACGACGAGTGGACGGGCAAGGTCAACGAGCTGCGCACACGTCTGCTCCGCGGTAAGGAGATCGCCGAGCAGATCAACATCCTCGGTGACGACGGCGTGCCCGTTGACTACCACGTGACGTTCTGGAAGTCGGAGGTCATCGACTTCGTCATCCTCCAGCAGGACGCCTTCGACGAGGTCGATGCCGTGACTCCCCTCGAGCGCCAGCGCGACATCCTCGAGACAGTGGTGGGCATCTGCCGCCACGAGTTCAAGTTCAACAACTTCAACGAGGTGATGGACTACTTCAAGCGTCTCATCAACGTCTGCAAGCAGATGAACTACAGCCAGTACAAGAGCGACGAGTTCAACAAGTACAAGGCTCAGATTGAAGAAATGCTCAAACGATAAATTTTTGTGCAATGAAAGCTTTTCAAAAGATATATACCAAGATAGGCCAGATTACTAAGGCTACCTGCACACTGCGCGCAACGGGTGTGGGTGCCGACGAACTGGCCCAGGTGAACGGCAAGCTCGCCCAGGTGGTGAAGATTGCCGGCGACGAGGTGACCCTCCAGGTGTTTGAAGGCACCCAGGGCATCCCGACCAACGCCGAGGTGGTGTTCCTTGGCAAGGCTCCCTCGCTCAAGGTGAGCGACCAGCTTGCAGGACGTTTCTTCAACGCCTACGGCGACCCCATCGACGGCGGTCCCGAGGTCGAGGGCAAGGAGGTGGAGATCGGCGGTCCGTCGGTCAACCCCGTGCGCCGCAAGCAGCCGAGCGAACTGATTGCCACGGGCATCTCGGGCATCGACCTCAACAACACGCTGGTGTCGGGCCAGAAGATTCCTTTCTTCGCCGACCCCGACCAGCCCTTCAACCAGGTGATGGCCAACGTGGCTCTGCGTGCCAAGGCCGACAAGATTATCCTTGGTGGCATGGGTATGACGAACGATGACTACCTCTACTTCAAGAATGTGTTCTCGAACGCCGGTGCCCTCGACCGCATCATTTCGTTCATGAACACCACCGAAGACCCCGCCGTCGAGCGTCTGCTTATCCCCGACATGGCGCTGACCGCCGCCGAGTACTTCGCTGTCGAGAAGCACGAGACGGTGCTCGTCCTCCTGACGGATATGACGCTGTATGCCGACTCGCTCTCTATCGTGTCTAACCGCATGGACCAGATTCCTTCCAAGGACTCTATGCCGGGCTCGCTCTACTCCGACTTGGCGAAGATCTACGAGAAGGCGGTGCAGTTCCCCGAGAGCGTGGGTGGCGGTTCGATCACCATCATCGCCGTGACTACCCTTTCGGGCGGCGACATCACGCACGCCGTGCCCGACAACACGGGTTACATCACCGAGGGTCAGCTCTACCTGCGCCGCGACTCCGACATCGGCAAGGTAATCGTCGACCCGTTCCGCTCGCTCTCGCGTCTGAAGCAGCTCGTGAGCGGAAAGAAGACGCGCAAGGACCATCCGCAGATCATGAACGCTGCCGTGCGCCTCTACTCGGATGCCGCCAACGCGAAGACGAAGCTCGAGAACGGCTTCGACCTCACCGACTACGACCAGCGCGCTCTGGCATTCGCCAAGGACTACGCCGACAAGATCCTTGCCATCGACGTCGACCTCAACACCACCGAGATGCTCGACGTGACATGGGGTCTGCTCGCCAAGCACTTCAAGGCCGAGGAGGTGAACATCAAGCAGGCTCTCGTCGATGAGTTCTGGCCGAAAGAAAAGTAATTGACTCAACTTTCGCAGAACTCAAGTTGAGTGGGTTAAACGGTTGAACGGTAATTCGGTAATTCGGTTGATAAACCTCTGCTACTCAAGGAAAATTAACCCCCAAACCCAAAACCCTGAAACCCCCAAACCCAAAAAAGTTGAGCGTAAGCGAAACTTGAAAAGAAAATACAATGGCTATTAAGTTTCAATACAACAAAACATCACTGCAACAGCTTGAGAAGAACCTCAAGATGCGCCAGCGCACGCTGCCTATCATCAAGAACAAGGAGAGCGCGCTGCGTGTCGAGGTGAAACGCTGCAAGGAGGAGGTCGAGGCTCTCGCCGCCGAACTCGAACAGCGCATCAACGCCTGCAACCGCATGTTCGCCCTCTGGAACGAGTTCGACCCCTCGATTGTCAGCATCGACAACGTGGAGGTGGGCACGAAGAAGGTGGCGGGCGTCAAGGTGCCGGTGCTTCTCGACCTCAAGCTCAAGGTGGCTCGCTTCTCGATGTTCACAGCGCCCAAGTGGTACTACGACGGCATCGAGATGATGCGCCAGCTGGCGAAGGTGGCTATCGAGCACGAGTTTGGCAAGGTGCGCCTGCAACTGCTCGACCACACGCGACGCAAGACGACGCAGAAGGTCAACCTCTTCGAGAAGGTGCAGATTCCTGGCTACCAGGACGCTATCCGCAAGATCAAGCGTTTCATGGAGGACGAGGAGAACCTGAGCAAGTCGTCGCAGAAGATTCTGAAGACGTTGCAGGAGAAGCGCAAAAAGGTGGCTGAAGCCGCCGGAAAGGAGGCTGTGGCATGATCACGAGAATGAAAAAACTGCAGTGCCTGGTCTATCACCGCGACTATGAGGCATTCCTCAAGCAACTGCGCCAGATAGGTGTCGTCCACGTGGTGACGAGCGACATTCGCAAAGCGGAGAACGCCGAACTGCGCGAGCGGCTCGACCGCGTGCGCCGCATCGAGCGCATTGCCGACCAACTGCGCGCCGTGAAGGTGAACGCCGACGTGGCTCAGGTGGTCAATACCGCCGCTACGGGCTGCGCCGAGCGTGGCATGGAGGTGGTCGCTCGCGTCGAGGCTATCAACAGCCGCATCGGCGAGCTCAACGCCACCATCAAATCCGCCACCGAGCAGGTGGAGGCCCTGCGTCCGTGGGGCGAGTTCGAACCCGCTGGCATCGATCGTCTCGCCGAGGCTCGCCGCACGATGCGTTTCTACGCCGTCAGCGACAAGACCATGGACGAGTCGTGGCTCGACCTGCCGGGTTGCGTACTTATAAATAAGGTGAACGGTCAGGTCTATTTCGTGAGCATCGAGGCCGAGGGCGAGGAGGTGAAATTCAGCGGAGCGACTGCCGTCGCCCTGCCGCGCACCACCCTCCACGAGGCTGAGCAGACTCTGCGCACGGCGCAGGCGGCTGTGCCCGAACTGCTCACCGAGCTTCAGGTGCTGGCTCTCCAGAACATCTCCGACGTGGATGCCGCCGCGGAGGCGGAGGCTTGCGGAGCGCGTTTCCGCCATGTCGAGCTGGACACCGAGCGTGCCGCCGACGACACGCTGATGGTGATGACGGGCTGGCTGCCCGAGGCGAAGGAGCAGCCTGTTTCGCAGTCGCTTGCCGACAGTGCGGCCTGGTACGAAATCTCGATGCCGACGCGCGAGGATGTCATCCCGACGCAGATGAGCAACAACAAGTTAGTGACGCTGTATGAGACGCTGACGAACATGTATGGCAAGCCGAACTACGACGAGTTCGACGCCACACCGATCATCTCCATCTTCTTCTCTATCTTCTTCGGCTTCTGCGTGGGCGACGCCGGCTACGGCCTTGTCCTGCTGCTCTTCGGCTTCCCGATCTGCAAGTTCCTCAAGAACGGTCTCCAGCTCAACATCAACCCCGTGCTGGTCACCGTCCTGGGCTTTGCCGCCACGGTCATGGGTCTCATCCTTGGCACTGCCTTTGGTGTGAGCCTGGCTGACATCGACGCTCCGTGGATCAGCTGGATGCATCCCTACATGATTACTGGCAAGCTGCCCGGCACCAACTACGACTTGCAGATGGTGGCGGCGATTGCCATCGGTGTGTTCCACCTCATCCTCGCCATCTTCGTCAAGTGCGTCGGCAACACCATCCGCCTCGGACTGCGCGCCGCGATGGTCGACTGGGCATGGTGGCTGCTGATTGTGTCGGGTGTGGTGGTCGGCCTGCTGACGGCTCTCACGACCATTCCCGCGGAGACGCTCAAGTATGCGCTCCTCGGCATTGGCATCGCGTGCGCCATCTTCATCTATCCGCTCAACAACCCGAATCGCAGCATGGGCGTCAACGTTGGCGCCGGTCTGTGGGACACTTACAACATGGTGACCGGCCTTCTGGGCGATGTGCTGAGCTACATACGTCTCTATGCCCTCGGCCTGGCCGGCGGCATGCTGGGCGGTGTGTTCAACCAGCTCGCCGCACAGGTGGGCGACAGCAGCGAGCAGTTCGGCTGGATCTTCATGCTGCTGATCCTCGTGCTCGGACACGTGCTCAACCTTGCCATGTCGTGCCTCTCGGCGTTCGTCCACCCGCTCCGTCTGACCTTCGTGGAGTACTTCAAGAACGCAGGCTACAGCGGCAAGGGCGTCGCCTACGAACCGTTCAAATAAGGAACAACTTCAAACAAAAAAAACAAATTCAAACAAAAAATATCAAAACACTATGGAACTTATTCTTGGTTACATCGGCTTGGGCCTCATGCTGGGCCTCGCCGGCATCGGTAGCTGCTACGGCACTACAATCAGCGGCAACGCATCAGAGGGCGCACTCAAGAAGGACCCCTCAAAGTCAAGCTCGTACATGATTCTCTCGGCTCTGCCCGCCACACAGGGTCTGTACGGTTTCGTGGCATTCATCATGTGCCTCAACAAGGTGACCGCAGAGACAGGCGCCCTCTACTTCGGCGTGGGCCTCGGCGTGGGCCTCGTTTGCCTCTTCTCGGCCATCCGTCAAGGTGGTGTCTGCGCCAACGGTGTGCTCGGCATCTCTGAGGGTCACGACGTGCAGACCAACACCATGATCTACGCCGCTCTGCCCGAGTTCTACGCCATCCTCGCTCTCGTAGCCGCCCTGATGGTGTAATTATCTGACATTAAACACCCCTTTCCCGAATATTATCGCCCCGCAAGCGACAATATTCGGGATTTTCTTTGTAACTTTGCAGTGCGAATTGTAAATTGTATAGAATCTATAGACTCTATATAATCTATATAATCTAAAATAATCACACACTGCAATGTTTAAGCGAACAACCATCACCTCAGCACTGCCCTACGCCAACGGGCCGGTCCATATCGGCCATCTGGCGGGCGTCTACGTGCCTGCCGACATCTATGCGCGCTACCTCCGCCTCCGCGGTCAGGAAGTGCTCTTCATCGGTGGCTCCGACGAGCACGGAGTACCCGTGACCGTACGCGCCCGCAAGGAGGGATGCACACCCCAGGATGTCGTGGACCGCTACCACAAGCTCATCAAGGAGTCGTTCGAGGAGTTCGGCATCTCGTTCGATGTCTATAG
>JABUTZ010000013.1:85065-127137 GCA_021443415.1 Bacteroidaceae bacterium | reverse complement strand
TCTGGCGAGCGACTTCTTCCGCACGCTCTACGACAAGGGCGAGTTCATCGAGAAGACGAGCGAGCAGTACTACGACGAGGTGGCGCACCAGTTCCTCGCCGACCGCTACATCGTGGGCGAGTGCCCCAAGTGCCACGCCCAGGGTGCCTACGGCGACCAGTGCGAGAAGTGCGGCAGCGCCCTCTCGCCCACCGAGCTTATTAATCCTGTCAGCAAGCTGTCCGACTCCAAGCCCGTGATGCGCCAGACGAAGCACTGGTACCTGCCCCTCGACAAGCACGAGGGCTGGCTGCGCGAGTGGATTCTCGACAACCACAAGGAGTGGCGCAAGAACGTTTATGGTCAGTGCAAGAGCTGGCTCGACGGTGGTCTCCAGCCGCGTGCCGTGAGCCGCGACCTGGACTGGGGCATCCCCGTGCCCGTCGAGGACGCCGAGGGCAAGGTGCTCTACGTGTGGTTCGACGCTCCCATCGGCTATATCAGCAACACGAAGGAGCTCTGCGACGCGCGCCCCGAACTGGGTTCGTGGGAGACGTGGTGGAAGGACACCGAGACGCGCCTCGTCCACTTCATCGGCAAGGACAACATCGTGTTCCACTGCATCGTGTTCCCCGCCATGCTCAAGGCGCACGGCGACTATATCCTGCCCGACAACGTGCCGAGCAACGAGTTCCTCAACCTCGAAGGGGACAAGATTTCGACCAGCCGCAACTGGGCGGTCTGGCTCCATGAGTTTCTCGCCGACTTCCCGGGCAAGCAGGACGTGCTGCGCTACGTGCTGACCGCCAACGCCCCCGAGACGAGCGACAACGACTTCACGTGGCACGACTTCCAGGCTCGCAACAACAACGAGCTGGTGGCTGTCTACGGCAACTTCGTCAACCGCGCTCTTCAGCTGACGCAGAAATACTACGAGGGCATCGTGCCCGCTTGTGGCGCTCTGACCGAATACGACGAGCAGACGCTCGCCGAGTTCAAGGACGTGAAGGCTCGCATGGAGCACCTCCTCGACGAGTTCAAGTTCCGCGACGCTCTCAAGGAGGCTATGAACCTCGCCCGCATCGGCAACAAGTACATCGCCGACTGCGAACCGTGGAAGGTGATCAAGACCGACCCCGAGCGCGTGAAGACGGTCATCTATCTCTCACTCCAGCTCACAGCCAACCTCGCCATAGCCTTTGAACCTTTCCTGCCGTTCAGCAGTCTCAGACTCAGGGAGATGCTCAACATGGACTCGTTCGACTGGGCGGAACTGGGCAGCACGACGCTCCTGCCCGCCGGCAAGCAGCTCGGCACTCCCTCCCTGCTCTTTGAGAAGATTGAGGACGACGCCATCAAGGCGCAGACCGACCGCCTCGAGGAGATCAAGAAGGCCAACGAACTTGCCAACCGCAAGGCGGCTCCCATCAAGGACACCATCGCCTTCGAGGACTTCGAGAAGGTGGACATCCGCGTGGGCACGGTGCTCGAGTGCGAGCAGGTGAAGAAGAGCGACAAACTGCTCTGCTTCAAGATCGACGACGGTCTGGGCGGCGAACCGCGCACCATCGTCAGCGGCATCGCCAAGCACTACAAGCCCGAGGATCTCATCGGCCGCCAGGTGCTCTTCATCGCCAACCTCGCCCCGCGCACGCTCCGCGGCATCGAGAGCCAGGGCATGATCCTCAGCGCCCTCGACGCAGACGAGTCCCTCGCCGTCACCACCACCCTGCGCCCCGTAGCCCCCGGCAGCCAGGTTTGCTGAAAATCTCCCGCTAACTCCCAGCGCCAACGGTGCATAACTCCCATTCATTAACTCCCAGCGCCAACGGTGCATAACTCCCATTCATTAACTCCCAGCGCCGCAGGCGCATAACTCCCATTCATTAACTCCCAGCGCCGCAGGCGCATAACTCCCGTTAACTCCCATTATTAACAAATAACATGAAAAAGTTTATCATCGCCATCGCGGCGGTCGCAATGATGACCAGCTGCGTAAGTAAGAAACAGTATGTGGCCCTGCTCAACGACTACCAGTCGATGACCAGCAAGTACAACCAGAGCCAGGTGGACCTCGCCACCGCCAAGGCCAACAACAAGAGCCTTGACGACCGCCTCGCCGAGGCCAAGGCGCAGAACGCCAGCCTGACAGCCTCGCTCGCCGCCCTCCAGGGCAGCCTCGACGCAAGCATCAAGGGCGGTACCGCAAACGTCTCTAAGTTGGTCGACGAGATCAACGCCTCGAACAAGTACATCAAGCAGCTCACCGACGCCAAGTCGAAGAGCGACAGCCTCAACCTCGCCCTCACCAACAAGCTGACCCGCAGCCTGTCCAAGGAGGAACTCAAGGACGTGGACGTGCAGGTGCTCAAGGGCGTTGTCTACATCAGCCTCAACGACAACATGCTCTATCGCAGCGGCAGCTACGAGATCAACTCCCTCGCCGCCGAGACGCTGAGCAAGATCGCCAAGATCATCACCGACTACAAGGACTACGACGTGCTCATCGAGGGCAACACGGACAATGTGCCCATCAGCAAGACCAACATCCGCAACAACTGGGACCTCTCGTGCCTCCGCGCCAGCAGCGTCGTCCAGGAACTGCAGACCAAGTACGGCGTCGACCCCAAGCGCATGACCGCCGGCGGACGCGGCGAGTACAACCCCGTCCAGGCCAACGACACCCAGCTGGGCCGCGAGAAGAACCGCCGCACGCAGATTATCATCACTCCCCAGCTCGACCAGTTCATGGACCTCATCGACCAGTCGCCAGCCGCCACAGAGTGACAACCAATCCATTGCTGACTTAAACCCGACAACTATGGCATCTACAGCTACCATGCAGGGACTTTGGACTCTAATCGAGTCGATGTCCCTCTCAGACCGCAACAAGAAGTGGCTGAGCGACAAACTCATCGAAAGCACCCCCGCACGCAAGCAGGTGCGCAGTGCCGAGGACCAACGCATCCTCGACGGTTTCCGCGAGGCGCTCGTTGAGTGGAACGAGGTGAAGGCTGGCAGGGCCAAAACCTATTCTTTTGACGAGTCAATCGAAGAGATTAGGCAGCAATTGGCGGCAGAGGGATATGAGTGCGATTAAATTCCGCAACACCGACCCGTTCCTGCACGAACTGAAACGGTTGGCGAAAAAACATCGCTCGCTGGTCACCGATGTAGTCAAGCTTCGCGACAGCCTGTCAGCCAATCCATTTCAAGGTGCCGACCTTGGTGGCGGTCTGCGCAAAGTGCGCATGGCGATAACCAGCAAGGGCAAAGGCAAGAGCGGAGGTGCACGAGTGATTACGCATTTAGAGGCAATCACTGCCGAGCATGAAGGAACCATCACATTCCTCTACATCTACGACAAGTCCGAACGTATCACATTCTCCGATAACGAACTCGCAATGCTCGTAAGCATGATGAAGTCAGCAAATTGACAATACATTAACCAATCAGCAAGCCCCTGCGAGGAATTGCCTCGTGGGGGCTTTCACAAAAAACAAATAGAACATGAAATTAGACGGAAGACGTCGTAGCAACAATGTAGAAGACAGACGCAGTTCCATCAGCGCTAAGACCGGCATCGGTGGAGGCATCGTCGGCGTAGTGATTTTCGCCGTTATCACCTTCCTTTCAGGAGGCGATATGGGCGACGTTGTGAACCAACTGCTCACGCAGGGCAACATCGTCTCCTCGCAGACGGACTACGTGCCCGACGCCGAGGACGAACGCCTGTTCGACCTCGCCTCGAAGGTGTTCGCAGGCACCGAGGACGTGTGGGCGGACGAGTTCCGCCGCCAGGGCTGGGGCGAGTATCGCCAGCCCAAGCTCGTGGTCTTCCACGGCTCGGTCAGCTCAGCCTGCGGACAGGCCTCGTCGCAGGTGGGTCCCTTCTACTGCTCGGGCGACGAGACGGTGTATATCGACCTCGACTTCTTCAAGGAGATGAAGAGCACCATCGGCGGCGGGGGCGACTTCGCCTACGCCTACGTGATCGCCCACGAGGTGGGACACCACGTCCAGCACCTCCTCGGCACCCTTGACAAAGCGCACAACGCCATGGCGGGCATGTCGGAAAAGGAGTCCAACCGCATGAGCGTGCGCCTCGAGCTGCAGGCCGACTTCCTCGCCGGCGTATGGGCGAACCGCGACAACGCCATGTTCGGCTCCATCGAGCCCGGCGACGTGGAGAACGCCATCGACGTGGCGGCGAAGATCGGCGATGACTACCTCCAGCGCAAAGCCTACGGCCACGAGGTCCCCGATGCCTTCAACCACGGTCGGAGCGAGCAGCGCGCACGCTGGCTCAAGCTCGGCATCAGCACGGGCGACCCCACCCGCGGCGACACCTTCTCGCCCCGCTACGAGAATCTCTAATCACCCGACACCTTATTGTATCTCTCCTCGACGGATGGCATCCATGACAAGCGCGGGTGCCTTCTGCTGGTCGAGGAGATTTTTCATGTAGTCCATATAGGGACGGACATGGGTGAAGAAGCGGTGGTAGCCGCGGCAGAGGTAGTTGAGGCCGGGCTCGCCGTCGACGGTGGTGGCGAAACGGTTCTTCGGGCACTCGCCGTGACAGGCGAAGAGGACGTCGCACTGGCGGCACTGGCGGGGCAGTCGCTCGCGCTTGATTTTTGCAAACGCCTGCTGCCGGGGCGAGTTCATCAGCTCGTAGATGGTGCGGTGCTTGATGTTGCCAAGGCGAAATGGCGGGAAGACGAAATGATCGCACGAATAGAGGTCGCCGTTGTACTCGATGACTCCCGCATGGCCGCAGTCGGGGGCGAGGGTGCAGAGACCGGGCGGCACTCCCATCCAGTTGGCGAGCGTGGAGTCGAAAATCTGCACGAACATCTCACCCACGTCGTTGCGCACCCACTCGTCGAAGAGCGTGCAGAGGAAACTGCCCCAGGCATCGGGGGTGATGCTGAAGGGGGTGAGACCAAGCCCCCCTCCGACTCCCCCCGAAATGGGGGGAGAGGCTTTGGACTCTGATTGTCCGCTGGACTGGGCTTCTTCGTCCTCGCTGAATGGGGGGAGGGCTAAGAGTTCCTTTCCCCTCTCATCTTTCATTACGCGCTCTACGATGGGGGCGAACTGGAGGAAGCGGCAGCCGAGCTGGTCGCGGAAGAACTCGTAGAAGCGGATGGGGTCCTCGACAACGAGGTTGTTGACCACAGCCATGGCGTTCCACTCGATGCCGAAGCGGTTCATCATCTCGATGCCACGCACCACCTCGCGAAACGAGGGCTTGCCCGAGCGCGTGCGCCGGTAGGTGTCGTGCCACTCCTGCGGCCCGTCGATGCTCACGCCCACCAGCCACCCCTCGTCGTGGAGGAAGCGGCACCAGTCGGGCGTGACGAGCGTGCCGTTGGTCTGGATGCAGTTGTCGATGCGGCGGCCCTGGGCGTAGTACTGCTGGAGCTGGACGACGCGGCGGTAGAACGAGAGCGGACGCATGAACGTCTCGCCGCCGTGCCACGTGAAGAGCACGTCGGGAGTGGTCTGCGACTCAATATACTGACGGACGAACTGTTCGAGCAGTTCGTCCGTCATGATGTGACGCGACTCGTCGGCGTAGAGACGGTCGGCCTTCTCGAGGTAGTAGCAGTAGGAGCAGGCGAGGTTGCAATGCGAACCCGCCGGCTTCGCCATCACGTAGAGAGGCTTGGAAAGCGGTGTGATCAAAGCTTCTCGATGTCCTTGAAGTACTTGTATGTGCCGACGGTGAGCATGTCGCAGGCGGCCTCGTCGCAGACGATGATGCCGTGCTGGTGCATCTGGAGCACGCTGATGGTCCACATCTGGGTCACGGGACCCTCGACGGCGGCCTGCAGGGCGCGCGCCTTGTTGTGTCCGTTGCAGAGGATGAGCACCTCCTTGGCGGCCATCACGGTGCCGGGGCCTACGGTCAGGGCTGTCGCGGGCACCTCCTCGGGATTGTTGTGGAAGGCGGCGAAGCGGCTGTTGGCGATGCGCGTGTCGGTGGTCAGCGTCTTCTGGCGTGTGCGCGCCGTGAGGCTCGAGCCGGGCTCGTTGAAGGCGATGTGGCCGTCGGGGCCGATGCCGCCGAGGAAGAGGTCGATGCCGCCGGCCTCGACGATCATGCGCTCGTAGTTGGCGCACTCAGCCTCGAGGTCGGGCGCGTTGCCGTTGAGGATGTGGATGTTCTCCTTCGGGCAGTCGATGTGGTTGAACAGGTTCTCGGCCATGAACGTGTGGTAGCTCTCGGGATGGTCCTCGGGCAGACCCACGTACTCGTCCATATTGAAGGTGATGACGTTCTTGAAGCTCACGCGTCCCTCCTTGTATGTCTTGACCAGGTTGCGGTACATGCCCTGGGGCGACGAGCCTGTGGGCAGGCCGAGCACGAACGGCTTCTCGGCTGTCGGCTGAGCCTCGTTGATACGCTTCACTACATAGTCGGCTGCCCAGGCTGACAACTTCTCATAATCGGGCTGAATGATAACTCGCATTGTTTTTTGGTTTTTAGGTTAACAAACTTTCGCAAAGTTAAGTTTTTTGCGGTTAATTTGCAACTTTTTTCCACTTTTCTTTCGGCAAAAGAAAAAAAAATGCTTATTTTGCACGATAATATGAACCGACGACTAACCAAAAACCAAAAATAAGATGAAAAAACTGTTTCTTCTCGCACTGACCTCAGCCTTGTTTGGCACCGTTGGCGCACAGGATGTGACTCTGACCGTGGCTGATGGCACCCAGAACATCAAGGTGACCCTGCCCGAGGGCGACTACACGGTCAACGGCAAGGCGATACACTCGACAGGCGAGACCCTGACGGTGGCCCTCGACGGCGCGACGACGGCGGCCTTCGCCAAGGCGGACGGCGCCATCACCGAGTTCGCGGCCGTCAACCAGCCCGCCATCACGGGCGTCGACTTCACCTACGCCAGCTCGATGCGCTCGCTCGACCTCCACGGCAACGGCATCAGCACCATCAAGGAGCTGAGCGTGATGACCAGCAAACTGGAGTTCCTGCTGCTCAACGACAACGAGCTCAGCGGCAATTTCAGCTGGTCGACACCCCACTGGAAAGGCCTCAAGGTGCTCAACATCGCCGACAACAACATCTCGTCGTGGTCGCTGACCTCGTTCACGGGACTGGAGACGTTCATCGCCAGCAACAACAACCTCTCCACCATCACGGCTCCCTCGACGCTGAGGACCCTGTGGTGCGACGGCAACAACATCACCACGCTCAACCTCTCGTCGTGCAAGAACCTCGAGAGCCTCGTCGCCAACGACAACAAACTCTCGACGCTGACCGCAAGCTCGCTGACCGGACTGGTCGACGTGTGGGTGAACGGCAACAACCTGAAGAACTGCAAGCTGGACAACGCCTCCAAGCTGACCACGCTCAACGTGGCGGACAACCAGATCGAGAACATGTCGATGAGCGTTTTGGACAAGAAGGCGCTGTTCATGGACGTGAGCAACACCAAGCTCCACTTCTACGACCTCTACAACGTGTCGGACATCGAGAACTACATCTACGGCGGCGTGAACAACTTCACGCTCAATGACCAGTACGAGCAGGAGGAGACCATCAAGTTCCCCTTCGCAGGCAAGGGACCCGAGAACGCCAGCGGCAACAACATCTCCACGTTCATTTCGACAAAGTGGTACGACGAGGCGGGCAACAAGCTCTCAAGCGGCAAGACGAAGGACTACGTGAGCGTGACGAGCAACCAGGAGTTCTACTTCACGAAGAATTTCCAGGGCAACGCCTACGCGTCAATCACTTGCACCAAGTATCCCGCCCTCGAACTGCGCAGCAACACGGTGCTCATCTACGACCCCACGGGCGTGCGCGACCTCAAGGAGGCTGGCTTCACGTTCAACGTCATCCCCGGCGGACTGCAGATGAGCAGCGCCACGCCCCACTACGTGCGCGTGGTTGACCTCAGCGGCCGCCTCGTATGGCAGGGCGAGGTCACCTGGCGCGGCGTGCAGGTGAACAACCTCCACGGCACCTACGCCGTCAACGGCGTCAAGATCGCCATCCAGTAATTCGTTGTCCGCCTTCGCGGACAACGAGACTACAGACTGCTGACTACAGACTACAGACTTAATAAAGGCTACAGATTTCATTCGAATCTGTAGCCTTTCGCTTTTATGCTAATCAAAAAGAGTCTGTAGTCCGTAGTCTGTAGTCTGTAGTCCGTAGTCTGTAGTCTGTAGTCTGTAGTCTCCGCAAGCACAGCTTGCGGAACATATCACAGCGACTGGACGAGCTCGCGGAAGAAGAGCCAGAACTGCTCGACGGTGGGAATGAGGCAACGCTCGTTGGGCGTGTGCGGGCTCTCGATGGTGGGACCCATGCTCACCATGTCCATCTCGGGATAGACGGCACCGATGAGGCTGCACTCCAGTCCGGCGTGGCAGACATTGACATCGGCGTCCTCACCGAACATCTCCTTATATATTTTAGACATCTTGTCCACAATCGGACTGCCGAAGCGGGGCTGCCAAGAGCCGTAGGCACCGCTGTACTCGACCTTCATGCCGACCATCGAGAAGCACGACTCGATCATCGTCTTCTCGTACTCGAAGTGGTTGTCGTTCGACGAGCGGGCGAGGATGAGCACCTTCGCCGCCTCGGGCGTGATGGTGACGATGGCGAGGTTGCTGCTCGTCTCCACGACTCCGGGGATGGAGGGTATGTAGCGCAGCACGCCGTCGTGGCAGGCGAGGATGGCGTTGACGAGGTTGTCCTGGATGTCCTCGGGAACGAGGGCCGCGGGGGCGTCGACGCGCTCGACAAGTATCTGCAGTCCGTCGTCGATGCCGCGGAGCTCCTCGGCGAAGACGCCCTGGCAGTAGGTGCAGAGTTCGCGCACGTCCTCCTCGTTCTCAGCTGGTACGGTGATGATGACCTCCGCCTCGCGGGGTATGGCGTTGCGCATGTTGCCGCCGTTCCACTGCGCCAGACGGGCCTCGTCCTGGGCGATGGCGGCCTGCACGAGACGCGCCATGAGCTTGTTGGCGTTGCCGCGGGCGAGACCGATCTCCAGTCCCGAGTGACCGCCGAGCAGACCGGTGACGGTGACCTTGAGGGCGACGTCGCCGGCCTCGGCCTCAGCCGCCTTGTACTCCATCGTGGCGGTGATGTTGATGCCGCCGGCGGAACCGATGACGAACTGCCCCATCTGCTCGTTGTCGATGTTGAGCAGAATCTTGCCCGTGAGCGTGTCGGCGTCGAGGTGGTTGACACCGTACATGCAGGTCTCCTCGTCGCTGGTGATCAGCGCCTCCAGGGGTCCGTGGGGCAGGTCCTTGGCCTCGAGGGTGGCGAGGATGATGGCCACGCCGATGCCGTCGTCGGCTCCGAGGGTGGTGTTGGTGGCATAGAGCCAGTCGCCCTCCACGCGGGTCTCGATGGGGTCGTTGACGAAGTCATGCGCGCTGCCGGGACCCTTCTGGGGCACCATGTCCATGTGCGCCTGCATGACCGCCGTCGGACGGTCCTCCATGCCCGGGGTGGCGGGCACGCGCATCACAATGTTCTCTCCTCCGTCCTTCCAGGCTTCGATGCCGCGCTCGGCGGCCCACTGCAGGAGGAACTGCTGTACTTTCTCAAGGTGTCCCGACGGACGGGGCACGCGTGTCAAGGCATGGAAGTTCTGCCACACGCTCTTCGGATTGAGTTCTTGAATGGTCATTTTTGATTTACTATTTGACAATTTACAATTTACAATTTATTTACTATTTATTATATTTACAATTTTTTCGTGGCTGGTTTATTAAACGCAGATTGACGCAGATGCTCTTGTTGTTCGTTGGATGTTATCAAATTGACGCANNNNCGCAGATTGACGCAGATGCTCTTGTTGTTCGTTGGATGTTATCAAATTGACGCAGATGTTGCTTGTGTTTGTTTGTTTTTAACGCAGATATTCATTTGCCCCGAAGACGTTGTTGTAGGTTCCGTGTCGCAAACGACAGTTTGCGAGCCATCATGCTTCCCCGCCCCAATTCTATCCCTTTATTCTTTATTCTCTATTCTCTACACTCTACACTCTATTCTCTATTCTTTAAAACCCCAAGCGCCACAAGCCCATACACCCCCAGCAGCGCAGTGAACGCTGTCTGCAGCGTATGCGTGATGAGGCAGAACATGGCGGCCGGCGTGGCGGCAACTCCGTATATGCAGAGCACGGTCTTGACGGCGAAGTGCCACGGCCCGGCTCCGTTAGGCGTGGGCACGAGCACGGCGAACGTGCCGATGACAAACGCCACCCAGGCGGGCCCCACGGCTATGTCAGCAGTGCACTCGAAAGCAAAAAAGGCAACGTAGAAGTGGAGGAAATAAGCGACCCAGATGCCCACCGACCAGAGCGCAAACAGCCACTTATGGCGCAACTGCCGCACTGATGTCAGTCCATCTACCATGCCATGTACGGCGCCGCGCAACTTGTTCCAGAGGGCAAGCCGACGCGCCAGCCAGGCGATGAACGCCACGGTGACGGCAGCGCAGAGCACAGTGACAAACCAGCCCTGCGGACTGAACTGCTGCACGATAGGCCCTATGCCCGCACCCGTCTCCTCGGCGACACGCAGGAAGCCGTCCCACTGCCACAAAAAGACGAGTACAGCAATGACACCAATCGTCAGCATGTCCGCGATGCGCTCCGTGACCACGGTGCCAAGCGAGGGCGTGAACCGCGTCCCGTCATATCGCTTGAGCACACCGCAGCGCAGCACCTCGCCGACGCGCGGGATGACGAGACTGCTTGCATAACTGAGATAGATGGCTATCGTCGCCGTGCGCAACCGCGGCCGCTCGCCGAGCGGCTCGAGCATCTGCCGCCACCTGACGGCGCGTATCCACTGCGCCAGCACGCAGAAAGGCATCGAGGCGAGCATCCACCGCCAGTCCATGCCGCCCGCCAGCGCCTCCTCGACATCCGCCCAGCGCACTCCCTGGTACATCCACCACAGAATGCCGCCGCCGAGCGCTATCGGCAGCACGACCCGCAATATGGTCCGAATCACATTCACATTGCAAATTTATGAAAAATCTATGATAATCCGCCCCTATCGGCTCGCAAAACGATAAATTTTCACTAACTTTGCAACGAATTGTTCCGACCACGGGTGCAAGAGCCATACTATCCGATTCATTCCACCTAACAGTCCACCATAGAACCAAAAACAAAAAAACGACATGTCGAAACTTACGGATTTTGTTGTCTTCCTCGCCGCCACCGCCTACCTCAGCGACCGCTATGAGGCGAGGAAAGAGGCAAAGAAGAGGGCGGAACTCATGCGCCCCGCGGAAGAACCGCCGAAGGATCCCGATGCCAGCGAGGGCATTCTCGTGTTCGGCATCATGGGCGTTCTCGCCCTCCTGGTCGGCGGCTTCCTAAGCCTCTTCACCGAGACGCTGTTCCTCGTCGCCCTCGCCGTGTCGGGCGTCATGTTCTTCCTCTGCCTGATAGCCTACGTCTGCCGTGCCTCGAACAATTATTTCGAGCGCAAGAGCAGGGAGAAGTACTATTTCCCGAAGGAGTAAATCTTTTTGCAGAAATCACAACATTATGAGCCAGACAGCAGACAGCCAAATCATCGTGCGCCGCTTCTTCGACGCCCTCTACCGCCTCAAGGCCGACAAGCATATACGGGGCAAGCAGACATTCACCACACGCTACGGCATCAACCGTTGGAACATGAACACCCAGGAGAAGGAACCCTCGCGCGACATGTTCCAGACGGCGTGGCTCCACTACCTCGTGCGCGACTACGGGGTGTCGCCCGCGTGGCTGCTCACGGGCGAGGGCGACTTCTACCAGAAAAAGAAGAGGGCGAAAGCCGAAAAAAAGTGATTTCCTCGCTAACTGTACGCCTATGATTCAAGGCAAGGTAAAACCGAAGAAGTTTCTGGGACAGCATTTCCTCACGGACCTGTCCATAGCGCGACGCATAGCCGACACGGTCGATGTGCGGGCGGACCTGCCCGTGCTCGAGGTGGGCCCGGGCATGGGTGTGATGACGCAGTTCCTGGCGGAGAAACAGCAGGAGCTCAAGGTGGTGGAGATTGACTTCGAGAGCGTCGCCTACCTGCGCGGCCACTACCCCGCCCTCGAGGACGGCATCATCGAGGATGACTTCCTCAAGATGCACCTCGAGAATACGTTCGGCGGACGACAGTTCGCACTCACGGGCAACTACCCCTACAACATCTCGTCGCAGATCTTCTTCAAGGTGCTCGACTACCGCCACCTCATCCCGCTCTGCACGGGCATGATTCAAAAGGAGGTGGCAGAGCGCATGGCGGCACGTCCGGGCAGCAAGGCGTACGGCATACTGAGCGTGCTGGTGCAGGCGTACTACGATGTCGAGTACCTCTTCACCGTCCCTCCCTCAGTGTTCAATCCGCCCCCCAAGGTGCAGAGTGCGGTCATCCGCATGACGCGCAACGATGTTGAACGGCTTGACTGCGACGAGGCTCTCTTCAAGCGCCTTGTCAAGACGGTCTTCAACCAGCGCCGCAAGATGCTCCGAGGCAGCATCAAGCCGCTCCTCGCCACCCTCCCCGGCGACTTCACCCCCATGCTCCAGGACAAGTTCTTCGAGCTCCGCCCCGAACAACTCTCCGTCCAGGAGTTCGTTGCGCTCACGCGCAGGTTAGAGGTTAGAGAATAGAGTGTAGAGTGTAGAGTGTAAAGTGTAAAGTGTAAAGTGTAGAGAATAAAGAATAAAGGTATAGTTTTGCTGTCTGATTCGAAATCTCGAAAAATAACATCTGCGTTAATTTCAATTCATCCAACGAACCACAAGAACATCTGCGTTAATCTGCGTTTAAAAACACCCATAAACATCTGCGTAAATTTCAATTCATCCAACGAACTACAAGAACATCTGCGTTAATCTGCGTTTAAAAACAGCATCGAATAAATCGTAAATAAATTGTAAATTGTAAATTGTCAAATAGTAAATTCCGATGAAAGGCTTACGACGTAAAGACATACAGGGGATGCTGCAGGCGCTGTTCCAGCAGAACCCCAACGAGGCGATGGACGTGAAGACCATCTTCCGCCGCCTCAACCTCACCACCCACCCCACGCGCCAGATGGCCGTCGAGATGCTGGTCGAGATGGCGCAGGACGACCTGCTCCAATGCCCCGAATACATGGTTTTCCGCCTCAACAACGGCGGACATATAATGACCGGCACGTTCACGCGCAAGGCCAACGGCAAGAACATCTTCATGGACGACCGCGGCGGACGAGCCATCCTGGTCGCCGAGCGCAACTCGCTCCACGCCCTTACGGGCGACCGCGTGCAGGCCGTCCTCCTCGCCCGCCGCAAGAACCACTGCCGCGAGGCGCAGATCACGGAAATCCTCGAGCGCGCCGAGAACCGTTTCATCGGCCGCGTGCGCGGCAACAAGGACTTCTGCTGGCTCCAGACCGACGACAAGGCGATGGCGCAGGACATCATCCTGCCGCGCCGCCACCTCAAGGGCTCCGAGAAGGGCGACAAGGTGGTGGCGGTCATCACCGAGTGGCCCGAAGACTCGAAGAACCCCATCGGCAAGGTGGTCGACGTGCTGGGGCGCTCGGGCGAGAACAACACTGAGATGCACGCCATCCTCGCCGAGTACGGACTGCCCTACGACTACCCCGAGAATGTGGAGCGCGCCGCCAACCAGATCAGCGATGTCATTCCCGAGGACGAGATTGCGCGGCGCGAGGACATGCGCGGCGTGATGACGTTCACCATCGACCCGCGCGACGCCAAGGACTTCGACGACGCCCTCTCCATCCGCTCCGCGGGCAAGGGCCTCTGGGAGGTGGGCGTGCACATAGCCGACGTGAGCCACTACGTGACCGAGGGGAGCGTCATCGACCGCGAGGCCCTGAAGCGCGCCACGAGCATCTACCTCGTCGACCGCACCATTCCCATGCTGCCCGAGCGTCTCTGCAACCAAATTTGCTCGCTCCGCCCCGACGAGGACAAGCTGACCTACAGCGTCATCTTCACCATCGACGAGCGCGCCAACGTGCGCAACTTCCACATCGCCCACACGGTCATCCGCTCCGACCGCCGCTTCACCTACGAGGAGGTGCAGAAGGTGCTCGAGGACATGGGCGAGGCGTCGCCCGAGGACTACGGCAAGCCGGGCGACCACGCGGGAGCCGTCTATGAGGGCGCCGCACCCGCCGAGGACTTCGCCCTCGAACTCATCACTCTCAACCGCCTCGCCAAGCAACTGCGCGCCGAGCGCTTCGCCAAGGGCGCCGTCGACTTCGACCGCGCCGAACCGCGTTTCGAGATCGATGCCGACGGCCGTCCGACGAGCGTTTATTTCAAGTTCGCCAAGGATGCCAACAAGCTGGTCGAGGAGTTCATGCTGCTCGCCAACCGCACCGTGGCCGCGAGCGTGGGCCGTGTGCCCAAGGGCAAGCAGGCGAAAACGCTCCCCTACCGCGTCCACGACAAACCTGATGAGACGAAGCTGCAGAACCTCGCCGACATGGCGGCGCGCTTCGGACTGCGTTTCCGCATCGGCAAGTCGGCGGGCGAGACCAACAAGTCGATGAACCGCATGCTGAGCGACGTCCACGACCGCCCCGAGCAGAACATGATGCAGATGCTCGCCCTCCGCTCGATGGCGAAGGCGCAGTACAGCACCGTCAATATCGGCCACTACGGCCTTGGCTTCGCCTACTACACGCATTTCACCTCGCCCATCCGCCGCTATCCCGACCTCATCGTCCACCGCCTCCTCACGCGCTACGCCGAGGGCGGACGCTCGGCCCAGAAGGACCGCTGCGAGGAACTCTGCGTCCACTGCAGCGACATGGAGCAACTGGCGGCTAAGGCCGAGCGCGACAGCATCAAGTACAAGCAGGTGGAGTTCATGGCGGAGCGCCTCGGCGAGGAGTACGACGGCGTCATCACGGGCGTGACCGAGTGGGGTCTCTATGTCGAGACGAAGGAGAGCAAGTGCGAGGGCCTCGTCCCCCTGCGCGACCTCAACGACGACTACTACGACTTCGACGAGCGCAACTACTGCCTCGTCGGCCGCCGCCGCCGCAACCGCTACTCCCTCGGCGACGAGGTCCGCATCAAAGTCGCCGCCGCCGACCTCGACCGCAAGCAGCTCGACTACGCGCTGATAAGGAAGTGACATCTGACTTTCCACCCAATGACCACCCACAGCGGATATGAGACAATGGCGGAACTGGAACTGTTCCGGCTTGTGGCGGCGAAGGACGACGAGACGGCATTCACCGTCATCTACCGCCGCTATGCGCCGACACTATACTCACTCGCCCTCCATTACCTGGCGGACGAGGAGGCGGCGAAAGATGCCGTGCAGCATGTGTTTGTGCGTCTGTGGGAACAATGTATAGCTGCATGCTATAAATTATTTAAATGATTGACTGATTATCTCGTCAAAATTTAATAACTTTGCAAAAATGTTTTTAGCATAGAAGCATCACGCACAATGACAACCGAAACAAAGCCCGGTCTTTTTGGACAGAAATATTCAAGCAGAGATTACACCAATCCGTATTGCTGGGGGAAAAACCAATTCAACAGTTCCTTCCCCGCCTCCTTGGTCGCATACATGCACTCCAAAGGCATTGACCCGGTTTATATCACGACCAATGCCGAATACAAAATCAAGCTCAAACGAATTTCAGGAGACAAGTTGTTCAAGATAGACCCTTTGTCAGACAACGCTTTCTACAACTTTGAAGCAGGATTTGCAAAGTTTGAGAAGTACTACTACATCGACCCCGAAGACTCCAATCGCGAAAACATCGACCTCGTAATGGTCAATCGCGAGAACAGCCACAGCCTGGTCGGACTGGAGATCAAACTAACCGCTTTGCCCGACAACACGACCAAGGACAACGATGAGGAACAATTCGGCTGTGAAATCGTTGTCCGTCCGCCAACGCTATGCTACCTTGCATGTGGGATATGCGAGGCATACGGCAACAATGCAGGAAAAGAGAAACTGCGCTCATACTTGAACCGAGTGCCAAAAATATATCATTGGAATGAGCCAAACGAGTCAAGCCTCACTACAAGCTGATCAGGCAGGTCGTAATCGACATAGCCAAAAATATGGCAAGACAGCAAAGTCCGCTCATCATCCAACCCGTTTGGAAGATGAAGGACGGACATCTTGCGGACGATTGCATGGATGTTTTCGTTTGGTCCAACATTTCCATTTTACAGATGTGCACCATGGAAACGGGCAGTCACACGCGCAACAACGAAATCTCACGATTGGAAAGGGCGGTCATATGGGTGTACCTTATGCTTCGAGACTTCGTTGACTATGGGCAGTTTGACTACAAGCGCATCATCAAGGACAACTCGTACGGCAATGCCAATGACAAGGCTTTTTCCATCAACGGAGCCAGGTCCCATCGCCTGATGGCGTGCAACGAACTAACCCATCCCCGTATCTCCAAAGGCGAGATCAAAAATATCATTCTGGGCGGAGGACAGAAACTCCTGAGTCCGGAAAGGCGATTTGACGCAGTGATAGTGAACAGTCCCGATCTTTTTGACTAAAATGAAAATAGTGGATTTATTTTGCGGATGCGGTGGCATGAGCCTCGGTTTCACGCTGGCTGGGCATCGAATCTTGGCCGGACTTGACAACTGGGACAAGGCCATCGATGTGTATCGCGCCAACTTCGACCACCCTATCATCAAGACAGATTTGAAGGACATAGACCTCTCGGTGGGCATCATCGAATCATTTGGACCCGACATGATCATCGGCGGCCCACCCTGTCAGGATTTCTCCTCGGCAGGCAAACGCGACGAAGACAACGGACGCGGCGACTTGACGGTGTGCTACGCGCAGATTGTTTCGCACATACGCCCCAAGTGGTTTGTGATGGAAAATGTGGAAAGGATTGTCAAGACAAACAAACTCACAGCCGCCACTGACATCTTCAAATCAGCGGGCTATGGATTGACACAATACGTCTTGAACGCCAGCCTTTGCGGCGTTCCACAGGCACGAAAGCGCTTCGTCCTCGTCGGTCGGTTAGATACACCCGACAACTTCCTGCTTCCATTCATAGAGAAGAACCTTGCAAAAAAACCCCTGACAGTAGCCGAGTACCTGGGTGACGAAATCGACATCAAATACTATTACAGGCATCCGCGCAGTTATGTTCGGAGGGGAATCTTCAGTACCGATGAGCCCTCTCCGACAATACGTGGGGTGAACAGACCAATGCCGCAGGGCTATCCCCTGCATCCCGGAGATGCAATCCAATCACTGGTGGGCATCCGAGCCTTGACGACCTACGAAAGAAGCCGAATACAGACTTTCCCAAAAGGATTCAAGTTCGTTGGCAACAAAACCGACCAGGAACAAATGATAGGAAATGCCGTCCCTGTGAATTTAGGGCGTTTTGTCGGAACAGCCATTCAGGAGTATGAATTGCAGAACAACATGTAAGCCACTGACTTGAGAGTGCCTACGAGTATGTCTTGACGCGACCGTCGCCTCCATGGCGAAACATCTACGCTCTACACGCGCTCAATCACGCACGTGTGCTCTTTCTCGTTCTTCTCGTAGTTGACGGCGCAGAGGATGACCTCGCCGACATACTCTTTCAGGGGGGCGGGATAGTTCTTCTGACGGATTTGGTCGATGGCGGTGACGGCTTCCTTCTTCCATTTCAACTCGATGACAATGGCGGGGAGGTCGACGTTGCGCCAGGGGACGAAGACGACATCGGCAAAGCCGCGGCCGGCTGGCATCTCGCGGATGATCTTGTACTTGCTGCGGGCGGTGTAGAAGGCGAGGTTGATGACGCACGAGAGTGTGTTCTCGTCGTTGTATTTCAGTATGCTCGCACTCTCCTCATGCACCTTCTGTATGCCGGCGGCCACCTCCTCGGCCTCACCGTCCAGAAGGCAATTCAGGAGGTCGTTGGAGTCATTGAGGGCATCGACGACCAACTTCCAGCCATTGTCCTTCACCGCTGACTCCATCTCTTCCGCCACCTCCTTGTTGGGGATATGGCATGTCCTCGTCTCTCGGTCATACGACAGATAGCCCAAGTGGATAAGCAGCGTGAGCACCTCGTCGCGCGAGCGGATGATGTTGGGGTCGTTGCCGAAACTGTTTGTGCTGACAGGACAGGAGCCGCCACCAAGCATCTTGACAATGTCGCCCTTGAGTCCGTCGAAGTCCATCTGAATGTAGCGCGTGACAGCGTCGAAAGCACCTGTTGAAGCCCAGAAATTAGCACAATCCTTGGCGGCAATCGCCTTCATCACCGAACTCGGATTGAACATCGAACGCTCGGAACCGATGCTGTAGCCGTCGTACCATTTTACCATCTCCTCGTAGTCCATTCCATGCTTCTGGCAAAGCCTCTGAACCTCAGCCCTGGTAAACCCGAAATAACGGTCAAAAACCATCGGTAGGGTCATCGAATACTCCCAGAAATTGTTGAGCGCCGACTCGGTCTTGTATTTCTTGATGGGGAGAATGCCGGTGATGTACGCCGCGGCGAACACGCGCATGGCATCGTCGCCCTTGAACATTCGGCGAAGGAAGTTGACATAGTCATCCATCGCCGGCGAACTGGCGGCGAACTCCCTACAGATGGCATCCCACTCGTCGATGATGACGATGAAACGGTCGCCAGTCGCAATGGCCACCCGCGTCAGATAATTCATAAAATCGTCACCTTCCTCTACGCGAATGTCAGTGTAAACGCTCGAAATGTCCGCAAGCAGAGTTTTCTGCATTATGCTGACAATGTCGTTGTTACCCCTGAACTGTGTCATGAAATTCGTCATGTCGACATAGATGACCGGATATTTGTTCAGGTGCGTCTCAAAGTCGGGGTGCCGCTCCGCCTCCAGTCCGCGGAACAACTCACGCGAGTCGCACGAACGATCGTAGTATGCAGACAGCATCTTTGCCGCCATTGACTTTCCGAAGCGGCGACAGCGCGAGCAGCAGGTGAAACGCCTCTCCTTGAACAGAGTATTGTTGATCTCTGCAATCAAGCCCGTCTTGTCGACATATTCGTCTTTGAGCATGGATGCAAACGCCTCGTTGCCTTTGTTGATGTACAGTGCCATATCTGATGCGTTTTGATACAATCGGTTGATTTGCCCACAAAATTACAAATAATATTTGAAATATCGTCACAATGACGCAAATGATGTGCGATTTCACTCAATATCCGAGCAAACCCGACAAAATGGTCAAAAGATTTTGTCGGGTTTGTTCTTTTTTGTACCTTTGCAACCAAATGGCCTAACAGATAGTCATATAAACGAATTAAAACACTACCGAAATGAAGAATATCATTATTGCATCCATGATGCTCATCTGCGCGGCAACAGCAAGCGCACAAAGCGAACTGCCGACTTTCTCTCTTAAGAACATCGAGGGCAAGACCGTAAACACCAATGAGTTGTCAAACGACGGCAAGCCGTTTATCATCGACTTCTTCGCCACTTGGTGCAAGCCCTGCAACCGCGAACTGTCTGCCATCGCCGAGGTGTATGACGAATGGAAGGAGGAGACGGGCGTGAAGGTGATCGCCGTGAGCATCGACCAGGCACACAACATCAACAAGGTGAAGCCGCTGGTCGACAACCACGGATGGGAGTACGAGGTGCTGCTCGACCCCAACAGCGACTTCCTCAAAGCCCTCGGCGGACAGATGATTCCCTACACCATCATCGTAGACGGCAAGGGCAAGATCGTCTATCGCCACAGCGGATACACCGACGGCGCCGAGACAGAATTGATTGAGAAAGTGAGAGCACTTATAGAGAATAGAGAGTAGAGTGTAGAGTGTAGAGTGTAAAGCAATTCTATGAGAAAACTTTTATTTTTCGTTGTCCTCTGCCTGCTGCCATTCGCCACCGCGATGGCGCAGAGCGACAAGACGATTGTGACGGGAAGCATACAGAGCGACGTCCTTATCCCCTCGGAGATAAACGCGGACATGCCCGAGCACTTCCTCACAAACACATACGCCAACCTGCGCGTCAATTACCGCCACCTCGAAGGGGGCATACGGTTTGAGTACCTCGACCACCCGATGCCGGGCTTCGAACCGACGTTCAAGGGCTATGGCGTGTCCAACATCTACCTGAAACTCAACTACGACAAGTGGGACCTGACGGCAGGCACGTTCTACGAGCAGTTCGGCAGCGGCTTCGTCCTCCGCACCTACGAGGAGCGCAGCCTCGGCATCGACAACTCGCTGCTCGGCGCACGCCTCTGCCTGCGTCCCTACAAGGGCATCTCGCTGAAGATGCTCTCGGGCATCCAGCGCGCTTACTGGGAGTTCAACTCCAACAGCGTTGTCTCGGGCGCCGACGCTGAGTTCGACATCGGGGAGTGGGTCAAGGGCATGGCGGACAACGGCACGCACCTGACCATCGGCGGTTCGTGGGTGAACAAGTACGAGAAGGACGAGACGATCTACCACGACGCAACGCACATCTACAACTTCCCGAAGTTTGTCAACGCCTGGGACGCACGCATCCGCCTGCAGACACACGGCTTCAGCCTCCTCGGCGAGTATGCGCGCAAGGGCATCGACCCGAACGTGAAGACGGAAGTTCCCTATCTGTATCGCACAGGCGACGTGGCGATGCTCTCCGCCTCCTATTCGAGGACAGGACTGAGCATCCTGCTACAGGCCAAGCGCAGCGACAACATGTTTTTCCGCAGCTCGCGCTCGGACACACGCCAGTATCCGTTGTTCCTCAACCACTTGCCTCCGTTCACGATGGACCACACCTACTCGCTCCCAGCCCTCTACCCCTACGCCACCGACCCGAACGGCGAGTGGGCGTTCCAGGGTGAGATAGGATACAAGTTCAAGAAGGGCACGGCTCTCGGAGGCAAGTACGGCACGAGCCTCAAGGTGCATGCCAGCTACGTGCGCGCCATCGACGTGGAGCAGGTGGGCGGCGCAGGCACCGAAGGCTACAAGTCGAAGTTTTTCAAGTTCGGTGACGACACCTACTACCGCGACATCAACGTGCAGTTTGAGAAGAAGTTCTCCAAGACGTTCAAGCTCAACCTGATGTACATAAACCTGTACTACAACATGCCCGCCATCGAGAAGCACGGCGACATCGTGCGCGCCAACATCTTCATCGGCGAGGGCAAGTTCCAACTCTCGCGCAAGACGACTCTGCGCGCCGAACTCCAATACCTCTCCACCCGTGACGACAAGGGCGACTGGGCGTTCGGACTCCTCGAGCTCTCGCTCGCGCCCCACTGGATGTTCACCGTCAGCGACCAGTGGAACTGCGGCACTACGAAGGAGCACTACTACCAGGGCAGCGTGACCTTCAACTACAACGCCCATCGCCTCCAGGTAGGCTACGGGCGCACCAGCGACGGCTTCAACTGCACCGGCGGTGTCTGCCGCTATGTGCCTGAGACCAAAGGACTCACGCTGAGCTATAATTACAACTTCTAACCCCCCCCCTCTGGCTCCCCCCGAAATGGGGGGAGAGACTAATCACACAAAAATATCTGCGTCAATTTGATTTCAGACAACGAACAACAAGAGCATCTGCGTCAATCTGCGTTAAAAAACAACCGTCAATGAAAACGACTAATCCCTTATTCTTTATTCTTTGTTCCTTATTCCTTGTCGCCCTCGCCGCCTGCTCCGACATCAAGGACGACGAGCGACTGATATACGTCGAGCCGGTGGCGACAAAACGTGTGGTGATGATAGAGGACTTCACGGGCCAGCGATGCGCCAACTGTCCGAAGGCGGCCGAGACCATCGAGTCACTCATTGAAGCCTATGGCGAGGACAAGATAGTGCCCGTAGCCATCCACTGCGACCCGATGGGTTTTGCCGGCACGGCGACAGTCATCGGACTGATGAGCGAGGTGAGCCGCGCCTACGGAAAGAATTTCAACGTGCAAACGCAACCCATCGGCACGGTCAACCGCATAGGCGGACTGACCGAATACACATCGTGGGCGGACGTGGTGCGCGAGGCCATCCAGAAACCGACATACACGAACCTGAGTTGCACGACCGCCTACGACGAGCAGACGAAGGAGATGACGGTGACCACACAGGTGACCGCCAACGACGCCCTCGACGCCCGACTTCAGGTCATGCTGCTCCAGGACAGCATCGTAGCCATGCAGACAATGCCCAACGGAAAGCCCGACAACTCGTACATGCACAACCACGTCTTCCGCGACTATGTCAACGGCGACGGGGGCGAGTCAGTGACCCTCCCGAGCGGCGGCAAGACCACAAACACGTCTAAGATCAAGCTGGACAACGAAACGCTGCCCTCGACGACAGCCAAGTTCGTACCCGCCAACTGCTACGCCGTGTCATTCCTCTACGACGCAAACGGAATAATCCAGGTGACATCATCAAAAATCAAATGAATATGAAAAAAACTTTACTCTCTCTCGCCCTGGCTCTCCTCTGCCTCGGCGCAAACGCACAGACCAAAGAAGAACTCGTCTTCTGTGACAAAGACGGCAACATCTATCCCGACGGAGCCGTGATTACCGCTACCGAGAAGACAGAAGACCCCTACGGAGGAGGAGAAGATTACTATGACTCGGGGATCTTCGTCGGATACATAGGCGAGGACATTGCCTGCAACGCCGGTCTGGCACTCGACATCCAGCACATGGACAACGGCGTCCTGAGCCAGTGCTTCCCCAACGACTGCGTCATCTACAATACTCCCGGACAAATCGTGCGCACCGGCACCGAGGTGGTCTATGCCGGCACATACACCAACCTGCGCTCCGAGTGGGTGCCCGGACCCGGGACCACGGGCTACTGCACGGTTGTCTATACGCTCCGCATCCATGACAACATGAAGTTCTACGTAGGCGACGGCCCCACCATCACCGTCCACTTCTGCAACGGTGCCTTCCCCGCCTCGATCGCCTCCGCCAAGCAGACCAACGCCGACGCACGCATGTACACCGTCACCGGCCAGCCCGCCACCGCCAAGACCCGCGGCCTCGTCATCGCCAACGGCAAGAAGGCAGTCATCAGATAGAGAATAGAGTGTAGAGTGTAGAGTGTAGAGTGTAGAGTGTAGAGAATAAAGAATAAAGAATAAAGAATAAAGAATAAAGAATAAAGAATAAAGGTATAGCCTTGCTATTCTCGAAATCCTCGCCGTGCGTCGACATAACGATATAACGTTATAACGATATAACGAAAAACAAACGTGCCGCAGGCACACCCCAAACCGCATCACCCGTGCCGCAGGCACGCCCAAAACAGCGCATCATGACTCACCACACCAGTCCCTCCCCCCATTTCGGGAGGAGCCGGAGGGGGGCTTCCCTCCTCCTCCTCTTCTTCCTCGCCCTCACCGCCTTCGCCCAGCAGCGTCCGTCGATCAAGAGCTTCAGTTCCACGGGCTACATCTTCGGCAAGATGTCTGCAAACGGGCAGTGGGTGACACAGTACCAGGAGGTGGAGGCGACGACCACGTCGCAACTCATCAACCTCACCACCTACGCCATCACCGACCTACAGACGAAGCAGGACATCAGCCTCCACGGAGTGGCGGCAGCGCTCGCGGTGACCAACGACGGCAACATCGTGGTGGGCAGCTATGAGAACTGCCCCGCCTTCCTCGACCGCACCACGGGCAAGTGGACGAAGCTGTCGAGCGAACCCGGACAGGTGCGCGCGGTGACTCCCGACGGGCACTATGCCGTCGGACTGACGCACAACGGCGGCGGCTCGGGCTCGGAGGTGGACTGGTACACGATGTCATGGGGCAAGATGTGGGACCTCACGACTGGCACCGAGGTGACCCTCGGCAGCAAGGCCATCCCCGCCGCCGACCCCAAGGGCAACAAGAACGGCATGGTGGGCTTTGTCGATGTGTCCGCCGACGGTCGCTACATACTGGGCTATATGTTCGTCGACTACCCCGACTACGCCTTCCTCATCGACCGCGAGGCGAACGACGGGACGGGGGCGTTCACCTACATCGCCTACAAGAAGGGTAGCGCGACGTCCATCGGCTACGAACCGCTGCTCAAGGGTCTCTACTTCCTCTCGCCCCAAGGCATGTCGCCCAACGCGAAGTGGATCGTCTGCAACGGATATTTCGTACAGAGCCCCGAGGAATACTACGCCCCCGTGCGCTACAACATCGAGACGGGTGCCGTCGAGGCGTTCAACGCTTCCGACGAAGACCGCAACATCCTCTGCAACGTCATCGACAACGACGGCAACATCTACGGCGGCGCGCCCATGAGCACCGCGGCGCGCGAGTTCTACATACGCAGCGGCAAGTACTGGTACAGCCTGCGCTCGCTCCTCGCCCAGCGCTACGGCATGGACTTCACGGCGGCGTCGGGACTGGACAACACGGGCACTCCCTACAGCATCTCTGATGACGGCATGACGTTCACCGCGATGGTCGACCCGCAGTTCGGGCAGAACATGGTGATGAAGATGAACGAGCGTCTGGTGGATGTCTGCAAGGACCTCAAGCTGCTGGGTGCCTACACGGCCTCGCCAGAGGCGGGGACCAGCTTCAGTCGCCTGAGCCAGATCCGGCTCACGTTCACGCGCAGCGTCGAGGTGATCGGCGCACAGACGGCCGCCACCTTTGGCTCGTGGCAGTCGCTCTCGGGCAACGGCATCTATGTCGACCCGACCGACAGCAAGACGGTGGTCGTGGCGTTCCGCTCGCGCGACCTCGAGGCGGACAAGACCTACGACTTCCACCTGCCCGCAGGCACCGTATGCGTGGCGGGCGACAGCGAACAGACTAACACGGACATTACGATACAATATAAAGGACGCGCGAGTGCGCCCGTGCGCGTGGTGAGCGTCTATCCCGAGGACGGCAGCACGACCTCGAAGCTCGACTACTCAAGCTCGCCCGTCATGCTGACGATGGACTGCGACGTGCTGGGCACCGACACCGCCTCGGCATGGGTGGAGACGACAGCCGAGGGCAAGCGCGTATGCGACCTCGTGGTGGCATACAACGGCACGTCGGTGATGCTCTTCCCCCCGACCACGCAGTACCTGCTCAAGGACGTCGACTACACGGTAGCGCTGGGCGCCGGCTCGTTGACCGACCTCATGGGCGGCGGGGCCAACGAGCGCTGGACAATGCGCCTCCGTGGTAGTTACGAGCGCGAGGTGGACCCGAGCGACGCCATCATATTCAAGGAGGACTTCAACGTCGTTGCCAGCTCGATAGCCACATGGATGCTCTACGAGGGCGACCACCGCAACCCAATCACGGCGATGACCGAACTGGAGTTCGACAAGGACAACACACCGTGGAACTTCTCCATCCACGAGACTCTCGAGAGCGCTGACTACTGCGCCGCCTCCCACTCGCTCTACTCGCCCTCGGGACAGTCGCACGACTGGATGGTGTCGCCCCAGATCTTCATCCCCGACGCTCTCTGCCGTCTGTCGTTCCAGGCGCAGAGCTACCGCAAGGCCAAGCAGGACCGCCTCAAGGTCATCATTCTTGCCACCGACGACCAGCTGTCCTCCATCGACGAGGCGACCTACAACCGCATCCTCAGCGAGGGCGACCTGGTGGCTGACACACTGCTCACGCCTGGCGACGACGAGGAGATGCTCTCGGGCGAATGGCAGGACATCAGCCTGAGCCTCAGCGCCTACGCGGGCAAGAACATATACCTCTGCTTCGGCAACGAGAACCGCGCACAGAGCATGGTCTTCGTGGACAACATAGTGGTGAGCCGCGACCTGCCGTTCATCATTACGGTGACCTCGCCCGACTGCGTCGAGAACCTCGGCGCGACAACCGTCAGCGGTCGCCTCGACATCACCGACAAGACACACACCTACTCGTCCGTCGCCCTCTCGCTCCTCGACAGCGAGGGTAAGACCATAAGCCGGCTCTCAGCCGAGGGTCTCTCGCTGAAGGCGGGCGACCACTACGACTTCACGTTCGCCGACCAACTGCCGCTCCGGCGCGGCGAGACGGTGGCGTACACCATCGAACTGACTCTCGACGGCGTGACCAACCGCATCCGCGGCACTGTCGACAACCTCACGTTCACACCCACAAAGCGCGTCGTACTGGAGGAGATGACGGGCACCACTTGCGGCAACTGCCCGCAGGGCATCCTCGCCATCAGCCAGATGGAGCGCCTCTACGGCAACCGCTTCATTCCCGTCAGCATCCACACCTACACGGGCGACATCTGGGGCAACGGACTCGATGGCTACACCACTTATCTTGGTCTCTACGGAGCTCCGACCGCCGTCATCCAGCGCAGCACGGACGCATGCATGCCGATGACTACCGACGAGTCGTTCCGCTTCACGTTCAGCCACAACGGCGAACTGTGGATGGACCGCGTGGCCGTCGAGATGGAAAAGGCAACACCCCTCGCCGTTTCCGCAAAGGTCAACTACAACGAGACAACGCGCGAGTTCACCATGCCCGTCGAGGTGACGAGCGCACTGAACATCAAGAACATGAAGGTGAACGTCTTCGCCGTCCTCCTCGAGGACAGCCTCGTCAACCTACAGCACAACTACTTCTCCAACAACCCCGACCCGCTCCTCGGCGACTGGGGACGCGGTGGCAAGTACGGCATGGAGACCGTGCGCGGCTACGTCCACAACGACGTGGTGCGCACCGTCTACAGTTCATCTTATGCCGGCACTCCCGCCCTGCTCCCCCAGCAGGCCGCAGCCGACGAGGTGATGGTGTGCGAGTTGGAGGGCGAGTTGACCGATGTGGTCGAGAACCCCAAGAACGCAAAGATGGTCGTCATGCTCATCGACGCAGACACCGAGCGCATCATCAACGCCTGTGTCGCGTACATCGACCCCTCGCGCTACGACGGCATCAACAGCGTCACCGCCACCGACTCACACGCTACGAGGACCTACAACCTGCAGGGTCAGGAGGTCAACGCCGCCACCTACCGCGGCGTCGCGATAAGAAACGGCAAAGTCATCGTCACGAAGTAAGCACCTCGTCCTCCCCTCCGCCCCCTTACATCGATATAACGACAAATCGAAATCTCGAAAACATCGAAAATTCGAAATCTCGAAAAAAATCTCCCGCTAACTCCCGCTAACTCCCGCTAACTCCCACACACAATGAAACATCTCCTTTATTCTTTATTCTTTATTCTTTATTCTTTGTGCGCGACAGCGCAAACCTACACCCCGATGACTTTCGGCAAGAAGTATCCCGTAGCGGCGATGGGCTCGACCTATTTCCAGGTGGCGGCTCCCGCCAACGGCAAGATCTCGCTGACGGGCTACAACGCCTCGCCTGCCATCAAGTCAAGGAACGGCGAGCAGATCGTCGCCACCTTCAACGGCATCTACGGAGGTGAGGAGGCTGGCTATTACTTCACCGCCAAGGCGGGCATGCTCTACTACATCACCTACACGTCGCCGTTCGCCGACTTCGAGGTGATGGCCACCTTCGAGAAGGAGGGCTCGTTCGTGCCTGCCCTCAAGGATGTGAGCCCCGCCGAGGGCTCTCCCTTCGACGTTACCAACGACGGCATACTCCAGATCACGTTCAACACCAACGAGGTGGAGTTCCACGAGGGCACGCTGACCTGCGGCTCCTGCTCCACCACCGTCTATCCGCAGGCGCGCTGGAACGAGCTGATAGCCGCCGGCATCCTCCACTACTCGGACGACGGAGCCTCGGGCGTGGTCGAGAACTGGGAGGACTTCGTCTGGGGCCACTACGACCATGGCTTCCGCCTACAGCTCGGCACCGTCGTCTATGGCTGGATGAGCTCGGGCAAGGTAAAGGAGGGCGACGAACTGGTGATGAAACTCACGGGCATCAAGTGCGAGGGACAGCAGTTCGGCTCCGACGGCTCGCTCACCCTGCGCTGGAAGATTAGCAAGACTCCCCTCACGCTCGTCAGCGCCAAGGTGCCCGCGGCCATCAAGTCGTGGTTCAACGAGGGCGACGAGGAGGGCATCGCCGTGTTCACGTTCTCCGACGAGGTGGGCAGTGCGAGCGCACATCTGATGATGGGCAACGCCGAGGTGGACGACGTGTGGGTGGACGAGGACATCGCCAACCGCGTCACCATCGAGGGCAACACGGTCAAGGTGGACTTCACGGGAGTGATGCGCACATACAAGACGATGAACCTGAACATAGCATGGAACACCTTCGAGTTCAAACTCCTCGAGGTGCGCGACCCGAACGGTCAGTCATGCTACAGCGGCGAGCACGGCACGATTGGTTCGTTCTCCTACACCCTGCCTTTCAAGGACATAACCGATGTGCTCGCCTACGAGATCCTGCCCGCCTCGGGCACTCGCCTGACCGAGGAGAACCAGGAGGTGGAGATATGGGTCGGCGACACCGGACTGGTGCACTACGACGGCATCGAGGTGTCGTGGACGACCGCCGGGGGTGACCTGCGCGACGAGTTCGTCGACCTCAAGGACTGCCAGCTGACTACCGAGGGCAAGGAGCAACTCATCGGCTTCCGCCTGCCCACGGGAGCCAAGGACGGCTACAACGTGCGTGTCTCGCTCCACATCATCTGGAGCCTTGACGGCACGATGCACCCCGTGGCGGCTTACTACAACAGCGGCGTCGCCTACGAATGGGACATCGCCATGTTCGCCGATCCCGTGAGCGGTTCGAGCCTCAACATGCTGGGCGAGGTCTATCTGCCTCTCTTCTCGACCTACGCCATCAACTCGGACAGGAAACCGACGGCCTGCGTCAAGACGGCGGACGAGGAGTACTTCACCACCGTCCGTCTCGTGAGCGACGGCATGACGAACGTCATGATTATGTTCGACGAACCCGTGCGCGCGGCTTCCGAGGTGACCATCACGGTGCCCGAGGGTGCCATCGGCGACTACACCTACGGCGAGAGCCAGTTTACTGCTGGCCTGGCGAGCACGGCGTTCACGCTCGTCTATAATGTCACGGGCAACTGGGACGGCCGCGACGTGGTGGCGACTCCCGGCGATGGCGACACGGTGGAGAGCATCGAGTCGATCCTGCTGACGTTCTTCAACTACAACACGGTGAACCCGACCTGGGACGCGTCCGTCGACTCGTATGTCGAGGAGGTGGTGGCCGAGGGTGAGGGCGCGCGCTTCACCGGCCATTTCAACGAGCGCGCAGATGGCGAGCAGGTGGACAACCAGGTGACGTTCACGCTCGACAGCCCCATCACGGCTCCCGGCACCTACCGCTTCGTACTCGGCTCGGGTGCTGTCTGCAACGCCGCCACGGGCGACCCCATCTACACCGAATACTCCTTCACCATACGCATCACCCTCGATGGCATCGCGACCGTCGTCACCGACTCCGCCACCACAGCCATCCACAGCCTGACCGGCACGCGCCTCGCACGCCCCGTCAAGGGCATCAACATTGTCGGCAACAAGAAAATCTTGTTGCCTTGATGGGAGTAATGCGCCTTGCGGCGCTGGGAGTTAATAAATGGAAGTTATGCCTGCCTTTCGGCAGGCTGGGAGTTAATGAATGGAAGTAATGCGCCTTGCGGCGCTAGGAGTTAACGGAATAACACCTTCCGTTAACTCCCATTCATTAACTCCCGTTAACTCCCACGAGCGAAGCGAGTTAACTCCCACGAGCGTAGCGAGTTAACTCCACGAGCAAAGCGAGTTAACTCCACGAGCAAAGCGAGTTAACTCCACGAGTGCAGCGAGTCAACTCCCATCAAAGCTGCTTGTACTCCTTCGGCGTGTAGCCGGTCATCTTCTTGAAGAAGCGGCCGAACATGCTCTGCGAAGAGAAGTGGAGGGCGTCGCTGACCTGCTTGATGTTGTAACGCCCCTGGCGGAGCATCGCCTTCGCCTCCATGGTGACATACTCGTCGATCCACTGCGCCCCGTGCTTGCCGCTCACCTCGCGCACGACGGTGGAGAGGTACTTGGGCGTGAGACAGAGCTGGCTGGCATAGAACGCGAGGTTGCGCTCGCGCAGGAAATGCTGCTCAAGCAGGGAGAGGAAGTCGCGGTAGATTTGCACGCGGCGAGGCACGACAAGCTCGGGTTGCTCGCTGGGCTGGTGGGTATCAAGACGGTAGATGCACTTGAGCAGGAGTATCTCGCAGTAGCGCTCCATCACCATCTTCTTCGTCGGATAGTCCTCGCCCAGGAGCTCGCGCTTCATGATGGCGTACATCTCCAGCGAACTCTCCACCGACTTCTCGTCGCAGTCGACTATCGTGAAGCGGGCGTAACGCTCCGGCAGACTGATGTACAGGCCCACGGTCTTGAGGATGGAGTCGTAGAGGTCGGACGCCATCGAGAAACAGCAGAAACGCATGTCATCGCTGGCCCAGCGCGCCATGAACACACTGTTGGGCATGATGCCGAGCACCTGCCCCTTGCGCACCGTCACCTCCTCCATGTTGACCATCATGCGGCACTCGCCGCCGACCATCATCACGAAGATCACGTCCTCCGTCTTGAGCGGAAACGCGTCCTCCGTGCGCCTGTGCCCATGGTCCTCAAGGTTGTCGAACAGCAGTATGACATCCTTCAGTCTCCCTCCCAACGACTCCGGAAAGTCGTTGATCCCTATCGCCACCGGACTACTCTCTTTCATCTTACTCTATTTACTATTTGACAATTTACAATATGTTTGTCAACGCAGATGAGCGCAGATGCCCATGCGTCGATGCGGGTTCCGTGCAGGAAACGACAGTTCCCGCCCCAGCTGTCGCCCCAGCTGTCACCCCAGCCGCCTCACCACCGGCCGCCCCTCGACCCGCAAATTTACTCATTTTTCCCTCTCCAAAGCGAAAAAACGCACATTTTCTTGCGCATTTTCGCCACAAAACATGCATTCTTGCACAAATAATGATGGAAAATCGCAGAAAAATTGTATATTTGCAGTAATATAACGCAAAATGTGCAGATGAAAACACGAACCTCAAATAACGCACACACCGCCAACGCACCCGCCAACGCACCCGCAGCACCCGCCGCACCCGCCGCCGCACCCAAGAACGGCTGGCGGACAACACTCTCGCGCATCGCCGCCTCGCCGGCGCTCTTCTTCGTCGCCGTATGGGCGTGGAGCTGGCTGTGGTGGGGCGATGTGATATGGACCGCCCACGAACGCTCGTTCTTCGCCTTCGAGTGGGAACTGGTCCAGCACGTCTGGTCGCGTCCGCTCGGCAGCCTGTGGGTTGCCGGCCGCGCTCTGCTCGCCCTCTACGCCTGGCCGTGGCTGGGCTCGCTCGTCTTCGCCGTCCTGCTGACGGGAGTGGCCTGCTGCCTGAAGCGCATCTGCCGTGCGCGCCGCCTCGCCGCCCTCTGCTACCTGCCCTCGGTGGCATGGGTCGCCTGGCTGACGTTCACGAGCTTCAACGTCTATTTCAAGGGTGAGCCGGGACGCATCTTTGGCATTCCCGTGCTCGTCCTCGCCCTCGTGGGCATCCTCGCGGCTCTCACGTCCATGCGCCACTGGGGAGCACAAGAGCCTAAACCCGACTTCCGCTTCGCATGGGCGCTCAACCTGCTCCCGCTCACCCTCCTCGCCCTGACCGCCGTCTGGGAGACGCAGTATCGTCCGTGGACGCGTCCGACGGGCACGATGGAGCGCCTCTACGCCGACGAGGACTGGGACGGCATACGCAAGACGGCGACCGACAACGCCACCATCACCTGCCGTCCGATGTCCGCCTACTACGCCATCGCCCTCGTGCGCCAGGACGCCATCATGAAGCACCTCTTCGACATTCGCTTCGAATACGACTCGATTTACATGTACGACTGGGAGGGACAGCTGATGAACGAGACGTCGTACTACATCTCCGAGTGCGACCTCCACGCCGGACTGGCGCAGTTCGCCTACCACAAGGCGATGGAGGACATGACGATGGACGGGCCTACGCTCCACAACCTCAAGCTCCTGACCCAGGTGACCGCCCTGCGCCACGAGGACAAGGTGGCGCGCAAGTACCTGAACGTCCTGAGCCGCACACCGGGCACGGCGGACTTCGTGGAGAAATGGTCCGCCTACCTCGCCGACACCGTGAAGATGGAGAAGGATCCGACGGTGGCGGGAATCCGCCGCCTCGAACCGCTCCACGACAACTTCGAGTCGAGCTACACCGACCCCGCCTTCCTCGGCTACAACCTCTCGCTCTTCGAGGGCCGCTCGCGCCAGGCGCTCATCAACAGCGTGGCCGTGTGCCTCTACACCAAGCTGATGCCGCCGTTCATCGAACGCGCGCAGTACCTCGGCGAAGAGGGTGTCCTGCAGAACCCCATCATAGCCGACGCCCTCGCCATGCAGGCGAACAAGCAACCGGGCATCCTCGAGGCTCTGCCCAGCCTCAAGCTCAACCTCCAGCGCTACCAGTCGTTCGTGCGCCGCATGCAGGCCCTCGGAGCCACTGGCAACACGCAGGAGCGCATCCCCTACGCCGACGGTCTCTTCCACGAGTCGCGCGGCTACTACCCCTACTACTACTATTTCGGCAACCTCCGCGCCACCCGCTCCGACGCCGCCGCCAAGTACGGCTACGGCCAGTCCGACGGAGTGAACTGATTTAAAGAATAGAGAATAAAGAATAGAGAATAAAGGTTTACCTTTGCTTCTGCGTCTTTGCTCTCTACAACATATATAAATTCTATAGAATCTATAGACTCTATACAATCTAACAACAACCGACAGCCCATCAACAATGAAAAAGCTCCTTTTATACTCTACACTCTACACTCTATTCTCTGTAGTCTTGGCTTGCCAGCGCACCGCTTCAGTCCCTGCCTCCTACGCCGAGGCGACCGACTCGCTGGCCATCTGGCCCGACTACACGGACGTGACGCTGCCGCCGAACATCGCACCCTGCAACTTCCGAGTCGTGGACGACGTTGCCGATGAGTTCGTCGCCACGCTCGGCGACATGGTGGTCGCCGCCACCGACGACGGCGTGGTGCAGTGGGACAGCGTGGCTTGGCGCCAGACGCTCGCCGCCAACCGCGGCAAGAGCCTCGCCATGCACATCTTCAGCCACCGCCCGACAGGCTGGGTGCGCCACGAGACCACCATCACGGTGGCCGACGAGGACATCGACCGCTACCTCTCCTACCGCCTCATCGAGCCCGGCTACGAGCTCTACCGCCAGCTGGGCCTCTACCAGCGCGACCTGACCAACTTCGACGAGGAGCCGATCGTGGAGAACAACCGCGAGTTCGAGGGCGAGCACAACCACTGCCTCAACTGCCACAACTACCAGTCCTATGACACGCGCCGCTTCCTCTTCCACATCCGTGGCATGCACGGCGGCACGATGATCGTGCGCGACGGCGTGCCCACCAAGGTGGCGATCAAGCACGACAGCATACTCGGCACCGGCGTCTATCCCACCTGGCACCCGACCGAGGACCTCATCGTCTTCTCGACCAACCAGACGGGACAGACCTTCCACCAGTACCACCGCGAGCGCATCGAGGTGCTGGACAAGAAGTCGGACCTGCTCTTCTACGATATCGAGCGCAACGAGGTGAAGCACATCCTGCGCACCGACAGCGCCCTCGAGACCTTCCCCTGCTGGACGCCCAAGGGCGACCGCCTCTTCTACTGCGAGGCGAAGATGCCGCCCATGCCCGCTGAGATGCCCGACAGCATGCTCACGCCGTGGATGGTGGCTCACTGGGACTCGCTCCTCTACGATGTCAAGTCGCTCGCCTTCGACCTCAGGACGCGCTCGTTCGGCGCTCCGCGCACGGAGGTGAGCCTGGCCAAGGATGGCTTCAGCGCCTCCGTCCCGCGCGTCAGCCCCGACGGCCGCTACGTGCTCTTCACACGCGGTCGCTACGGGCAGTTCCACATCTGGCACCTCGACGCCGACCTCTGGGTCAAGGACCTCGAGACGGACTCGTGCTATGCGCTCACAGCCACCAACAGCCCCGACGCCGACAGTTACCACACATGGTCGAGCAACAGCCGCTGGATAGTGCTGGCGAGCCGGCGCGACGACGGCAACTTCAGCCGTGCGTTCATCGCTTATTTTGACAAGAACGGTGTGGGCCACAAGGCGTTCATGCTGCCACAGGAGCACCCCGACCACAACACCTACCGCATGCGCTCATACAACGTGCCCGAGCTGACACGCACCGCAGTGCCCACAACCCACCAGCAGCTGCGCAACGCCGTCTACGACCAGGAGGCGCGCGTGGCCACATACAAGGAATGAGAAACCCGCTTGTCTGGCTCCGCCGCATACGCCACCGCTGCGGCTACGGCATCCACTCGCCATTGGTCTTCGGACTGGTGACGCAGGTGGTCTACAACGACGGCACCTACTATGCCTACCAGACGCTGCGGCGGCGCCACCACCTGCGCTTCGACCGGCTGAAGACAGCCCGTCTGCTCTTCCGACTCGCCAACGACACGGCTCCCGACCTCATCGTCGTGCCGCCCTCGCTCCCCGAACCCGAGCGCGACTACATCCACGAGGGTTGCCGCAAGGCGGAGATTCAACCCACCGGCGATGACGGCGTGATCACCCTCAGCCGCAACGGGCAGCCGCTACTGACCATCGTCCTCGACCTGCGCCGCCGCCAGACGCTCCTCGAAACACTGAAGGCCGACCCCGCCGTCACCGTCACCTTCGACCTCTACACCCTCGCCCTCGCCTACCACAACCTCCCGACAAACCGCCAGCACCACATCATAAACTTCTAACCTAACCGAATTACCACCAAACCCAATAACCCCAAAACCCTAAACCCCATAACCCATAACCCAAAAAACAACCCCACAAAAGTAACCCTTTATTCTTTATTCTCTATTCTTTATTCTCTAACACCATGCCTATCTACACCAAAACTGGCGACAGCGGCCAGACCAGCCTTGCGGGCGGCGCCCGCGTGAGCAAAGCGGACCCGAGAGTCGGTGTCTACGGAACCATCGACGAGTTGAACAGCCACATCGGACTCCTCGTAGCCCATCTGAGCGAACCGCTCACCACTCTCGGCAACCACGTTGCCCAGTATCTTGAGACCCTCGCGCGCATCCAGCACGACCTCACCACCATCGGCGGCATCATCGCGGGAGCCGACGTCCACACACCCGAGCACGACTTCCTCGAGACGGCCATCGACGAGATCGCACCCAAGTGGCAGGGCTTCGTCATCCCCACGGGAGTGGTCACCGCCGCCCAGGCGCATGTCTGCCGCACCGTCTGCCGCCGAGCCGAACGCCTCCTCGTGGCCCTCGACGCCGACGCACCGAAGATCCCGCACAGCACCCAGCCCTCGCAGGTCTATCTCAACCGCCTGAGCGACTACCTCTACGCCCTCGCCCTCGAAATCAACCGACTGAGCGGCATGCCGGAGCAAATCTGGAAAAATTGACCCCCGAGACGCAAAATTATCACCAAAAAGATACATCGTATTCATTTATGGTGTAATTTTGCAGTCTCAAAAGAAACACACACAACAAAACGACATGTATTGGACACTTGAACTGGCCTCGAAGCTCGAGGACGCTCCCTGGCCCGCAACCAAAGAGGAACTCATCGACTACGCCCAGCGTAGCGGCGCACCACTCGAAGTCATCGAAAACCTCACCGAGATCGAGGACGAGGGCGACATCTATGAGTCCATCGAGGAGATATGGCCCGACTACCCCAGCAAGGAGGACTTCCTGTGGGACGAAGAGGAGTACTAACAGCCGCAAATGTGAAAAATTACACCCCTTAGGCAGAAAAAATGTCATTTTCCTTTGGGCAGAAAACATTTTTTTGTAATTTTGCATAAATTATGTGGCATCAACGTCAAAATCACGAACAAAACTACCCCTCTTAAGCAACCAAATATGAAGAACCTTTTGCGTTTGCACCTTTTCACACTGGCGACCATATTCTGTGTAAGTGCCGGTGCCTACGACTTTGAGCTGGACGGCATATACTACAACATCCTGTCGTTGGAGGAGAAGACGGTGCAAGTCACTGTTGGAGAGAAACTTTACGAGGGTCGCGTGACTATCCCGCCCGCTATCCGCTTCGCAAACAAGAAGTTTGTGGTGACCGAGATCGAGGACGGCGCGTTCAGCGACTGCGGCGAACTGCTCTACATCGAGGTGCCCAACTCAGTCAAGAGACTCAACAACTTCTGCCACAACTGCCCCAAGCTCACCGACGCCATCCTGCCCGAAGGGCTGGAGCTGATGACCCTGTCGTTCCACTACTGCCAGAGCCTCAAGTCGATCAACCTGCCCGAGACGCTCAAGGACGACTTCGTCGACAACTTCCACTTCTGCCACGCGCTGGCAAGCGTCGAGGTGCCACGCAACGTGCGCTCGGTGACCAACTCGTTCCGCGACTGCACGTCGATCGAGTGGGTGATCATCTCGACCCGCATCGTCAACATCAACAACTCGTTCCGCGGCTGCACGGGCATCAAGTCGGTCATACCCCTCAACACGACTCCCATCAAGGTCGACGTGGACAGCCCGCTCGGACTCACCTCGTTCGACGGACTCACCAAGGCCACGGCCACCCTCTACGTGCCCCTCGAAGGCCTGCTCCACTACAAGAAAGACGCCTTCTGGTGCGGCTTCTCGAAAATACGTGTCCTCGAGGCTGCGATGAACATCCAGACTCTCACGGGCAAGCAGTAAGCACACACAGTCAACACACAACAACGGCATTTCTGCGGACTCCGAACTCCTCAGAAATGCCGTTTTTCATTCTTTTAGAGTATGAAAAAAATACTTTTTGCATTGTTTGTCGCAATCGCCGCCACACAGACAGCCACGGCGCAGCACGTGCGGGCGAAGATTGTCGTCGACACCATCCACAGCGAGGTGATGGGCATGGACCAGGAAGTGACAGTCCTGCTGCCGCCGAGCTTCGAGCGCGACACGGACCGACGCTATCCCGTGCTCTACCTCCTCCACGGCATGTCCGACGACAACCGCTCGTGGGAACGGAACGGCCGCCTGCTCGACGTCGCCGCACCGCTCTTCGCCAACGGCGAGGCGACGGAGATGGTCATCATCACCCCCAAGGCGGGCGAGCGCGACGTGCACAAGTACCAGAACGGCTATTTCAACATCCCCGGCTGGGAGTTCGAGAACTTCTTCTTCAAGGAGCTGGTGCCCACGCTTGAGAGTCGCTACCGCATCGTCGGCGACCGCCGCCACCGTGCCGTGGCGGGCCTCTCGATGGGAGGCGGAGGGGCCACCTCCTACGGCCTGCGCCATCCGGACATGTTCTGCGCCGTCTATGCCATGAGCGCCCTGATGCACATATCGCCCGAAATTCGTTTTCCCCAGGACCCCAACAATCCCGACGACAAGGTGGCTAAGCTGACGCGCTCGGTCATCGAGAACAGCTGCACGGACTATGTGCGCAACGCCGACGAGCAGACCTGCGAGCGGCTGCGCACGGTGGCGTGGTTCGTCGACTGCGGCGACGACGACTTCCTGCTCGACGTCAACATCGAGTTCTACCAGACCATGCGCCGCCGCCACATCCCCTGCCAGTTCCGCGTCCGCGACGGCGGCCATACCTGGGAGTATTGGCACACCGCCCTCTACGCATGCCTCCCCTTCGTCTCACGCAATTTCTCCCTCACCGACTGAGGCATTCGCTCCCACAGCCCCCCCCGTTCACCCTCTTTTTCACCAAATTTCCTTTCCAAAACACAATCAGTCTCGAAAAAATATCATAACTTTGCACATTCGTACGTTATAATAACAACATGGAACAGACACAACATCTCACAGGTTTCGCCACCGACCGCATCCACTCCCTGTGCCGTCAGCACAAGGTGGACAAGTTGTTCGTGTTCGGTTCCGTACTGACCGACAGGTTCACACCGCAGAGCGACGTGGATTTTGCGGTTTGCTTCAGCGACATCTCGTTGGAGAACTACGCCGACAACTATTTCAGCCTGAAAGACGGCCTTCAGGAGGCTCTTGGTCGCCCTATCGACCTGGTGGAATACAAAGCCATCAGCAACCCCTATTTCCTCAAGAGCATCGATGCGACAAAACAGATGATTTATGGTTAGTGAGAAGACACAGAAATATCTGTTCGATATCCTTGCATGCACCGAGCGCGTCGAACAATTCTTCGAAGGCAAACCGAAAGTCTTCGAGCATTTCAGTGCCAATATCCTATTGCGCCAAGCCATAGAACGCAACATAGAGATTATGGGCGAGGCGATGAACCATATCCTGAAGGAAGAGCCCGAGATTGCTATTACCAATGCGAGAAAGATTGTCGATGCGCGCAACTATATCATCCATGCATACGACAGCCTGTCGGCAGACATTCTATGGAGCATGATCATCAACCATATCCCGCTGTTGCACAACGAGGTAGAGGCTCTGCTTAACGAATGAAACGATTCTACTTATCAATATTTCAACAACTAACTTAAAACAAACAAAAAACAATGAGAAAGTATTTTGCAGAAATGGTCGGCACAATGGTGCTCGTCCTCATGGGTTGCGGCACAGCCGTAAGCCTGGCATGCGGTGCTGACACCGCTTCAGTGGTAGGCACCGCCTGCGCATTCGGTCTGGCAGTGGTCGCCATGGCCTACACCATCGGCGGCATCTCAGGCTGCCACATCAACCCCGCCATCACACTCGGCTGCCTCCTCACGGGCCGCATCAGCAGCAAGGACGCCGCCATGTACATGGTCTTCCAGGTCATCGGCGCCTTCATCGGTTCCGGTCTCCTCTACCTCCTTGTAGGCCAGGTTGCAGCCGAGGGCACTACAACGGGTGCCAACTCATGCGCAGCCGGAGCCGTCCCCGCACTGATCGCTGAGGTCATCCTCACCTTCGTCTTCGTGCTCGTAGTGCTCGGCACCACCGACGCCAAGAAGGGCGCCGGCAACCTCGCCGGCCTCGCCATCGGCCTGTCGCTCATCCTCGTGCACCTCGTGGGCATCCACTACACGGGCACCTCTGTCAACCCCGCCCGCTCCATCGCTCCCGCCGTCTTCGAGGGAGGCGAGGCTCTCAACCAGCTGTGGGCGTTCATCGTAGGCCCCTTCATCGGCGCCGCCATCGCCGCCATCACCTGGAAGCTGGTCAGCAGCGACAAGTAAGCAAGCACACATCAACCTCACATCACGAGTATTCCCGCGGGCCTCAAATCCCCGTGGGAATACTCTTTTTTCATTTCCGCTTCGGATTTCGGCTCCAGTGAAACACCACATGGGCCATGACATAGCGGGGAAGCGAGCGATACCACGTCTCCGTGCTGCCCTGCGCATTCACCTCATACTGCGTCGGAGAGAGCTGGTGGAGGAGGTCGAAAGCCTCGACCGAGAGGATGAGACGGCCGCCGAGCAACGACTGCGACACCGAGGCGCAGAGAACGAAATTGTCCGTATTGAGGGCGGAGTTGCCGTAGCCGCGGCGGCTGTACATGGTGGCATCGGCCGCCATGGTAGTCTTGGACGAAGGAATGGTGTAGCGTCCCGCCAATCCATACTGGAAATCGACAACGCTCAACGTGGTGAAATCGCGCATCCTGCCGCCGCTCCTCCGCCAACGCACATCGCCCGAGGCACGGACATTGAACGTACCGCGGCTATACTGCACGTATGCGTTGTCGCGCAGCACCCATGTGCCGACCACATTCTCGCGGCTCTCCGTCTCACCGTCCAGCCGTGCATGGTCCACGCTGCGATTGTAGCCCACCTCCAGCTGCGTCTGCCACGTCCAGTGGCGGCGGCTGTCGATGGAACGCGAGACCTCGGCCTGCGCAAACACCTGGAACGCACCGCCCACGTTCGTGGGCCGGTAGGTGGTCACACCCGTCACTGGGTTGTAGTTCACCGCCTGGGCCACGGTGCTGTGCCGGTATGTCCCCCATGCGCTCAAGTGCCATTGCCCCGCGTGCGCCACATCGGTGCGGTTGTAATAGTCCGCACGCAGACTTGTCGAGCTGGGGTCCTGCAATCCCTCGCCTCCCGTCTTGACCACCAGGGGATGGCTGTCGTCACGGAACGGGATGCGGTCGGTCATGTCAGCGGTCTCGCGCGCATGGCTGAGCGCCACCTTGACCTCATGGCGGCTCTCGCTCGCTATGTGGCGGAAAGTGACCCACGGTTCGACGAACACCGCCGTATGGCGCGCCGTCGTGTCAATGGCGGCGCGTTGGTAGTCAAGCCGTTGCCATGTGACAGGAACCTTCACTCCCGCATGCCATTTCGGATATGTTTTCCAATCACCCGTCTTGGCATCGGCGAGGAAGCGCGACTCATGCTTGAACGAGAGTCTGAGCGTGCTGCCCACCGCCCGCCGGCGGCTATCGTATGAATTGGCCGGGTCGGTGATGGCAGTGAGAGCCTCCAGCTGAGAGGCGAGCAGCAAGGTGTCGGGATGAAAGAGATAGTCGCGAGTCTTCCTCACACCGACGCTCACTTCGTCGCTCACCTCCACACGCGCCCTGCCCCATCGAAATCCATCGTAGGAGAATGACACCGAGGCGTTTGCGTTGCGGTCGGCGAAATCGTTCGCATTGCGTCTCACATCCGCCCGACCTCCCTGCACGCCGCCGCCCATGCGGGTTTCATACAGCGTCGCGCTCTCCGACTTGTCATCGGCATAGTCGGCCCTCACCACATAGGTCACGCTCGATTTCCGCGCCACACGAATCGACCCGATGGCATCGACATGCGCATTCCAGGTCCTGCGCTCGCCGAAACCCGTGGAACGCATGGCAGAGGTCAGCGAGTCGCCGTATTGCTCAAAGCCGGAGTCTTGCGACCCATTGTGCCTGTTGTAGCTCAGGTGGGTGCCGAGGACAAGATAGAAGGGGCTGAACACCTGGAGGTTGTTGCTGAGCGTGACGCCCCAGTCCCTTGCGTCCGTCCCGCTCTCCAGGAACGAAGTGGGATGGACGCCGCCGACAAACAGCCGCTTGTTCTGCCTCATAAGCCCCTCGTCGCGCACCGAACGGTATTCGGCCCTGAACGTCTCGTTGAGCCTGTCGCCGGGCGAATGGTAGTCCACCTCCGCCGCCGCCCCGAAGACGGTGGTCAGCGAGCGAGGCATGCGTGCCGGCGTCCAATGACCCGACTCGCCCACATGACGCGTCTCGTTCACATTGTTGGCATTGCCGACCAACGTGAGGCGCAGACGGTCCGTGTACCCCAGCAGGAAGGCCCGTCCCAGCCAGCGCGAGCTGCTGCCGGCCGCGCCCTCAGCATTGGCGATGTATCCGTGGTTGTATTCCTCGCGCAATATGACATCCATCACGTATTGGCGCGGAGAGGCCTCATAGCCCAAGGCGCGGCTGAGACCGCTCTCCCTGTCGTAGACCTTGATGTGGCGCACCGTGTAGTATGGCAGGTTCTCCAGCATCACCTTGCTGTTGCCGCCGAAGAACGTGCGCGAACCCAGCAGCAATTCGTCCACCTTGCGCCCATTGACGAAAATTTCAGAGTGTTCGTTCATCGTCACGCCCGGCATCTGTCGTATCAAGTCGTCAAGCATCGAACCCTCGGGCAGACTGAAAGCATCGGCATTGTAGACAATCGTGTCGCCCTTGCAGTACATCTTGACACGGGTGGCCCTCACCTCCACCTCACCCATGCGGCGCACCGCCACCCTGCGCATCCTGATGGCCGGCACACTGACCTTCGCACCGGCGTCACCCACCGCCGCCACTCGCTGCCATTCGTCGCCGTATCCGTCGCGCATGGCCCTGACCACATAGTCGCGGCCGGCCGGCACATTGGCGCGATAGAGCACGGCCAAAGCCGCACCTTTCTCGTCGAGGATGGTTTCCACCGCCGCCGAATCGACCGCCACGCTCACGCTGTCAGCCTCATATATGGCCACACGCCCGGGAGCAAGCGGCACCTTCAGGAACGCGTCCCACACCGTCCCCTGCACCCTCACCATCTGCGCCCGGCACTCACCCGCCAGCATGGCCAATGCCATACAGACCGCCGGCAACCAGCGCGTCCTAACCCGCAATTCGTCCATTTGCCCACTATTTGCTCGCAAATATAGTCATTTTTTGGGGGTCTGCACCAATATTGTCCTAAATATTTTTTGAGCGCGACGTAAGTTGCGATGCCACTTGACATT
>JABUTZ010000013.1:78595-83926 GCA_021443415.1 Bacteroidaceae bacterium | reverse complement strand
TTATCTTAGTTTTTCAGCTTCCTTTTTTGTTTTTTCAAAAATATTTAGGACAATATTGGCTATGAACAAACATTTTCAAATCCGAGTCGCCGAGGATGGCGACGCCCGCGCCTGCCACGACATCTACGGCAGTTACGTTGACGACCTCATCGTCACGTTCACCATCGACAATCCTTCCGTTGAGGAATACCTGGCGAAGATTCGCAATACGAAGAAGCTGTATCCATTCTATGTCGCCGAGGACACGGAAGGACGCATCTTCGGCTATTGTTGCGGCGAGCCTTTACGCCCTCACGATGCCTACAAGTGGAACGTTGAGTGGACCATCGTGCTCGCTCCCGACTGCCCGCGCCGCCAGGGCGTAGGCAGTGCGCTTTTCAAGCAGTTCGAGCGAACGTTGAAGGCGCAGGGTTTCCAGTACATCTACGCCGTTATTGTTGATACCAATGAGCCCAGCCTTGCCTTCCATAAGTCGCTTGGCTTCAGTGAGGTCGGGCATTTTATGAATGCAGGCATCAAGCAGGGTCAATGGCTCGGCATCAAGTGGCTGAGCAAGTTCATCGGCACTACGGGCAGTGCGAACGTCCACGATCCGATTCCTTTCGAACGGCTATTGGAAGCGAACTCTTCGACAATACAATGTAATGGGGCAACAGAGTGCGATTGAACGAGATTTTAGCCCTCCCGCGTCCATTAGCCATCGTTTTTCCTCCCTTTTTCAAAAAAGTTGGCTGCGACGTTTTGCGATATGGAAAAAATGTTGTAACTTTGCAGTCTGAAACATAATCTTTTGTGAAGCGTGAAGATTAAGGAAGTAATCGACGCCCTTGAGAAGTTCGCGCCTCTGCCCTTGCAAGAGACCTTTGACAATGCGGGTCTGCAAGTGGGCTTGACAGAGGCGGAAGTATCAGGGGCATTATTGTGCTTGGACGTGACTGAGGATGTTGTCGCCGAAGCGGTCGCCCTTGGTTGCAATCTCATTGTGAGCCACCATCCGCTGCTGTTCCGCCCGTTGCGCCGTCTGGGCGACGAGACGATGGTGGAGCGTTGCGTGCGCGCCGCCGTGAAGAACGACATCTGCCTCTATGCGGCTCACACGAACATGGACAAGGCTGTCGATGGTGTCAATTTCCGCATAGCGGAGAAACTGGGGCTCGTCGATGTCCAGATGATTGCGCCGCAGATGGTGGATGGTGTCAAGTCGGGCCTTGCCGTGATGGGCTACCTGCCTGTCGAGGAGGATTCCATCCAGTTCCTGCAGCGCGTCAAGCAAGCACTTGGCTGTGAGTGTCTTATGCACAACGAACCGCTCGAGCGACCGATTCAGTGCGTCGTGGTGGCGGGTGGAGCTGCGGCGGATGTGCTGCCCGATGCCATCGCCCAGGAGGCGGATGCCTTCGTGACGGGCGAGATGAGCTATCACCTCTATTTCGGTCATGAGCAGCAGATCCAGATTGCCGTGGCTGGTCATTACGAGAGCGAGCAGTACACGACGGAGATTTTCCGTGACATCATCTTCGACGCTTTCCCCGAACTCCCCGTATTCATCACGACTCATAACACGAATCCAATAAAATACTCATAAAAACAGATTTATGGCTACAAAAAAAACACCGGCAGAAATGCCCATCGAGGACAAGCTGAAAAACCTCTACAGCCTTCAGCTCCTCCTTTCCGAGATTGACAAGATCAAGACTTTGCGCGGCGAGTTGCCTCTCGAGGTCCAGGACTTGGAGGACGAAATCGAGGGTCTCAACACCCGTCTTGACAATATCCAGACCGCCATCGAAGGTCTTCAGGAGGAGGTCAAGGGTCGTCGCGCTGAGATTGAAACAAGCCGTCAGGGCATCGAGCGCTATAAGGAGCAACTCGACAACGTGCGCAACAACCGCGAGTATGAGGCCCTGAGCAAGGAGATTGAGTACCAGACGCTCAATATCGAGTTCAACGAGAAGAAGGTGCGCGAGGCAGAGGCTCTCATCGAACAGAAGAAGACGGAGATGGCTCGCTGTGCCGAGGCGGCAAGCGAGAGCCGTGCCAACCTCGACCTGAAGAAGAGCGAACTCGACGAGATTATCAGCGAGACACGCGCCGAGGAGGAGAAACTCCACGAGAAGGCGGAGAACATCGAGTCGTCGATCGAGACTCGTCTGCTGACTGCTTTCAAGCGCATCCGCAAGAATTCGCGCAACGGCTTGGGCATCGTCTATGTGGAGCGCGACGCCTGCGGTGGTTGCTTCAACAAGATTCCGCCCCAGCGCCAGCTCGACATCCGCATGCGCAAGAAGATTATCGTGTGCGAATACTGCGGTCGCATCATGATTGACCCTGACTTGGCGGGCGTCAAGCAGGCTGTCAAGAAGCCCGAGGAGAAGAAGCGCCGCTCATCACGCCAGAAGAAGGAGGAATAATAACCGTCAGCCTTCTGCCTCCAAGCGTTCCACCGCCTCTGCCCATTCCGTTTCGGCTTTGGCGAGTTGGCGCTTGAGGTTGGAGTAGCGCTCGAAGAGGGTGGTGTCGGACGCTCCTTCGGGAGTCGCCATCTGCGTTTCCACGATGCTGACGGCGGACTCCAGTTCCATCACTGCCTGTTCCGTTTCTTCGACGGCCTTCTCCAATGCGCGACGATGACGAGCTACCTCTTTCTGCTGCTTATAAGCCTCCTTGCCTCCAGTGATGGTTGGCTTGGAGGCTTCTTTCGTTGCCGAGGGTGACGTGCCCCGCTCCAGTTCCTGGAGGTTGGCGATGCCGCGCGTGCGCAGGTAGTCGTAGATGCCGCCAAGGTGCTCACGCACTTTCCCTCCTCCAAACTCATAGACTTTCGTGACAAGTCCGTCGAGGAACTCGCGGTCGTGGCTCACGATGATGGCTGTGCCGTCAAATCGGCGTATGGCTTCTTTCAGCACGTCCTTCGAGCGCATGTCAAGATGGTTGGTGGGCTCGTCGAGAATGAGCAGGTTGACGGGCTGGAGCAGGAGCTTGATCATCGCCAGTCGGGTGCGCTCGCCTCCGCTCAGCACGNCTTCGAGCGCATGTCAAGATGGTTGGTGGGCTCGTCGAGAATGAGAAGGTTGACGGGCTGGAGCAGGAGTTTGATCATCGCCAGTCGGGTGCGCTCGCCTCCGCTCAGCACGCGCACGAACTTGTCGATGTCCTCGCCGCGAAACATGAAGCTGGCGAGCAGGTCGCGCAGACGTGTCCTTATGTCGCCCTTGGCGATGCGGTCGATGGTGTCGAAGACGGTGAGGTCGCCGTCGAGGAGTTGCGCCTGGTTCTGCGCAAAGTAACCGATGTCGATGTTGTGGCCGACGGTGAGCGTGCCGTCATGTTCCAGTTCGCGCATGATGCAGCGCACAAGGGTTGTCTTGCCTTCGCCGTTGCGGCCCACGAACGCCACTTTCTCGCCGCGTCGTATGGTGAGGTTGACTCCTCCGAACACACGGTGCTCGCCGAACGCCTTGCCCACCTCGTCGCAGATGACGGGAAAATCGCCGCTGCGCTGGCACGGCGGAAAGCGCAGATTGAGGGCGCTGTTGTCCACTTCGTCCACCTCGATGATTTGCATCTTCTCCAACTGCCTGATGCGTTGCTGCACCTGTACGGCCTTGGTGGCTTGGTATCGGAATCGGTCGATAAACTGCTTGGTGTCAGCGATTTCGCGCTGTTGGTTCTCGTAAGCCCTCAACTGCTGTTCTCGCCTTTCGGCACGCAGTCGCACATATTCGTCAAAGCTCACGCGATAGTCGATTATGTGTCCGCAGGTTATGTCCAGCGTCCTGTTGGTGACGTTGTTGATGAACGCACGGTCGTGGCTCACGAGGATGACCGCTCCCGCACGGTTGGCGAGAAACTGCTCGAGCCACTGAATTGACTCGATGTCAAGATGGTTGGTCGGCTCGTCCAAAAGGAGCACGTCGGGGCGCATGAGAAGCAACTTGGCAAGCTCGATTCGCATGCGCCAGCCACCGCTGAACTCGCTCGTGGGGCGGTCGAGGTCGGTGCGCTCGAAGCCCAGTCCGCCCAGCGTGCGCTCCAATTCGCCTTCCATCCCTCCGGCACCAATCATCGAAAGATACTCGCTGCGCTGGGCGAACTGCTCCACGAGCCGCATGTAGTCTTCCGACTCATAGTCGGTGCGGTCGCCGAGCTCGCGCTCCATGCGCTCCACCTCGGCACGCAGTTCCGTGATGTGCTCGAAGGCGGTCATCGCCTCCTCGCGTACGGTGCGCCGATCGGTCAACCGCATCACTTGCGGCAGGTAGCCTATCGTGGCGTCGCGCTCGATGGTGACTGTGCCGTAGGTGGGATTCTGCTGCCCCGCCAGTATCTTCAAGAGGGTGGATTTGCCCGCCCCGTTCTTGCCTACAAGGGCGATGCGGTCGCGGTCGCCCACTATAAATGTGGCATCGGAGAAGAGCGGGCGAGCCGCAAACTCCACGCCAAGTCCTTGAACTGAAATCATGTCAATTCCTCAATTTTACTGCAAAATTACTGCTTTTACTTCAATTTTTGCAATTTAATAAGGGGCATTTGCATTATTTTGAGTACTTTTGTAGTCAAATTCAAAAAAATCATGAAAAAACTTTCGTTCATACTGTTTTTGCTGACCATGCTTGCCGCCTCATCGTGCGTGAGCAAGAAGAAAATTGTCTATTTCCAGGGAGCCGACACCGTCTATGCCAACCCTCAGAAAATCCTTCAGGAGTTTGATATGCGCATCAAGCCAGCGGACAACATAACAATCAAGGTGTCAAGTTCCAACCCCGAGCTTCTGGAGATATTTGCCAATGCCATCATCCTCGGTACAAGCCGCACGACAAATATGGGTAACCTGAGCAACGCCGGTGGTTCGCTGGGCAACATCTACAGTTATACGGTCAACAACAACGGCGACCTTGTCCTGCCTCAGCTGGGCAAAATTCATTTGGGTGGATTGACCACCGAGGAGGCCGCCAATGCCATCAGCGAAAAGATCCGCGAGATGAAATACATCAACGACCCCGAGGTGACGGTGCGTTTCACCAACGCCCGCGTGACGGTGATCGGTGGTGTGGGACGCTCTAATGTGGTGAACCTGACCAGTGAGCGTAACACGATTGTCGATGTGCTCGCTCAGTGCGGCGATATCGCCGACGATGGTTTGAAGAAGAATATCAAGCTGTTCCGCGAGGTAAACGGCGAGCGCACGATGTACAATGTCGACCTGACCAGCGTCGATGTGTTCAACAGCCCTGCCTACTACGTGCAGCAGAACGACCTCATCTACGTCGAGCCGAACAAGTCAAAGAGAATCAAGAACTCGGCTTTCTATACTTTCCTCAGCGCAGGTGC
>JABUTZ010000013.1:69649-78513 GCA_021443415.1 Bacteroidaceae bacterium | reverse complement strand
GAGTTGCCATACGAGAGCAAGTGCACGCAACTGCATGGACACAACTGGCTCATCACGGTGCACTGCCGTTGCCGGGAGTTGAACGCAGAGGGCATGGTCGTTGACTTCACCCATGTAAAGACTCTCCTGCGCAATACTCTTGACCATCGTTGCCTGAACGACATCTTTGACTTCAACCCCACGGCGGAGAACATCGCACGGTGGGTGTGTGACCAGATTCCCAACTGCTATCGTGTTGACATTCAGGAGTCGGCCAACAACTCCGCTTCGTATGAGCGAGACTGAACGATATCGCGTCAACGAGATTTTCGCCAGCGTTCAGGGCGAGGGCTACTGGACTGGTACGGCGGCGGTTTTCGTGCGTTTTGCGATGTGCAACCTTCGTTGCCCGTTCTGCGACACGGACTTCGATGCATACACGGAAATGACTGTCGATGAGATACTCGCGGAAGTTAACCGATATGCTCCGCACACGATTATTCTGACTGGTGGCGAACCGGCCCTACAGGTGGACGAACGGCTGATTGATGCCTTGCACGCAGCAGGCAAGCGCATACACATAGAGACCAACGGCACGCGCCCTTTGCCCTCAGGTATCGACTGGGTGACGCTGAGTCCCAAGGCGGCACCCACGGTTTTGGAGCGCATCGACGAACTGAAAGTGGTCTATGAAGGGCAGGACTTGACGCAGTACGACTGCTATATCTGCCCGAACCGCTTCCTCCAACCTTGCAGCAACCAAAACATTCAGGAGACATTCGAGGCTGTCCTGACCAATCCTCAATGGCGACTCTCCTTGCAGACTCATAAACTCATAGGTGTGAGATGATTGACCGCTACACAGTACAACGCATCCTGGACACGGCGCAGATTGTTGATGTCGTGTCCGACTTCGTGTCGTTGCGCCGTGCGGGTGCCAACTACAAGGGTCTGTGTCCTTTCCACGATGACCGAACGCCGTCGTTCATGGTGTCGCCGGCAAAGAACTACTGCAAGTGTTTTGCCTGCGGCAAGGGTGGCAGTCCCGTGGGTTTCATCATGGAGCATGAGCAACTCGACTATCCCGATGCCCTGCGCTATCTGGCGAAAAAATATCACATCGAGATAGAGGAGCGCGAACAGACGGACGAGGAACGGCGGCTGGTGAGCGAGCGAGAGAGCATGTACGTGCTCAACGAGTATGCGCTTCAGTGGTTCCAGAACCAGCTTCGCGACACGGTAGATGGACGTGCCATCGGCATGGCATACTACCGCCATCGTGGTTTCCGCGACGATATTGTCAAGGAGTTCCGACTTGGTTTCTCGCCCACGAAGCGCGATGCACTCTGCCAGGAGGCACTGGCGAAAGGATACAGTCGCGAGGTGCTGCTGAAGACAGGTCTCGCGCTTGAGTCACAGGAGGGTGGCGACTTGCGCGACCGCTTTGCGGGGCGTGTCATCTTCCCGATTTTCAACATCAGCGGCAAGGTGTGCGGCTTCGGCGGTCGTGTGCTCGATGCCGCCACAAAGGGTGTCAGCGTCAAGTACCAAAACTCGCCTGAGAGTGCCGTGTATAGCAAGAAGCGCGAACTATACGGCATGTATCAGGCAAAGGCGCATATCAGCCGCGAGAACAGTTGCTACCTCGTCGAGGGTTACACCGACGTGATGGCGATGCACCAGATGGGCGTGAAGAATGTGGTGGCGAGCAGCGGCACGGCACTTACCACGGAGCAGATAGCTCTCATCCATCGCTTCACACCTAATATAGTTGTTGTCTACGATGGCGATGCGGCTGGCATCAAGGCTTCGCAACGTGGTATCGACATGCTTCTTGAGGCTGGCATGAATGTGCGCCTGCTTCTCCTCCCAGATGGCGACGATCCGGATAGTTTCGCTCGCAAGCACTCGCCGAAGGAGTACAAGGAATATATTGAGAGTCATCAGGTTGACTTCATCAACTTCAAGACAAACCTTCTGCTCAGCGAGGCGCAGAACGACCCCGTAAAACTCTCGGGACTGGTCAACAACATCGTCGAGAGCATCTCGCGCATTCCCGACGCCATCACGCGCAGCACATACATGAAGCAGGCGGCGCACCAGTTGCAGATGGACGAGCGACTGGTGACGAGTGCGGTGGCGAAACAGATAAAGAACGCAGAGGAACAGAAGACCAAGTATGCGAACCAGGGTGAGGAACACCCCTCGGAGTCAGAGCCAAAGCCGACGGACGAGGTGAAGATTACGCTTCCGAAGGACAACCTGAACATGCGCGAGCGCGAGTTGGTACGTATGTTGGTGCGTTATGGCGATGTTGACATGTGCACAATAGAGGACGAGAACGGTAACGAGCGTGTGGTAACTCTCGCTGAGTGGGTGCATGGGTCGATGGCGCAGGACAATCTGCAGTTCACCGAACCGCTCCATCAGAAAATACTTGATATCGCCTTGGCGAACAGCCAAGGCGAGCGCCAGCCTTGCGACCGTCTCTTTGTCAACCATCCTGACACCGATGTGTCCGCCCTTGCTTTCGAACTGACCACCGATGAGGAACCGCTGAGCCGTTACCACTCAAAGAACCAGCACATAAAGACCGATGACGAACGCCTTATGGACATCGTGCCGCTGATGATGAGCTGCTACAAACTGGGCATAGTGGAGCGCGAACTGAAACGCATGATGTACGAACTGCGCACACCCGAAACGATGGCGGACAAGGCAAAAGCCATGGAACTGATGCGCAACTACGCCGAACTGAAGAAGATACACACCGTCCTCGCCCGCGAATGTGGCGACAGGGTGCTGCTGTAATAGCTAATAGCTAATAGGTAATAGGTAATAGCTAATAACTAATAGCTAATAGGTAATAGCTAATAACTAATAGCTAATAGGTAATAGCTAATAACTAATAGGTAATAGGTAATAACTAATAGCTAATAGGTAATAGCTAATACGTTGTTGGTGAGGTGAGGCGATAAGGTGGAGTGGGGGAGTGCGTTTAGCCGTTTTGCTGTCCATGATGGATTAGGCTGAGGAACTCCTCGCGTGTCTTTGCCTGATTGAATGCTCCCGTGAATGCGCTGGTGGTCGTTATGCTGCCTTGTTTCTCCACACCGCGCATCTGCATGCACATGTGCTTGGCTTCGAGCACCACCATTACACCAAGCGGATTGAGTGCTTCCTGTATGCAATCGACTATCTGCTGAGTCATGCGTTCCTGCACCTGCAGGCGGTGGCTGAACGAATCGACTACACGTGCCAGCTTGCTCAGTCCCGTGATATAACCATTTGGAATATAAGCCACGTGGGCCACTCCGTAGAAGGGGAGGAGATGGTGCTCGCAAAGGGAGTAGAAATTGATGTCCTTGACGATGACCATGTGCTGGTACGACTCCTTGAACTTGGCTGAGTTGATGAAGTCAATGGGATTTTCGTCATAGCCTCGGGTGAGCGTGCGCATAGCCTTCGCCACGCGCAGAGGTGTCTTGAGCAGACCCTCGCGCTCCGGGTTTTCGCCCATCAGTCCCAATATGCTTTGTGTGTGACCGGCAAGGGCCTCCAAACGTTCGTCGGTTGTCATGGTAGAAATGAATGACTTTTTTGTATCAATCGACAGGTACCTGCACCTTTGATTTGACAATGACAGCATCGCGGAAGCCTGCTCCCTTGAGCTCGGTGAGGGCTCGATAGGCTTCCTCGTAACTGCGGTAGTCGCCCACTCGGCACACCCAGCGGGGCGACATGAAGTTGGTATAGACTGACTCACCGGCGAGTATGCCTCTGGCCCGGTATCCAGCTCCCTCCGCCTCTCGCTTGCTCGTGCGCGAATTGCCACCAGAATAGACCTGAATGCGGTAGCCGTTCATCTTGATGCGCTGAGTGGAGTGGTGTACGGAGGTCGATTCGCCGCCATATTCATCAATGATGTCATTGACGGATACGTCGCGCTTCGCCTTTGCACCGTTTACGAGATTGGCGATTGCCGCATCCTGAGTCAACGTCACTCGTCCGCGTCGCGAGCCTCGCGACTGGATGTAGTCAGTGAAAGTCTGCTGTGCCTCACAATGGAGGCACAGCAGAAGAAGTGTCAAAATGGAAAAAATGCGCATCGGGATTATTTCCATGCGTCGATAATGCCCTTGAAGTCAGCAACCTTCAGAGCGGCGCCGCCGATGAGTCCGCCATCGACATCGGGCTTAGAGAAAATCTCCTTGGCGTTGCTGGGCTTGCAGCTGCCACCGTAGAGGATGCTTACGTTCTCGGCGGCCTCAGCACCAAACTGCTTGGCAATCTCGCCGCGGATGAAGGCGTGCATGTCCTCAGCCTGGTCGCTGGTGGCTGTCAGACCCGTACCGATGGCCCAAACGGGTTCGTAGGCCAGGATGATGTTGGCGAACTGCTCGGCGGTGAGTTCGTACAGGCTGCCAGCGAGCTGGGCTGCGACAACCTCGTTCTGCTTGCCTGCCTCGCGCTCTTCCTTAACCTCACCGATGCAGAAGATTACTTTCAGGCCGTTGGCAAGGGCGAGGTTTACCTTCTCCTTCAGAATCTCGGCTGTCTCTCCGTAATATGAGCGGCGCTCTGAGTGACCAAGGATGACATACTGGGCACCAGTGCTCTTCACCATCTCGGCGCTTACCTCACCTGTGTAGGCTCCCTTTGCCTTGTCGGCGCAGTTCTCAGCACCAAGGCCGATGACGGTACCCTCGGTGATGCCTGCCACTGTGGCAAGGTGGATGAACGGTGTGCAGATGACAACGTCGCAAGCGGGAGCATCGGCTGCCAGCGCTGCTTTCAACTCGGTGGCGAGTGCCACACCCTCCTGCAGGTTCATATTCATTTTCCAGTTACCTGCTACGATTTTCTTTCTCATAATTGTTATGGGTTTTAAGGATTATACATTATTTGTGCAAAGTTACTAAATATTTTGATATGTCTATGCCTTGGCGGCAGATTTTTGCCGTCTTTTTCTGACAAAGACCAATAAAAGGCATAGGGGGACATTGAACCACAGTGCCAGCTTGAGTAACTCGAAGGGAATTGCGGGCTTGTTCATGGCTGTCCATGGCTGTTGCCCGGGGTCGATGGAGAAAGTTGTCGGACCTATCTCGGGTATGTCATAATGGCTCCATTTTGCCGTGACCACACCGTCCTTGAGCAGGACGAGCCCCGGATTGCTGCGTACGATGGTTCGCAGCGTGGTCTCATCACTCCACCATACAGGATATTCGGCTCCCGTCATGTCGCACCATGATGCGATGACGGCCGAGTCTTCGGTCGCTGTCAGCATCGCCATGCGCATGTCCTTGATATTGGCGTATGTGGCGAGCGTGTTGATGCGGTCCATCTCACCGTCATCGGCTTCGCGCAGGTTGTCGCTGATGAGCAGGAGCGTATAGCCTTCGGAGAGCAACTCCTCGGTGCGGTCCTCGCCTACGGACGTGTCGACGGCGGAGAATGTGTAGGTGCCTTCGTCCTCAAGGATATGCGCACCAATGCGATAGGGCATGGTGTCGATGGCAGGGAGTGTGCGCAGACTGACGACGGCGAGGATGATGGCAAACACGATGGTGTAGAGGCGTATCATCCAATAGCCGCTGGTGTTGAGGTGCCTCCGTCTGCGTCCCCAGATGGCGCAGGCGAGTGCGCAAGCCAGCAGTACGACGTTCTTGGCGAATGTCTGCCAATTGGTGAGGTGGATAATCTCGCCAAAACATCCGCAGTCGCTGACGGGGTCGTAGAGGGCGAGAAAGAGCGTGAAGGGTGTCATCACGAGCATGAACAGCAAGATGAGTGTCATGACCGTGCGGCGGTCAACGCGGAAGAGCAGGAACATGCCGGAGGCAAACTCGAACACTGCGAGTGCCACTGCACAGAAGATGATGACAATGGAGGGAGGTAGGAACTCACCGAAACCAAATGCGACAAAGTATTCGGACAACTTGTAGAAAGTGCCCATCGGGTCGACGAGCTTGGCAAAACCAGACAGAATAAAGGTTACGCAAAGGATGGAGCGGCACACAGCCAACAGGCTTCTCCGCGTCGTTTGCAGCAACTCAACCCTTGTCCTCGCCATAACCCATAGCGTATCACCTGCCCGGAGCAGGGGCGTCACTCGCCATACTTGAACTTGATGAGGGCGAACATGGCATAGTTCATCATGTCCTGATAGTTGGCCTCCACACCCTCGCTGACAAGCGTCTGTCCCTCAAGGTCCTCAATCTGCTTGGTGCGCAGCAGTTTCTGGAGGATGATGTCCGTGAACGAACTTACGCGCATGTTGCGCCAAGCCTCGCCGTAGTCGTGGTTCTTGCGTATCATCAGCTCAAGGCTTGCGTTGGCATGGTGGTCGTAGGCGGCGAGCGCCTCCTCGACGGTCATCGTCTTGGCAGCATCGTAACTGATGCCCAGCTCACACTGTATCATAGCTACGATGGCATAGTTGACTATCGCCACAAACTCAGGCTGGATGCCGTCGCCCACGAGGCTCTTTCCCGTGGTCTCGAGTGTCTGTATGCGCATCGCCTTGATGAATATCTGGTCGGTGACCGATGTGGGACGCATCACACGCCACGCCGCACCATAGTCGTGCAGCTTTTTCGCAAAAAGGGCGCGGCAGTCAGCCAGCACCCCTTTGAATTGTTCGTTAGTATTGTTGGACATTGTCAACTCACCTTAATTATCTGTCCCAAACGCAGCTTGGACTTAGTGCTCAAGCCATTGAGGCGGCAGAGTTTCTGCACGGTCGTGTGGTTGCGCTTGGCGATGGAACCGAGGGTGTCGCCCTTGCGTACCTTATGAATACGCGCGCTCGCGCGCTTGGCGGTACGTTCGCGCTGGAACTTGCTGCTCTCGATAGCCTTCGATGCCGCAAGCGCCGAGGCGAGTGCTTCTTCGGGCGACTGCTTCCAGGTCTCTACGTCACCATTGCGTGCAATATCGTTGCGCGTCTTGCCGTTCTCAGCGTTCATGCAGTAGCCATTGCCACTCTGACGATAGACGTAGTAGTCACCACGAACATCTTGGTTCTCAAAGTCGAACATGTCATCTGGATTGATATCCACGCCAAGGAGACGTGTCTCGAAATGCAGATGGCTGCCCGTGCTGCGTCCGGTGTTACCACCCAGGCCAATCGGTTCGCCCGCCTTCACCACCTGGTCCTCTACCACGAGTTGCTTCGACAGGTGACCATAGAGTGTCTCCAGTCCGTTCGGGTGGCGCACCACGACAAACTTTCCATAACCACGACGCTCGAAATCGACGATGCGCACCTTGCCGGCAAATGCAGAAACGATGGTGTCGCCGATATATACCTTGACGTCGATTCCCTTGTGCATGCGACGGAAACTGCGGCGATAGCCATAGTTGGACGTGACAGTGCGATTGGTTGTCGGCATGACAAAGTGGCGGAGGTCGATTTTGTAATTGTCTGGCAACGACGTCGGGTCGTAGCGATGGACATGGTCATGGCTCCACTCACTGTACAGTGCCGACGCAGGCATATCCTCTTCCTCCTGTTTGATAAGACGCTGGAGCGAGAGGCTGTCGATGGTGCGCAGCTTGTGGTCTGCGGGTGCCTGACTGGCTAAAAGGTCCTGTGCCGAAAGTGATGTGGAAGCGAAAGCAAGTATGGTGAATAGGATGAACTTCATTGGCTTAGTAGGTTTTTGGGGATTAGTGGTGCGTTTATGTTTCTAATAAGCAAACAATGCCGTGGAGACGGGGGCGAGATCAAATCTCGTCGGTAGCGTAGAACTGGCGCCAGTGGATCTTGTAGCTGAAAATCTCTTCGGGACGGAAGAAGCGGTCGATCTCGACGCGTGCGGTGTCAATAGAGTCACTGCTGTGCACGATGTTCTGCTGCGAGCTCATCGAGTAGTCACCGCGGATGGTGCCGGGCACCGCCTTGCGGCCATTGGTGTAACCCGTCATGTCGCGAACGACCTTGACAGCCTCCTTGCCCTCCCAGCACATGGCGATTACGGGAGCGTACTGCATGCTCTCCTTCAGTCCCTCGAAGAAACTCTTCTCGCGAAGGTGGGCATAGTGGATGTTGATTAACTCATCGGTCATTTGGAGCATCTTCATGCCGCGAAGCATAAGACCACGACGCTCGAAGCGTGTTATAACCTCACCGACCAGCTGGCGCTCAAGGCCGCAGGGCTTGATGAGGACGAGTGTTTGTTCCATTGATTTCAGTTTCATATTTGTAGATACATTAATAGTTCGGGCGCAAAGTTACGAAAAAATCAGCAACCTACCAAATATAATAGGTAATAAAAGCCGATTTTTAACGAAAATATGCGCAAAATCCGTCAAAACGTAAAAAAAATGATGGTGTATCAGGAGATTTCGCCCCAACTGTGGCGGATGGAGTGAATGCGGTCATAAGTGGTGCGCAGGACGGTGTTGGCAGGCGATGAGAGGTCGGGGTCATCGCGCAGAATCTTCGAAGCGGCATCCCTTGCCCGCTGGAGGATGATGCCGTCGTGGGCGAGGTCCGCCAACTTGAGGTCGAAAGGCATGCCGCTCTGCACGGTGCCGTCCAACTCGCCCGGTCCGCGCATCTTGAGATCCTCCTCGGCAATCTCGAATCCGTCGGTTGTCTCCGTCATTATCTGCATGCGGCGACGTGTGTCCTGTCCAAGTTCATACCTCGTCACCAAGACGCAGTAGGACTGGTCGGCACCACGGCCGACGCGTCCGCGCAATTGGTGCAACTGCGAGAGTCCGAAGCGCTCGGCGTTCTCGATGACCATGACACTCGCCTTGGGCACGTTCACACCCACCTCGATGACCGTCGTTGCGACCAATATCTGTGTTTCTCCTTTGGCAAAACGAGCCATCTCGGCATCCTTGTCGGCCGGTTTCATCTTTCCATGCAC
>JABUTZ010000013.1:42667-65825 GCA_021443415.1 Bacteroidaceae bacterium | reverse complement strand
GGAGGGTGCGGTTCATGCTCCGAGGGAGGTTTTGTTATAGATGATGGTGGTTTCTTTAGTATATCCAATTGATTTTCTATCACTTAAGATGATAGTAGCTTGAAAGTATGCGGGCAAACCAAGATGCTGGAAGTATGGCTTTCAGCGTCACGGAGAGCTTCTGTTCCAAAGTGGCGATTATGTATCTGTAGCGAGGGTTGCGACAGCTCACTATCCTTGAAATCCTCGCGGCAAGATATTCGGGTTTGAGTCCGCCGGTCTCGTCCTTTTCTATGCTTGCCAGCGAGACCGCGTAACTCTTGTACACCTCGTACGCCTCGGGGTCGGACACGGTCGTACGCTGAGAGGTGAACGCAGTGGCAAAGTCACCCGGCTCAATCACCACGGTCTTGATGCCGAAGCCCGCGGTCTCGAGCCTCAACGCCTCGCAATAGCCCTCAATGGCAAATTTCGACGCCGAGTACAGTCCCTGGAAGGGCAAGCCCATACGCCCGCCAATGGAGCTGAAACAGATTATCCTGCCACCTCCCTGCCTTCTCATCACAGGGACTACATAGTGCAGGAAGCACACCATTCCCATGAAGTTGACATCCATCTGGCGCTGTGCAGACTTGATGGAGGTGAACTCGAGAGGTCCGCCCACGCCCATTCCCGCGTTGTTTATGAACACATCTATGCGCCCCTCAGCCTCCACGACGCCGTCCACCGCAGCCTTTACCTCAGCCTCGTCGGTAACTTCCGCCTTGATGTAAGTTACGCCAGGTATGAATTCTGTTGCACGCCTGTGAGTGCCGTAAACCTTATGGCCGTCGGCAGTGAGCCTCTCCGCCATTGCCTTTCCGAACCCGGAAGTGATGCCTGTGATCAAAATTACCATAATTCAAGTCTCCAAGTGATTTATGGGCGGTTTTTGTGGCTGTTGCACCACATCCTTCACCGCCTGGATTTTTTTTGGATGATAACAAGAAACTATCGCATTCCCTTTTCTATTAGCATTGCAATATTCTTGTCAAGACAAAATTACAAAATATTCCGCAATAATCCGGGCACATGACCAAGAAAAAGGTCACCATACGGCATCATTTTGTCCCAATAGGTACAATCCTACTGCCTGCTCCCATCGATTCCCACCGACTGTGAGAGATGGAACTGCAGACTTGCGGCGCCGTTCGAGAAGATCTGTTGCGTTCCCGCCGCTGTACAATAAGCCGTCATTTTCTTTGCAGATTGCCGACGAACGAGAGAAACCAAGCACAGGAATCCGACTCCAAAAATTTTCCGTATCTATGGTTTTCGTGTAAAAACAGCCAAAAAGTCGTGCCATTTTCGTGATAATTTACACATTTTCCATAGATACACATTGCGTTTCGGTATTTTTCCGTAACTTTGCGCTCACATTTAACCGACAAACAATAGGGGGGCAAAACACATGGAACTGAAACGTGATCTCCTGGAGGCGATGATGGCCTGGAAAAACCGGCGCAAACGCAAGCCATTGTTGTTGCAGGGAGCGCGCCAGGTGGGCAAGTCATGGTTGCTGAAGAAACTTGGCGAGGTGGCCTTCGAGAACTGCGTCATAGTGAATATAGACCGCGAACCTGCCGTTGCCGACATCTTTGCCCGCACGAAGGACCCGCGTCGTGTGGTGGAGCAGATTGCGCTCATCAAGGGACAGCCCATAAACCCGGAGACGACGCTTCTCGTGTTGGACGAAATTCAGGATTCGGACGAGGTGCTTAACGCGTTGAAATACTTCAAGGAGGACGCACCGGAATATGCCGTGGCATGCGCCGGCTCGCTCTTGGGTGTCGCATTACGCAAGAAAGGACGTTCGTTTCCCGTCGGTCAGGTGGACTTCATGACACTATATCCCTTGTCCTTCGCCGAGTTTCTGCAGGCCACCGACGCCCGCTTGGCTGGCATCGTACGCACATGGAGGGTTGAGGAGCAGTTGCCCGAGGAGATGCTCAACGAGTTGGAGGAGAAACTGAAGATTTACATGCTGGTGGGCGGCATGCCCGAAGCCGTCGCCGACTGGGTGGAGACGGGCGACATCAATGAGGTGGACGAGACGCTCGACGGCATCCTTCGCGCCTATCCGCTCGACTTCGCCAAGTATGCCACCCCTAGCGAGATTGTCCGCATCAACCAGGTGTGGGACAGCATGCACAGGCAGCTGGCGAAGGACAACAAACGGTTCAAATACTCCGAGATACAGAAAGGTGCGCGCGCTCGAGAATACGAGACCGCCGTCGACTGGCTCTGCCGGGCCGGGCTGGTGCATAAGGTGTGCAACACGGAGACCATACGGCTGCCCCTGAGGTCGTACAAGGACGACAGTGCTTTCAAACTCTATCTCAACGATGTGGGGCTGTTGCGCCGGATGTTCCGTCTCGAGAGCGGCACCATCATGCAGGACAACCGCCTGTTCACCGAGTTCAAGGGTGTGCTCACCGAAAACTACGTACTGATGGCCATTCTCTGCCAAGGTCTCGAACCATATTACTGGACCTCGGGCAATCAGGCGGAAGTCGAGTTCGTCCTCGAAAACAATAGCCGCGTCATCCCCATCGAAGTGAAATCGAGCAAGAGCATCCAGGCGAAGAGCCTCAGCGAGTATCGCAAGACCCACTCGCCCGAGCTCGCCATCCGCTGCTCCTTGCGCAACCTGCAACTGCGCGACCGCCTGCTCAACCTGCCTCTGACCCTGGCGGACCGCATGAAGGACTATATCCGCATTTGACGCTGACGCCAAATGGCGGCTTGCCTCAGTCGTTCAACCGCACGTCTGGGAACATGATCGTTGTCCTTTTCTTTGCAGATTGCCGACAAAACAGAAAAACCAAGCATACAGCAGTTTGGGGCAACGAAACGGGGGAAATGTGAAATTAAGCGGTAAAATGGGGCGGATAATGTGAAATCATGGGGCAAATTTGCGGGGAAAATGTGAAATCGCAGCCTGTTTTCAGTGCGGATAATGTAAAATATACCTATCTTTGCACCCACAAAAACCAATGTATGAACTTCCTTGAAGAAAAGATCCTTGCCGACGGCAGGGTGTATGCGGGCGACATACTGAAGGTGGACAGTTTCATCAACCACCGGATTGACATGGACGTCATGCGGCAGGCGGCGTGCGAGTTCAAGCGCCGCTACGAGGGCGAGCGGGTGGACAAGATACTGACCATCGAGGCGAGCGGCATAGCCATCGCGGTGATGCTCGCCAACATGTACGACGTGCCCGTGGTGTTCGCCAAGAAAGCCGAGACGGCAAACAGCACCGACGACAAGTATCGCTCGCAAGCGTTCTCGTTCACCCGCAAGGAGATGAACGACATCGTCGTGTCGCGGCCGTACATCAGCCCCGGCGAGCGCATCCTGATCGTCGACGACTTCCTCGCCACGGGACAGGCGGCACGCGCCCTCATCGACATCGTCCGCCAGGCCGGCGCCGAGGTCGTCGGACTTGGCATGCTCGTCGAGAAAGGCCAGCAGGAGGGCGGCAAAAGTCTGCGCGGCGACGGCTACCGCGTGGAGTCCATCGCCATCATAGACAGCATGGACCACGGGACGCAGACGATACGGTTCCGCAACCATAGTGCGCAATAGGCTTGATGCAAGTCTTTTCAGGCAAAACATCAAGCGCAAACACATGCAGATAAGAGTAGTCATAGAAGACACGTCGAGCCGCGGACTGCCTGCGGAGCACGGGATGTGCCTGTGGGTGGAGGCATGCGGCAGGAGGTTTCTGTTCGACCTGGGACAGAGCGCACTCTTCGCCGACAATGCCGCGCGCATGGGTATCGAGACGCGAGAGGCGGAGTTTGCGGTCATCTCCCACGGACACTACGACCACGGGGGCGGACTGCCCACGTTCGTGGAGCTCAACGACGCGGCTCCCATCTACGTGCACCGCCGAGCCTTGGGCGAATACTACTCCATACGCGAGGGCAAGGAGACATACATCGGGCTCGACCGCCGCCTGAGGGACAGCGGCAGGCTCACGCTGACCGACGGCGTGCAGGAGATAGCCGAGGGGATAACGCTGTTCGCAGGTTGCAAAGGGCGCAGCTTTTTCTCGCCAGCCAACCGTCGCATACTGAAGAGCGAGCATGGGCAATTTGTCTGCGACGACTTCCGCCACGAGCAGAGCATAATCATTAAGGAGGGCGACAGCAATGTGCTGATTGCCGGGTGCGCGCACAGCGGGGTGCTCAACATCATCGACCGGGCAGAGGAGATAGCCGGCGCACCCATCACGCACGTGGTATCGGGAATGCACTTGGCAGGAGTGGCAGACCTCGCGTTCATCGACGGACTCGCCGAGGCGCTGAAGGCGAAAGGCTGCATGTGCTACACCTGCCACTGCACGGTCATCGAGGCATACGAACGGATGCGAGCCACCCTCGGCGACCGCCTCGCCTACGTCGGCACCGGCGACACCGTCGCCATCGGTTCCTGCGGCTGTTGACTGGCAAGGCTCACGCCCAAGAAAAATGTGCGCTTTTTTTGAAAAACGTATTACGGTATTCAAAGAAAATGCTTACCTTTGTACCGTAAAGCGAATTTTCAACGGCACACACATGGCAGAGCAAGGCAAAAAAGGTAGGCGCGGCGGACGGCGCGAGGGAGCGGGACGGCCCAAGGGGACGGCGCGCACATACAACTTCCGAGCTGACAGCGAGGTGGCGGATTGCATCGACCGGCAGGAAAACAAGACGGACTTCATCCGGGGCTGCATACGCTTCGCGATGCGGCATCAAGGCGAGGCAGACCAACAGCTGAGGCAGGAGGCGAAAAAAACGCTGTCACTGAGGCATGAGGCGAACCAACCGCTGTCGTTGAAGCATGAGGCGGACCAACCGCTCGCTAAATTTGGCGAAGTGACGCCAGCCACGAGGCTGCGGGCGGCGCGTCTGCCCTTCTTCGACGTGAAGATAGTGGCGGGCTTCCCAATTCCGATGAACAAAGACGAGATGGCGCAGGACATCGAACTGCTCCAGATGCTCTGCCCCCACCCCGACTCGTCGTATCTCATCCGCGTGCTCGGCGACTCGATGGTCGAGGCGGACGTGAAGGACGGCGACATTCTGATCGTCGACAAGAGCCTGCGCCACCCCACGGAGAGCCAGATAGCCGTCTGCGAGCTGAACGGCGAATATACGGTCAAGCACGTGGTCAGGGACTGCGAGGGCATGTGGCTCGTGCCCGCCAACCCCGCCTATCCGCGCATTCGGGTGGCGGAGGGCGACGACTTCAGCGTGTGGGGCGTGGTGACATACATCATTCACAAATCGCGTTGAGAAGGATGGTCGCCCTCGTCGACTGCAACAGTTTCTTCTGCTCGGTGGAGAAGGTGTTCCACCCCGGGCTGGACGGCAAACCCGTGTGCGTGCTGTCGTGCAACGACGGCTGCATCGTCGCGCTCACCCCCGAGGCGAAGGCGTTGGGACTCCGCCGCGGCGACCCGATATTCAAGATGCGCGACATCGTGGAGCGCAACGGCGTGACCGTCTTCTCCACCAACATGTACCTCTACGCCGCCATGTCCCGCCGCGTGACCAACATACTGCGCTCATGCGTCCAGCGCGTCGAGAACTACAGCATCGACGAGAGCTTCTGCTATCTCGACGGCTACGAGAGCCGCTTCGACCTCGCCGACTACATGCGCTCGGTGGTCGAGAAGGTGCGCCTCTGCACGGACATTCCCGTCAGCGTGGGCATAGCCCCCAGCAAGACGCTGGCCAAGATGGGGAGCAAGTTCGCCAAGAACTACCGCGGCTACCGCTCGGTCTGCGTGATCGACTCCGACGAGAAGCGGCGGAAGGCACTCGGGCTGTTCGACCTCGCCGACGTATGGGGCGTCGGACGGCAGACGCTGGCAAAGTTGCGCTATTTTGGAGTGACGACGCCGTTGCAGTTCGCGGATAAGAAAGAGAGCTGGGTGCGCAGCCGGTTCCCGCTGCCCACAGTCCAGACGTGGCGCGAGCTGAACGGCATCCCGTGCATCGATACCTCGGAGCGGGCGCAGAAGCAGACCATCTGCACGAGCCGTAGCTTCGGGGCGATGGTGGGCGACTTCACTGCGCTGAGGGCGGCGGTGGCGGACTTCGCCGCCAGCTGCGCCAACAAACTCCGCGGCCAGCACTCGGTAGCCACCGCAGTCACGGTGTTCGTCGCGAGCAACCGTTTCCGCGAGGACCTGCCACAGTATGCCAACGGGGCTACCGTCCGCCTCGAGACCCCAACCTCCGACTCCATCGAGATCACGGCGGCGGCGACCCGTGCGCTGGGAGCCATCTTCCTGCCAGGCATCCACTACAAGCGGGCGGGGGTCGTCGTCAGCGACATCACCGACGATGGGTCCGTCCAGCAGAACCTCTTCGACCATGTGCGCAACCGCCCCGCCCGCCGTCAGCTGATGGAGCGGATAGACGAACTCAACCACCGCTTCGGACTCAAGACGGTGCGCCTCGTGGCGGAGGGGGAACAGGACCAGGCGTGGCACCCCAAGAGCGAGCACCGCAGCGGCAACTACCTCTCGGACATCAACGAGATACTGACAATAAGGATTTGAATGTGCCTGCGGCACGTTGAATGTTGTTGAAAGTCTGCGACGTTCGACGTGCCTGCGACACGTTTGTTCAAACTTCACTTGCCTCCCTTCTTCTGTCTGGCGCTGACGATGTAGCCGAAGCAGAGGAGGAGCGAACCCATGCAGAGCGAGAGGATGGCGGAAACGGAGCTCGCGTCGAAGCACCAGCCGAGGATGGCGATGGCGTACCAGAAGAGCGCAAAGCCATAGCCGAACTTCGGACTTACCTTCATAAGCGACTTTTTGTTGAAGCAGGTTATGATCATGGCCGTCACGGTCAGAGCCATCGCGATGCCGGGCAGCGTAGAAGAGATGAATTCGTGCATGATGAGTCGATTTGTTTGGACTGTCGCGCAAAATTACATTTTCTTCGCCACGCGACCAAGCATCCGCCGCAATTTTTGCGCCCCAAGCGCATCAAAACCGAATAAATTCACTAACTTTGCCGCATGAAAGAGAGAACAGGCGATTTTTTGATGCAGCTTCTCAAAAGGAGAAACATCTCCGAAGCCCGCTTGGCGGAGGCACTGAAGGTGTCGCGGCCAATGGTCGCCTGTATCCTCAAGGGAGAGCGAGCACTGTCGCTGAAGCAAGCATCGCACATCGAGCGATTCCTTGATTTGCCAGAGGGGACACTGCTCAAGATGCAGATCGGCAACCAGTTACAGGAATACAAGGCTGAACTGAAACAGTCGCTACTAAACAGTCTGTCGTCGGCACACGCCTTCTGGTCCCATCCCATGGGTTTGCCCGACGAGGTGCCCGACGAGGAAATCATCGAAAAAACATTCATGTGTCTCGACGTGGAGGATATCGCCACGATGTTCGAACTCTATCCCAAGTCACAAATCAAGAAGGTGTGGCTCGAGCACATGGTTCCCCAAGGCGACTACCTCAGGCGGCTGAACACAATGATTGCCTACGTCTATTTCGACATTGACAATCCCGAACGATACCTCCAACGACAGGAAAACATACAACTCAACAAAAGACTCAACCCATGCATGGCGGACTGACAGACACACTGAATGAAATCATCGACAGCGTTTCCCGACTCGAGTGCATCAAGCCCTATGTGCTCTGCGGAGGAACATCGCTCGCCCTTCAACTGCAACATCGCAAGAGCGAGGACCTCGACTTCATGCAGTGGCGCACATCAAAAACAGAAAAACCAGAGGTGGCATGGCATGCCATCCAAGACGAGTTGCAGACGGTGGTAGGTACTGTGGACAACGTTGAAATCCTTGGCTTTGACCAGGTATTGTTCTGGTGCAAAGGAGCCAAACTATCCTTCTACGTGAGCGACAAATATTCGCCCATAACCAATGCCAAACCGTTCCTCGGCAACATATCCATCGCCGACATGGATGCCATCATGGCGATGAAAATCGAGGTCATGATGCGCAGGGGAAAGTTCCGCGACTACTACGACATCTACTCGATGCTCAAAGCAGGCTGCAGCATCCGACAGGGCATGGAGGCGGCAGGGAGATACTCTGGCCACCGCCTATCGACAAAGAATATGATCGCCCTGCTCATCTCAGCCCAGGTCACTCCCGACTCCAACTTCGCCCTCATGTCACCCATCTATGATGTCTCGCTGGACGATATCCGCAAGGAGATAAAAGAACATCTGGTCGCAGAAGGAATAATCTGAAGTTATTCTACAAAACTCAAAACTTATGAGCAACAGAACAGAGAGTCCGAGAATCGCATCAGGCAGGATTACGAATCTTAAAGACAACGAGATATTTGTCTTTGGCAGCAATAATCCCACCCACTATTTCGCCAAATCGCACCCAAAAACACCAAGTTTGGCGGAATAAGCAACCGCTGTTTCGCCAAATCAAGGGTAAAAACACGGGATTTGGCGAGATATGCAATGATTATGCGGCGTTATGCAATGACTATGCGAAGCAGAGCAGGAGGATGAGGAGGGCGACGCCGAGGGCGGTGTATGCCATGTTGGAACGGAAATGCCTGGCCGAGGGCTTGAACATGAACAGCGAGGTGAGGGCGAGCAGGAAGAGGACGGCGCCGAAGAAGGTGGTGACGTAGGCGACGGCGGGATTCTGCTTGTCGGCAAGTTTGTGGAGCGTGATGAAACGGTCGAACGGAGCCATCACCTCTTTCTTCAGGTACGACGCCTTGCCCGTCGCCTTGTCGTACCGGCCGTCGGCGAAGAAAATGGTCTGGTCGGTCTCTTCGAGCACCTTGAGCGAACGCATCTTGAGTTCGGCGGCGAGGCGGTCGCCGTCGAGATTGGGAGCGACGGTCTGCTCCACGGCCACGCTGCGCTTCATGAAGTCGCCCGTGCGATGGATGAGAATGATGCCGCTCAGGGCATAGGCCATTGTCAGGCCGAGAGTCAGAAATCCCAGGATGCGGTGGATCTCACGTGCGTAATACTGCAGGCCCTTGCCTGCCTTCCTTGTCTTTGTTTCCATTGTATCGTTTGTCGTTAAGTTGCTGACCATGTGTCTGCAAAGTTACACATTTTTTTTCAAACCAATGTCTTTGCCTACCAAATCCTAATCGAAAAAAGTGTCACCGGGTGACGGAGTTTTCGATTGGCGGCTTGCGCGATTCAGTTTTTATGACTACTTTTGCGGACGGATAACGCAAAATTTCATTTTTATGACACAGGTGAGATGCAGGATTGCCCTGGCGGCCGTATTGTCAGCCATGTGCCTCTGCCCGCGGACGGCATGGGCGGCGGCGGAGGACGCGGACACGATAGCGGGCTACCGGCTGGTGTGGCACGACGAGTTTGACACGGAGGGGAGTTACGGGGCGCACTGGAAGCCCGAGGTGGGCTTCGTCCGCAACAAGGAACTGCAGTGGTACCAGGGTGCGAACGCCTGCGTGAAGGACGGCTGTCTGGTCATCGCGGGGCGCAGGGAGACGGTGGCGAACCCGAACTATTCTGAAGACGGCAAGGACTGGCGCACAAGCCGCAAGGAGGCGCACTACACGTCGGCGAGCCTGACCACGAGCGAGAGTTTCACGTTCAAGTACGGACGTGTGCTGGTGCGGGCGAAGATGCCCTCGGTCGAGGGTTCGTGGCCCGCCATTTGGCTGAAGGGCAACATGTGGGAGTGGCCCCACAAGGGCGAGATCGACATGATGGAGTATTACCCGAGCAAGGGCGTGCCCTGCCTGCACGCCAACGCCTGCTGGGGAGGCAAGGAGCGTTTCGCCAGCGTGTGGGACAGTGCGGCGATGCCCATCAGCCATTTCACGGAGCGCGACCCCGAGTGGGCGCACAAGTTCCATGTCTGGCGCATGGACTGGGACAAGGAGTGGATCCGCCTCTACGTCGATGACGAGCTGCTCAATGAGGTCGACCTCTCGAAGACCTTCAACCAGGGCTACGACGGCAACCACGAGAATCCGTTCAGCAACGACATCGACGGCTTCGGCGCCCACCTGCTCCTCAACCTCGCCATAGGCTCCACCGGCGGCACGCCCGCCGACAACGCCTTCCCCATCCACTACCTCGTCGACTACGTGCGCGTCTACCAGGCCGCCGAGTAGCGAATAAGGCAAGACAAGCCCTCCAAAGGCACAACCGCAACAAACACCGCCGCAGAGATGACCGACGTCTACACCATCGAGCAACGCCACAGGGTGATGGCCGCCATCCGGAGCAAGGACACGAAACCGGAGATGGTGGTCAGGCGCTACCTGTGGGCGCACGGGTTCAGGTACAGGCTCAATCATCCGCGCCTGCCCGGGCGGCCCGACATCGTGCTGCGCAAATACCGCACGTGCATACTGGTGAACGGCTGTTTCTGGCACGGGCACGAGGGATGCCCATTCTTCTCGATGCCGAAGAGCAATGTCGGCTTCTGGCAGTCGAAAATCAGGCGCAACCAGGAGCGGGACACGGTTGTCAGGCAGAGGCTCCATGACATGGGGTGGCATTGCATCACGATATGGGAATGCGACCTGAAGGGGGAGAAACGGGCCGCGACTCTGTGCTCGCTCGCGTTCACCCTCAACCGCATCTTCCTGCGCGACCGCACCGTCCACCGATACGAACTACCCGAGGAACCCGACCACAGCATTGCCGCCGAGGACTATGACGACTCCTACGGCAAAAGCCGCAATGACGGCGAATGACGACGGCGGTAGTCAGTGGCACACAGACGAGAACGTGCGGCTCCACAGGTGTGGGGTCGCACGTTCTGTTGATATTCAACGCAGATTAACGCAGATGTTCTTGTTGTTCGTTGCTTGGAAACAAATTAACGCAGATATTTTTGTGCTGATATTCAACGCAGATTAACGCAGATGGTTGTTGGCATCACTCCAGCACTCGTTTTTGTCCGTTGACGATGCGCACGCCCTTGGCGTCCTTGCGAGCGACGCGCACACCGGAGAGGGTGAATGTCTCGTCCTCGCCATTGGCGGCACGGACGGCGCTCACACCCGTGATCTCCCCCACCTCGACACTGACGGGCAGCGACTCGGCATCGCCGTAGAGGGCTGTGACCGAAACGGTGTGCGTGCCCTCGGCGGCAGCCATCTTGCGCAGGGCGGAGGCAGCGGCGGCGGCGAAGGTGTAGGACGTGGCGTCGGCACCCACCGTGCGCGACTTCTCGCGGTCGACATAGATGTTGAAGCCCGTCAGCACGGCGCCGCCCGTCTGGTAGGTGATGTCATCGACGAGCATGCCGAAGGTGCAGGGCGAGGTGTAGTGGATGGCGAAATACTTGGTGCCCGCGGGCAGGTCGGCGGTGAGCGACTGCCAGCCGAGCTCCGCCTGCGCGAACTCAGCCACCTTGGTGAAGCTGCTAAGCTCGCGGTCGGTCGACGAGGCGAGCACCTCGTAGGTGTCCGCTCCGTAGGCAAGCGTGAAGCTGCGCGTGTTGAAGTAGATGGTCTGCGCCACGCCCGGCAGTTCGGGCGAGATGAGGTAGCGGTCGGAGGTCTGGTCGCCGAGCGTCTCCACATTGGCCTCGGAGAAGAAGCCAAGGGCGTTGACACCCGAGAGGGCGGAGAGCGAAGCCTCGGTATCGAGACGGCTCGCCTTGGTGTCTACGATGCCGAAGGCGAACACCTCCCATCCGTAGGGCCAGAGGATGTCGCTGTTCATCCAGCCGTAGCAGTAGCCCTGGCTCACGTCGACAGCCTTCCAGTCGCCGCAGTATTCGCCGTCGCGATAGATGGTGTTGCCCTTGTACGACTCGAAGTCCTCGAGCGTCTCCTTGACGGCTACGGCGGACGTGGTCCACGTGAGCGTCAGTCCCTCGGTGGTGGTTGTCGCGTCGAGCGAGGCCACGGGAGTGGCGGCGGGCAGTACGACAATGGTCGGGGCGGCGGCCGTGTTGTCATCGGGGTCGAGGTCGGGGGCATAGACAGCCTCGGCGGTGATGGTCACCTCGCCCGCTTCGGCGAAGACGCCGGGCTTGTAGGTGACGGTGTATTCCGCCGACTTGCCCGTGGCGAGCGGCGTCGTCTTGTCGGCGGCTATCTCGGCGAACGGCTCCCCGTTGGCATAGAAGCGGATGGCATAGCCCTCAGCTGTGTTCTCAGCGTCGTTGGTCACGACGGCCTTCACCGTGCCGCCCTTGCCAGCGGTGGTGTATTTGGGAGCCGAGAGGGCGACGGACACATCGTCGGCCTTGAGGTCAGCGACGATGATGTTGTCTATAGAGACCGTGCCCTTGCCCTCGAAGTCGGCCTGCACGTAGAAGCGGATCCAGGGGTCGTCCTTGAAGGCGTCGAGCGACACCTTGCAGAGAGCGTATTTCGCGGTGACGGGCAGTGTAGCCACCTCTACGGGCGTTGCCTGTCCGGCGCGGTGGGCGAGGATGCGCACGGTCGTCTTGCCCAGAGCGCTCTTCTTGGCGTCGATGCAGAGGAAGGCGTTGGCGGCGCCGCCAAGGGCTATCTTGCCGCTCTCGAAGCGCACCGTCTCACGGCCGGTCGATGTCGAGTAGAGCTCGATGTTGCCGTAGTCGCCGTCCGAGGGGTCGCGGGCTATGGAGGCTCCGCTCAGGGCGCTCGACGACAAGTATTCCCAGAGGTATGAGAAGCCGCCGTCGAAACTCTCGCGCACCATCAGTTCGTAGGGCTTGCCGAGCACCATGGAGAGCAGCGTGCCCTTGTTCGTGCCCGTGGTGTTCTCAGCCAGCACGCCGTAGTAGGCGATGCGCTGGTCGCCCTCGCAGGTGTTGATCTCGTGCGTGTAGTGCGTCTCGGTGAGGGGTTCGGGATTGAGCTGGTCGGCGAGCAGGGGGATTTCCTCGCCGAAGTAGTCGTACATCTCTACGTCGTACATATTGTACACCGTCGTCTCGGGGATGACCACACCGCCGTGCATGCCCACCGAGGTCACGGGGTCCCAGCTCGTCACGAGGCTCGTGGGCGTGTCGTAGATCTCCACGTTGGTCAGTTCGCCCGGCTTGTCCAGCCCCACCCATCCGCGCACGACCACCTTGTCGCCGCGCAGTTCGCCGTCGTAGGCGATGACCTTGTAGGCGTAGAGGGCGGGTGAGGGCACGTTGTCGGTGCATGTGACGCCCTTCTGTCCCGGCTGACAGGGCACCTCACTGACAAGCGTGCCGTTGCGGTAGAAGTGCATCGTGAGCGCCGTGCCGGCGGCGATTGCCTCGCCGTTGATGCGCGTCGTCGGCGCGTCGCAGGTCAGCGTGGCCTCGTTCGAGGCGTCGGCGGCGGGCACGAGAGTCACGTTCCCGGGCACGGAAGGCGACTCGGGGAGCAGTCCCTCGCCAACATAAATATTACGCACGTAGATGGCATACTGGTCGGCGTCGGAGATGGCGTGAATGCCGAAGTAATAGACACCGTCCTCGGGCACCATTATGCGCTCGTGCTCAACGATCTCGTACTCGTAGTTGGTGAAGACGCTGTCGCGCATCACGGTGATGGTCATCGCCTCGGCTGTGGGGGCCGTGCCCATCTTGACGGCGATGCGCTCGGTGTAGCCGGCGGCGTGCATGTCGAACGAGAGGGCGTACGCCTTGCCCGCCTTGAGCTCGATGCCGCGCGTGATGAGCCAGTCGTCGGCCTTCAGGTTGCCGTGGTTGCGGTAGCCGACTCCCTCGCCGTCGCTGAACTCCCACGTGTATTCGTCGCCGTTGGCGTTGATGATGGTCATCTCGTCGAGCAACTCGGCTGTCAGGAGCGAGTTGCTGTAGGGGATGGGCACAGGCGGGAAGGAGGGAGCCTCGGCGGTGAGCGTCAGCCCCGTGAGCCAGTTGACGAAGAAGACGCGGTCCTCGGCGTTGTTCTCAAGCAGATCGTTGAGGGCGGTGAACGTGCGTGTCTCCGAGTCGTAGGTCATGCGGAAGTCCTTGATGACGGGTGTGTTGCCCTCCCATTCGGCTCCTATCGCCCAGGTGTCCATCGAGCTTTTCTTGCCGAGGAACTGCAGTGCGGGGAAGGTGGCGACGCCATCCTTTATGGTACCCTTGATCCATGAGTCGGGGAAGTTGTCGAAGAAACCCTTGATATAGACGTCGTTGCCGTCGAAGCCGAGCGTCACGTCGTGCTTGTAGCGGTCGGTGCTGATGCTGGTCATTATCGTGCCGCGGGCGTACCAGGTGGCTGTCTCCAGTCCCTCGGGAGCGACCACCGGCTGTGTGCTGGCGGGCTTGTAGCCGGGGTCGGCGGTCCACACGGTGTTGTAGTCGCCGTAGCCGAAGGCTGTGTTGTCGTCGTCCCAGACGAGTCCCATGAGCAAGTAGTCGTTGGTGCCCTCGAGCGTTATCTTGTCGCCGGCGATGGTGAACGTGAAGTGGTCGGCTGTCTCGTCGGCGGGAATCATCAGTCCGTCGCTGTCGAACGTGCACCAGCGCAGGCTGAGCGTGGCTGTGCCGGGGCCGTTGGCGGCAAGGGGCTGGCGCGTAGCCACCGTGATGGTGTTGCCCGCCTTCCTGCCCTTCACCCATGTGCCGTAGGTGAACTTCGACACTGGGTCCTTGATATACACGTCGCCGTTGCCGCAATCGACGACGGCCACGTGTCCGTCCTGGCTGTCGAAGGACGTGTAGCCGTACTCGTCGACGTAGAAGGTGAAGCCCGAGCGGCTGTAGTAGGTCGTGTCGCCCTCGGCGGGATCGATGATGATGTCGCCGGCGCTTGCTTTCTTGACTGGAGCCAAAAGCCGTTTCATCATGACTGTCTTGCCAACGGTCTTCGCCGTACGCGTGCCGGCGGCGAATGCCTGTCTTGCGTTGGGCGTTGACTGCTGAGAATTAGAGGCCTGCACCTGCCCGTTGCGAGCATTTTGTGCAGCAGTGTTTGCCTTTTCACGCGCCATCAGGCGATCGGCCCTCATCAGGTCGGCTGTGGTCAGCACGCGCGGCACCTTGGTCATGGGCGTCGCCTTCAGATTCCGTTCCGTCTGCGCGAAAGAAAACGATGCAATCAAAGCAACGATTGCCAGTGTGAGAATCCTTTTCATTCTATGTGTGAGTTTGATATTTACAACATTTGCCGTCCCTGCCAATGGCAGAACGACCAAAAATCTTGCAAAATTAGTCATTTTCGGCGACCTGACCAAGAAAAAAGCCAATGCACTTGCGGTCGGAAGCCAAAATCGCACTTAAAACTCCGTCGCGGTGCCGATGGTGGCTCCGAGCAGGTGGATGGTGGTGTCCGCCCGGGCCGCCTCGCGGATGAGGCGCATCGGTTCGTCCCACGGATGGAGGGCGAGGGCGAAACGGCTGTTGTGGACGGGTTGCACAAGTTTGGCCCCCAAGTCATGGATTGCCCGGGGCAGTTGAGTGGGGAGCGTGTGTATCTGGCGCCATCGCTCGTTGTACTGCCCATTCTCCATCACGGCGAGGTCGATGCACGGGAAGCGGCGACCGATGTCGGCGAAATGGCTGTCGTAGCCGCCGTCGCCACCGATGAAGACGGTGCGTCCGCCCCACTCGACCATGAACGACGCCCAGAGCGTGTTGTTGCGGCTCAGCGCACGACCCGAGAAGTGGCGGCTCGGCAGGCAGGTGATCCTGTTGCGAGCGGACAGGCGCACGTCGATGGCGGCACTCTCGTCCCAGTCCATCTCGGTGATTTTCCGCGCGTCATATCCCCAGTATTCCAGATGCTCGCCCACGCCGAGCGGACAGAACACATGTCCGACGCGCTCGCGGATGGACGTGACCGTGCGGTAGTCGAGATGGTCGTAGTGGTCGTGGGTGATGATGAGGAAATCGACTGCCGGCAGGTCGTCGGGGCTATAGATGTCGGTACCCTCGAACGGCCGCATGACGAGGGTGAAGGGAAACGTGGGGGCGAGCACGGGGTCGACGAGAAATGTCCTGCCTCCGATGACGAGCAGGTAGGACGAGTGGCCGAACCACACCATCTGGTCCTTCGTCCTGTCTATGGCGTTGAGGTCGGTGCGTACAACATCTATTGGCGCGTCGGGCCGCCTGTCCCTGGGCTTGTCCATGGTCAGGAACTTCCACACCGTCTTCGACGGTCCCTTCGCCGAACCGCCCACCGTGGTCTCCGTGAGGTTGCGGAACTGCCCCTCGCGCCAATGCTTCGAACGCATGATGCGCTCCAGCCGCTCCCCCCTCGGGGCGCGTCCCAGTGCCGGCACCACCATCGCCGCCAGCACAGCAACCGCCGCGACCGCTATCGCCACCACCGTCAACAGCACTTTCCAAAACATTGTCGTTGGCAACTTGATTACTGATTTCACTGCAAAGTTACGCCTTTTTCCGCAAACTGGCGCCGTTCTTCGGCACAAAGTTTCCCTACGCACCACACTTTTCTCCCCCATACGCTTTGCCGTATCGTTTGTTTTGCTTAACTTTGCGTCATAAATATCATTGAAGCAAGTCTTAAATGACATATTGCAACTTAATCTTCACGATAACGATAGTTACACGATGGCGGATTTATACGAATACTCAAACCCCGAACTGGTGCGAATGCTCGGACAAAGGTTCAAGGACTATCGCCTGCGCTGCAACCTCACACAGAGAGATGTGGCGGAGCAGGCAGGACTGGGACTGACGACGATTCATAAGTTCGAAAACGGAACGGCAGGCAACATATCGTTGGCGACGTTTCTGCTGCTGCTGAAAGTGGTGAGACAGATAAATGCCATGGACAATGTGCTGCCCGAACTGCCGCCGTCGCCCTATCTCATCAAGGAAGTCCGACAGGTGCAACGGATTAGACACAAGAAGCAATGAGCCAGATACTTAGAGTCATACTTTGGGGCGAAGAAATCGGACGGTTGTCGTGGGACAGCCGCCGCCACAACGCCTACTTCATCTTCAATCCCGCTTTCGTGAGCAAGGGGCTTGATGTGGCGCCATTGGTTGCACCGCTGAACAGCATTGACACGATGAAGCCTCTGTGGGGTGAAGATGCCAAGATGTATCAGCGTCTGCCCGCCTTCCTCGCCGACTCACTGCCAGATGCGTGGGGCAACCAACTCTTTGAGTTCTGGCGCACGAGCAACCGCCTCTCACCATCGGAGGTGACGCCGTTGGAAAAATTGTCGTTCATAGGCAAGCGAGGCATGGGAGCCTTGGAGTTCGAGCCAGAGACATCGTCAACGGGAAAGAACGACAAGGTAGATATGGGTGCGCTCGTCAGTCTGGCTCAGCGCATCTTCAGCGAACGCGAGAATGCACGCATCATGCCCGACGAGTCGCTGACCATGCAGTCGCTGCTCGCGGTGGGCACATCGGCTGGCGGTCGGCAGCCAAAGGCCATCGTCGCCATCAACGACAAGACGGGCGAGATTCGCTCCGGGCAGATTGGCGGACTGGAGAGCTACACCTACTGCATCATCAAGTTTGGCGATGAGAAGTATTGCTCCGCCGAACTCGAGCAGACCTACTACGAACTCGCCGTCGATGCCGGCATACGCATGATGCCCTCGCGACTGATTGAAATCGACGGACAGAGACATTTTCTCACCGAGCGCTTCGACCGCCAGAACGGCGAGAAACTGCACACGCAGACCCTTGCCGCACTCTGCCCCGAGGCGGACAACTACGAGAAACTGATGTGGGTGTGCCGAAAGCTTCACACGCCCGAATGCGACTGCGAGGAGGTGTTCCGACGCATGGTGTTCAACCACCTGATGAACAACACCGACGACCACAACAAGAACTTTGCGTTCACGATGGACCGCGAGGGCAACTGGCGGCTATCGCCTGCCTACGACATTACGTATATAATTGATGTGGGCGGATTCCTACCGTGCCGCCACCACTGCCTCTATATGCGGGCGAAACTGGCGGATGTGACAAAGGAGGACCTACTCGCCTTTGCCAAGGACAACGGCATCAGACGAGCCGAGTCCATCATACGCACCGTTGCCGAGGTTGCCCAGAAATTCCGCACCATCGCCACGCGAAACCATGTGTCGCAGGAGTGGATCGGTCGGGTCGAGACCTGTCTGCGCGAGCGACTGGCCGCCTGGGGATTCGGCGAGGCGGTCGTCTGCGCCGAGTTCACTACGGCGGAGGGCATCACGGTCGCCAACGCACACCTCAAACAGGCATACAAGGGCAACATCCACCTGCTCGCCACCATCGACGGCGAGGAGCGCAAATACGTGATTCGCCCCAAGTCGCCCACCTACGATGAGCTAACCCCCACGGGACTCGGCAACGTGTCGGAGGAGCAAATCAAAACCCTCGTACTCAAAACATTCCTAACCCAATAACCCCCAAACCCCTCAACCCGATGACCCCAAAGAAACACATAGCCGTGGTCGGCGCCGCGAATGTCGACATCATGGCGACGCCAAAGGTCAAATACGTGCCCTGCGACTCGCGCCCGGGAAGAATAGACATCGCCTACGGAGGCGTGGGACGCAACATCGCCCACAACCTCACGCTGATGGGCTGCCGCACATCGCTCGTCACCGTCTTCGGCGACGACATCTTCGCCGCGGGACTCAAGGACAACTGCCGCGAGATTGGCATCGACACCACCTGGGCGACAACCGTCGCCGGCGGCTGCAGCTCGATATTCACGTGCATCAACGACGAGCAGGGAGAGATGATGTCGGCGGTGTCAGCCATGGACATCCTCGATGGCATCACACCCGAACTCCTGCGCCCGCACATCGACAGCCTCAACGCCTGCGACGCCGTGGCGATGGACGCCAACCTGCCCACCGAGACCATCGCCTATCTCCTGCAGAACTGCTCCGCGCCCCTCTTCGCCGACACCGTGTCCGCCACGAAGAGCCGCCGGCTGTTCGACGCCCTTGACGGCACCCACCGCCTCCACACGCTCAAGATGAACCGCATCGAGGCGCAGACACTCACCGACCTCGCCCTCGGCGATATCCCCTCGCTCGAGTCCGCCGCCCGTCTGCTCCACGCCCTTGGGGTGGAGCGCGTCTGCATCACACTCGGGGCCCAGGGTGTCTATTACCACGACGCGGAGGGCGGACGGCTCGTGCCCTGCGAACAGGTGCCCGTGGTCAGCACGACTGGCGCCGGCGACGCCTTCGTCGCAGGTCTCGTGCTCGCCTTTGTCAACGGCCTCGACACAACTCAGACAATACAATGCGCCCAGCGCGCCTCCGCCCTCGCCGTGCAGAGTGCCTCGGCGGTAAACCCACAAATCAACGAACATTATGTACTCAACAACTGACAATCACCTCTCTGTGGCTCCCGCCGTGGCGGAAGCCCTCGCCAGCGGACGCCCCGTCGTGGCGCTCGAATCGACCATCATAACCCACGGCATGCCCTATCCGCAGAATGTGGAGACGGCGCTGCGCGTCGAGCAGACCGTGCGCGACAACGGCGCCGTGCCCGCCACCATAGCCGTCATCGGCGGCCGTCTGAAGGCGGGTCTCAGCGCCGAAGAGATCGAGTATCTGGGACGTAAGGGAATGGCAGTGACCAAGGCGTCACGCCGCGACCTGCCCGTGCTCGTGGCCCGCGGCGAGGACGGAGCGACCACCGTAGCCACCACCATGATCATCGCCGCGATGGCAGGCATCAGGGTCTTCGCCACAGGCGGCATCGGCGGCGTCCACCGCGGCGCCGAGACGACGATGGACATCTCCGCCGACCTCGAGGAACTCGCCCGGACACCCGTCATGGTCGTGTGCGCCGGCGCCAAGGCCATCCTCGACCTCGGGCTGACGCTCGAATACCTTGAGACAAAGGGTGTCCCCGTCATCGGCTTCGGCACCGACGAGCTGCCCGCCTTCTACACACGCACGAGCGGATTCGGCGTCGACTACCGCATCGACAGCGAGGAGGAACTCGCCGCCGCCTTCCGCGCCAAGCTCGCCATGAGACTGGGCGGAGGCATGCTCGTGACCAACCCCATCCCCGAGCGCTACTCCATGGACCCGCAGTACATCAACAGCGTCATCGACGAAGCCATCGCCGAGGCCAACCGCCGCGGCATCCGCGGCAAGCACATCACCCCCTTCCTCCTCGACCGCGTCGCCACCCGAACCGACGGCGAGAGCCTCGCCTCCAACATCCAGCTCGTGCTCAACAACGCCGCCCTCGCCGCCCGCACGGCGAAATTCCTATTGTAAAAGCGGACAATGAACGAAATAGTATTGACAGCGATTGGGGTGGGAGGCTCCACGGCCATCGGGTCGGTGGCGGGCTTCTTCGTCAAGGGAGTGAGCCACAGGGTGAACGACACGGTGATCGGACTGTGCGCGGGCATCATGCTGGCGGCGTCGGTGCTGGGACTGATCGTGCCGGCGTTTGAACTGGCACCCTCGTGGGAGACGGTGTGGCTGCCATGCGTGGGCGTGGTGATGGGCGTGCTGCTGCTCAACGCCCTCGACTACGTGATGCCCCACCTCCACTCGCTCACGGGCTTGGAACAGGAACAGCATCGCAACAACCTGAGCCTCAACCGCGTACTGCTCTTCGTGATGGCGATTGCCCTCCACAAGTTCCCCGAGGGAATGGCGGCTGGCGTGGGCTTCGGAGGCGAGGGCTCGTCGGACGCGGTGAGCGTGGCGATAGCCATCTCGCTGCAGAACGTGCCCGAGGGAATGGTGATTGTCTCGCCCCTGCTGATGGCGGGCGTGAGCCACTGGCGCACGATGATGATTGCTCTCGCCATCGGACTGTTGGAGGTGGCGGGCGTATTCACGGGCTACTACCTCGGTGGGCTGTCAGTTGCCGTCCTGCCGCTGATGCTCGCCCTCTCGGGAGGTGCCATGCTCTACGTTGTCAGTGATGAGATGATACCCGAAAGCCATGCCCACGGCTACCAGAAGAGCGCCACATACGCCCTCCTCGCCGGCTTCGTCCTGATGCTCCTCCTCGAGCGCATCTGAGGGCGCAAGCCGACGGTTTTGCCCCACAAAATTTCGCCCTTTCTGTTTTTTTGCGTAACTTTGCAGAAAAGAAAAAAAGTGCCAGAGTCATTTGCCATATACCGTTTGCCGCACAGCCGCGAGTGCCACTTCGTGAGCGGCACGAGTGAGACGCTCGCCTCGCTCGACGCCCTCTGCGGACGGAGCGGCTATGTCATCGCCCCATTCGCCATCGACAGCCGGACGCCCCTCGTCCTCATACGCCCCGCCTCGCACCTGCGCTTCGACAGCCACGAGGCGATAACCGCCGATGTTGCCGCCATCATCGACACCGCCGTCACCCGTGCGGTGCGACCAAGCCACCGTGCGGCAAACGACAGTTTGCCGANCCTCCCGCCCCACCTACTCCACCGACTTCCGCCTCTTCCACTCCCAGCTCACGAGCGGCGCTTTCAGCAAGCTCGTCCTCTCGCGCCAAGCCGACGCCTCCATCACGCAAAGCCCGATGGAGATGTTCCGCCGCGCTTGCGACCTCTATCCGCGCATGTTCATCACCCTCTTCGCCTCGCCCTGGAGCGGAGCGTGGATGGTGGCGACACCCGAGATCCTGCTTGAAGAGAACGCAGGCGAGTGGCGCACGATAGCCCTTGCCGGCACCATGCCGCTGAGCGAGGACGGCGACTGCGCCTGGAGCGACAAGAACATACGCGAGCAGCGCTACGTGGCGACCTATATCGGCGACCGCGTGCGTCCGTTCGCCCGCGACCTGCAGGAGAGCGGACCGCGGACGGTGCGCGCAGGCTATCTCATGCACCTGCGCAGCGACTTCACCTTCCGCACCGCCGACACCAACATCGGCGCCCTGCTCACCGCCCTCCACCCCACCCCGGCCGTCTGCGGCCTGCCCAAGGAGGAGGCCCGCGCGTTCATCCTCCGCCACGAGCACTGCCGTCGCCGCTACTACAGCGGCTTCTGCGGTCCGATGGCGATGGACGGCGCGACGCACCTCTTCGTCACCCTCCGCTGCATGTCGCTCACCGACCGTCTCCTCTACGCCGGCGGCGGTCTGCTCCGCGAGAGCGACGAACAAGCCGAGTGGGACGAGACAGAGGCGAAGATGGCTACCATGAGAGCCCTCACCCAATGATAATTTACGATTTGACGATTCAACTTGATTTACGATTTGACAATTCAACTTGATTTACGATTTTACAATTTACAATGTACAATTTATTTACGATTTAACTGATTTACGATTTAGTTTTTCAACGCAGACTTATGTGATTTACGATTTGACAATTTACAATTTATTTACGATTTAGCTGATTGACAATTACCGGCAGCCTCCAGCCCTCGATGCGGGTCCCGTGCGGCAAACGACAGTTTGCCGACCCGGCAACATAATAAGCAACCACAAACGCGCCGCAGGCGCATCAAACCACCTCAAGCCCCATCAAACCACAAGCCCCCTTCTCCGACAAGCCGAGCGTGAACATACTCACCGCCCTGTTGCTCCGCCACGGAGTGACGACAGCCGTCGTATGCCCCGGCGCCCGCAACGCACCGATCGTGCATGACCTGCACGCGGCGGGCATCGACTGCCATGCCGTCACCGACGAGCGGTCGGCTGGCTTCTACGCCCTCGGACTCTCGCTGGCGAAGAAGACGGCGGATGACACCTGCGGCAACGGCGCTCCCGTCGCGGTCTGCGTCACCTCAGGCACCGCCCTCCTCAACCTCGCCCCCGCCATCGCCGAGGCGCATTTCCGCCAGTGTCCGCTGATAGTCATCTCCGCCGACCGCCCCCTCGAGCGCACCGGCCAGCTCGACGCCCAGACGATGCCGCAGCAGAACGCACTCGGCTGTTTTGTGGCGATGAGCGTCAACCTGCCCGAGGACAACACGGCGTTCGCCAACCGACTGGTCAACGAGGCGCTGCTGCGCGCCGTGCAACGTCCGAGCCAGCCCGTGCATATCAACGTGCCGCTCTCCGAACCGCTCTTCCGTTTCACCACGCCCACGCTCCCCGAAGTGCGCATGATTCGCCGCCTCGCGAACGAGGACCATGCCGACGCTGTCTGCGACGAAATCATCGGGCGCATCTGCCGCGCCGAGCGACCGATGGTGGTCGTCGGACAGCTGAACAAGAGCTGTCATGTCGCCGACTTCATTCGTGCGGCGGCCAGCCACGTCACCGTCCTCTACGAACCGCTCTCGTGCCCGTGGGGCGGTCTGCCCTTCGACGACGCACTGGCGGCGATGACCGACCAGGCGGCATACATGCCCGACTTCTGCCTCTA
>JABUTZ010000013.1:38383-42623 GCA_021443415.1 Bacteroidaceae bacterium | reverse complement strand
GGGCGGAGACATGGATGGTGGCCCACGATGGCACCGTCCACGACACGTTCATGAACCTGACCGCCTTGGCGGACACCTCTGTGGAGGCTGTCCTCGGCGGACTGGCCCAGCGCATGGACGCGCAGTTTGGCGACCGACTGACCGCCGACGCACGCGCCTTCAAGACACTATGGAACAAGGCTTTGGAGACGGCACCAGCCCTCACCGCCGAGCAAACCACACGCTCGTCCGAGGACGTAACTGCGAACAACAGCTTGACCACCCTCACCGCCGAGCAAACCACACGCCCGTCCAAGGACGTAACTGCGAACAACAGCTTGACCGCCCCCACCGCCGAGCAAACCACACGCTCGTCCGAGGACGTAACTGCGAACAACAGCTTAACCGCCCCCGAGTTCTCCGCCGAGGGAGCCGTGCGCCTCTTCGAGGAGATGATGTCTGACGACAGGGATAGCCATGTCCACTATGCCAACAGTACGGCGGTGCGCCTGGCATGCCGCTACACCAAGCGCCACATCCAGGTCAACCGCGGCGTGAACGGCATCGAGGGCTCGCTCTCGACGGCGGCTGGATATTCGCTCTGCCAAGAGACGAAGACCTTCTGCGTGATTGGCGACCTAAGTTTCTTCTACGACAGCAACGCTCTGTGGAACACGGAGATAGACGGCCGCCTGCGCATCCTCCTGCTCAACAACGGGGGCGGAGCCATCTTCCGCACCCTCCCCGGGCTCGCCCAAAGCACCGTCTGCGACCGCTTCGTCGTCGCCCGCCACACCACCTCCGCCGAGGGCATCTGCGCCGCACACCGCATCACCTACCTCCGCGCCACCGCCCCCCCATCCCTCCGCTCCGCCCTCAACCGCCTGATTACCACCGACTCCCCTCGTCCCCTCCTCGTAGAGGTCATGCTCGAATAGCCTCCCCCACCCCACGTGCGCCAGCCAGCCCACAAAGCGCCAGCCAGCCCCACTCCAAGCGCCAGCCGGCCACCGTGCGCCAGCCAGCCCACCAAGCGCCAGCCGGCCACCGTGCGGCAAACGACAGTTTGCCGAAAAAAGCAACAACAAACGCGCCGCAGGCGCATTCAAACCACATAACCACCTAAATCCCACCCCTTCCCCATGCGAACCTGGACAAAAATCAGAGACTTTGAAGAAATCCTCTTTGAGGAGTACAACGGCATAGCCAAGATCACCATCAACCGCCCACGCTACCGCAACGCATTCACGCCCAAGACGACCTGGGAACTGTCGCAGGCGTTCGCCATGTGCCGCGAGATGCAGCGCATCAGCGTCGTCCTGCTCACGGGAGCCGGCGACAAGGCATTCTGCTCGGGCGGCGACATGAACGTGAAAGGACGCGGCGGCTATGTAGATGACGAGGGTGTGCCTCGCCTGAGCGTCCTCGACGTGCAGATGCAGATACGCCGTCTGCCCAAACCCGTCATCGCCATGGTCAACGGCTACGCCATCGGTGGCGGCCATGTGCTCCACCTCGTCTGCGACCTCACGATAGCCTCCGAGAACGCCATCTTCGGACAGACAGGACCCAAAGTGGGCTCGTTTGACGCCGGCTTCGGCGCCTCCTACCTGGCGCGCATCGTGGGACAGAAAAAGGCGCGCGAGATATGGTTCCTCTGCCGCCAATACTCGGCTCGCGAGGCCGAGGAGATGGGCATGGTCAACAAGGTGGTGCCACTGGAGCGCCTCGAGGACGAGTGCGTCGAATGGGCGGAGACGATGATGGAGCGCAGTCCGCTCGCCCTGCGCATGATCAAGGCGGGGCTCAACGCCGAACTGGACGGACAGGCTGGCATACAGCAACTTGCTGGCGACGCCACGATGCTCTACTACTTCCTCGACGAGGCTCAGGAGGGCGGCAAGGCATTCCTTGAGAAGCGCAAGCCCAACTTCGCCCAATACCCCAAGATGCCGTGAAGCTTAGCATTGAGGAGCGTGTGCTCCACTTCAAGCAGCCCGCCGGCACCTCGCGCGGTGTCTACCGCGAGCGACGCTCGTGGATGGTGACAGCGGAGGATGTCGTCGATGGCGCGGCGCGGCGCGGCGTGGGCGAGTGCGCCCCCCTGCCGGCGCTGAGTTGCGATGACGTGGCCGACTATGCCGCCGTCCTGCGCCGCTTCTGCGACCAAGTGGAACAGACGGGCGCAATCCCCTACGACGACCTGCGCCCCTACCCGTCGATGCTCTTCGGAATAGAGACGGCGCTGACGGCTCTGCGCCGCGGCTCGCACGTGCTCTTCGACACACCATTCGGACGGGGCGAGGAGGGCATTCCCATCAACGGACTGGTGTGGATGGGCACTTACGAGGAGATGCTCGCACGCATGGAGGAGAAGATGCGACTGGGTTTTCGTTGCATCAAACTGAAAATCGGAGCCATTGACTTCGACAGCGAACTTGACCTCATTCGACGCATTCGCAGTCGCTTCAGCCGCGAGGACATAGAGTTGCGCGTAGATGCCAACGGTGCTTTCTCGCCTGCCGACGCACTCACGAAACTGGAGGCTTTGGCGCAATACGACATCCACTCCATCGAGCAACCGATCCGCGCCGGTCAGTGGGAGGCGATGGCGGACCTCTGCCGTCGCTCGCCCCTGCCCGTCGCCCTCGACGAGGAACTGATCGGGGTGAACGCCCCCGGGCGCAAGGCGACGCTCCTCGACACCATACGCCCCGCGTTCATCGTACTCAAACCGTCGCTCCACGGAGGCATGGGCGGCACCGCGGAGTGGGTGCGCATGGCCGATGAGCGCGGCATAGGCAGCTGGATCACAAGTGCTTTGGAGAGCAACGTCGGACTGAACGCCATCGCACATCTCACGGCGCACATCTACGGCAGCGGCATCACACGTCCGCAGGGCTTAGGCACGGGCGCCCTCTTCACCGACAACATCGACATGCCGCTCGAAATCCGCGGCGACGAACTGTGGATGACGGCGACGGATGGGGAAAAGGACACGAAGACGGACATGGATTCGGAAACGAAAGCGGAAGCGGATACGAAGACAAGCACGGCTTCGGAAACGGACGCTGACGCAGTTTCTGACGTGGAGGCTGAGTGGCTAAACGACAGCGACAGCATGCTGGTGCACACGAGCGGTTCGACAGGCGAGCCGAAACCTCTCTGGGTAAAAAAGCGGCGCATGCAGGCATCGGCGGAGCGCACCTGCCGTTTTCTCGGACTCAAGGCAGGGGACACGGCACTGCTCTGTCTGCCAACCAATTACATCGCGGGCAAGATGATGGTTGTGCGCTCGCTGGTCTGCGGACTGCAACTGACACGCGTCGCCCCGTCCGGGCATCCGCTCGCCACGGTCGGCGACCGCAGTTTCGACTTCGTGGCGATGGTGCCGATGCAGGTCTACAACTCGCTCGGGGTTCCCGCCGAGCGCGCCGCCCTCATGCGCATACGCCACCTCATCATCGGCGGCGGCGCCATCGACGAGACTCTCGAGGAGGCGTTGCGCCCGCTTCCCAATGCCATCTGGGCGACCTACGGCATGACGGAGACACTCTCGCACATCGCCTTGCGCCGCGTCAACGGCACGGAGGCGAGCCTGTGGTTCACGCCGATGGATGGCATCACGGTATCAACCGACGAAGACAACTGCCTCATCATCAACGCCCCCGCCATCTGCGACACGCCCATCCAGACCAACGACATAGCCGTGCTGGCCCCCGACGGCTGTCGCTTCCGTATCCTTGGTCGCCGCGACAACATCATCTGCAGCGGTGGCATAAAAATCCAACCCGAGGAGTTGGAGCGCACGCTCCGTCCGCACCTTCCCTTTCCCTTCCTCATCTCCAAACGTCCCGACCCTCGCCTCGGCGAGTGCGTCGTGATGCTCATCGCGGGCACCTCCCCCGACGCCATCGCCCAAGCCCGTCAAGCCTGCGCCACCCATCTCCCCAAGCACCACCGCCCCCGCCACTTCCTGTTGGTCGACAGCATCCCCATGACCGCCACCGCCAAGCCCGCCCGCAAGGCGGCGGAAACGCTGGCAGGAGGGGTGGTTTGAATGTGCCTGCGGCACGTATGAGGTTTGTTGAAAGTCTTCGACGTTGAAGGTTGTTTGGGCGTGCATAAAAAACCGCCAATACATTTATAAACGCAGAAAAGTGTAGTCAGACTACACTTTTCCGTACTAAATTGTATAAGATTGCATAATACGGTCGATCTTCACCCGGGTGTTTCGGTCATCTTCACCCACCCTTAGCTG
>JABUTZ010000013.1:12383-35808 GCA_021443415.1 Bacteroidaceae bacterium | reverse complement strand
ATTTCCGCAGTGGGTGACAACCTCCGTAGAGGTGGGTGACGATGCTCCGAAATATGCAGCCCTTACTTGATGAGGCAGGTGCCGGTCATGTCGGCGGGTTGCTCGAGGCCCATGATGTGGAGGATCGAGGGTGCCACGTCGGCGAGGACACCGTTGGCGCACTGGGCGGCCTTGTTCTCGGTGATGTAGATGAACGGCACGGGGTTGAGGCTGTGGGCGGTGTTGGCTGAGCCGTCGGCGTTGATGGCATTGTCGGCATTGCCGTGGTCGGCGATGATGACTGCCTCATAACCTGTCTCCTTGACAGCCTCGATGACGTCGTGCACGCACTCATCGATGGCCTTGACGGCCTTCTCGATGGCTTCGTAGATGCCTGTGTGACCTACCATGTCGCCGTTGGCGAAGTTGACCACGATGAAGTCGTACTCGTTCTTGCGGATGGCCTCAACAAGCTTGTCCTTGACTTCGTAGGCTGACATCTCGGGCTTGAGGTCGTAGGTGGCTACCTTCGGACTGGGGATGAGGATGCGGTCTTCGCCCGGGAACGCGGCCTCGCGGCCTCCGTTGAGGAAGAACGTGACGTGGGCAAACTTCTCCGTCTCGGCGGTGTGAAGCTGGCGCAGTCCCTTGTTGCTGAGGTATTCGGCGAGGGTGTTCTCCACGTTTTCCTTCGGGAAGAGGATGTGCACGCCCGTGAACGATGCGTCGTAGGGGGTCATGCAGTAATACTGCAGTCCGGGGATGGTGTGCATGCCTTGCTCGGGCATGTCCTGCTGGGTGAGCACGATGGTGAGCTCCTTGGCGCGGTCGTTGCGGTAGTTGAAGAAGATTACCACGTCGCCTTCCTTGATGGTGCCATCGACGGTGGAGTTGTTGATGGGCTTGATGAACTCGTCGGTCACCTCCTCGTCATAGCTCTCCTGCATGGCCTGCACCATGTCGGCGGCCTGCTTGCCCTTGCCTTCGATGAGCAGGTCGTAGGCCTCCTTGACGCGCTCCCAGCGCTTGTCGCGGTCCATGGCGTAGAAGCGGCCCACGATGCTGGCTATCTTGCAGCCTGTCTCGTCGCACTTGGCCTGGAGTTGGCTGATGAAGCCTTTGCCCGAGCGGGGGTCGGTGTCGCGGCCGTCCATGAAGCAGTGGATGTAGGTGTTGGCGATGCCGTACTTCTGTGCTATCTCGCAGAGGCAGAAGAGGTGCTCGAGGCTCGAGTGGACGCCGCCGTCGCTGGTCAGTCCCATCATGTGCACGCTCTTGCCTTGCTCCTTGGCGTAGGTGAAGGCTGAGACGATCTCGGGGTTCTTGAGTATGTCGCCGCTCTTGCAGGCGCGGTTGATCTTCACGAGGTCCTGGTAGACGATGCGTCCGGCGCCGATGTTGAGGTGGCCCACCTCCGAGTTGCCCATCTGTCCGTCGGGCAGACCGACGTTCTCGCCGCTCGCCTGGAGCTGGCTGTTGGGATAGTCGCGCCAGAGTGAGTCGATGTAGGGTGTCGGTGTCTGGAAGATGACGTCACCCTTACCTTTGTTTCCGATGCCCCATCCGTCGAGGATCATCAGCAATGCTTTCTTTTTCATGATGTTGTATGTTTTATAATTAATATTTATAGATTATATAATTTCTATAGATTCTATAGACTCTATAGACTCTATATCTTTTATGTTTGTTTTAATACCCCCGATGTTCTCTGCGTGCGCGAGCCATCTCCTCCTTAATGCCACCGCTCTGGAGAAAGTCCTGTTTCTTCTTTTCTATTAGATTATATAGCAATTTGTCTGTCTGCGCAATCAGCACCAATGCGATGTTGGCTATTGTCTCATCCGAACGCTCAGCAATGGCTAAGCGGTAGTATTCGCTATCATTGTGGGCAGCACATACACGCCTTGTCTGTTCCAACTTGTCATCACCCACCTTCCATTGCTGCAGGTTGCGAGTGCGCAGGTAGTCCTCGTAGTCAATGCGCAGTTCCTGAAGGCTCGCTTTTGCCACGTTCAACAGTTTAATCTCCATCTCCTTCGACGTATCACCATCACACAATCCCTCGGCAATGTTCTGCTTACCACTCCTCGCCGCTTGTATCATCTGATCAATAGTACGATCCCCCTTTTGCAGGAAACGATGGGCAAAGTGGTATGTGACATCATACACGCACTCGCTTTTCTGGAAAGCGAAACTGTTGCGATATGCGTCACCACGTTGCCTTATGAATGACCTGTCGGGAATTATCATAGTCTTGATATTTTTTAGTTAGGTTATATATATTATATAGATTCTATAGACTCTATAGACTCTATAGATTTTATTATTTGATTTTTCTCTTAATTAAGATGCCTATTGTCAGCATCGCAAGCAGCAGCCAGGCGGCCCAGGCCACGCTCTCGGTGACGTGGATGGTCTGCGGGTCGAAGCGGAGGGTGAGGGTGTGCTCACCGGCGGGCAGGGGAACGGCGCGCAGCACGTAGTTGGCACGCACGACGGGGAGTTCCTCGTCGCCGATGTAGGCTCGCCAGCCGGGGTAATAGACCTCGCTGAATACTGCCAGTCCTCCATCGCCCGACACCTTGTAGGTGAGGCAGTTGGGCTCGTAGGCGGTCATCAAAATGGAAGAATTTTCAGTTTCTATAGACTCTATAGATTCTATAGTTTCTATAGATTCTATAACTTCGGCAAATTCCTTGTTTATAACTGCTGTTTCGCGTAAATTTACTTGTCCAAGGGCGTCTATCTCCTCGTCGGCGTCGGCGGCCACGCGGACATCGCCGACGAACCATGCGTTGCCGAAGGCGTAGGGGTTGAACAGAGGCAGTGTCTCGCCTCCTTCAAGGGGCATGATGACCCAACGTGTGTTGAGCATGTTGATGACATCGTAGGTGGCATGGAGCGAGTCCTCGGCCTGCTGGCTGACAGCACGGTAGAGGTTGTTGATCTGCGGAGCAATGCAGTAGTTGATGAGGTCCTGGTAGCGCTGCATCTTGACGGCGCTGTAGCCGCCGACCGACTTGTGCCAGTAGGATGTCTCGTTCTCGTTGAACGTGTCGCCGGCGAGGTTGAGCACGCGGTAGTCGAGCGCCTTGTCCTGCAATATCTCCTCGTCGGTGGCGGACTTGGCGAACGACTGCACCACGTTCTTGGGTTTCGAGAACATGCCGTCGTTGAGATAGCGCTTGTTGACCGTCCACATGTCGATGAGGCAGAGCACGAGCAAGGCGGCGGTAAGGTAGCGGGCGTCGATCTTGCGGAAGAGGAAGGTGGCGATGACCGCGAGGGCGGCGACGCAGAAACCTGCGCTGCGCCATGCGTCAGCGCTCACGACAGCCTGACGCATGGTCTCAAGGCTCGACAGTATGCCGCCCAACATGTCCTGCGGGATATAGCCCGCACTTGCCGCCTGCGAGAGCATGTCCTGCTCGCGGAGAGAGACGAAGCGCGTCACGAAGACTTCGGGCATGAGGGCGATGAGCACGGCGAGGGCGGTGACCACGCCACCGGCTATCATCACGGGGCGCATCAGCGTCTTGCGGTCCTCTGTCTCGCAGACTGCCTTGAGGGCGAGGATGGCGAGCAGGGGGATGGTGAACTCAGCCACCACGAGGATGCTGCTCACGGTGCGGAACTTGCTGTAGAGCGGCACGTAGTCGATGAAGAGGTCGGTGAACCACTGCCAGTTGTGGCCCCACGAGAGGCCGATGCTGAGCAGGGTGAGAGCCAGCAGTCCCCACGTGAGCGGGCCGCGGCAGATGAGCAGGGCGAGGACGGCGAGCAGCAGCACGATGGCTCCTACATAGACGGGTCCCGCTGTGAAGGGTTGGTCGCCGAAATACTGCGGCAGACTTTGATAGACGCTGCGATACATCGGCGTGCCCTTGGCCATCGCCGTCTTGTCGGCGTCGAGGTGGTCCATCGAACTGCCTCCGTTGATCTTGGGCACGAGGAGCGACCATGTCTCGTCGATGCCGTAGCTCCACTGCGTGATGTAGTCACGGTTGAGACCGCCGTCGGTCGAGGTCTCTCCCCCGCCGACGTTGTGGCGCACCAGCTCGCTGCCGCCGCGCATCGTGTGCTTGGAGTATTCGTAGGTGTGGTAGAGCGACGTGATGTTGATGCACACGCCGATGACACCGGCAAGCAGGGCTACGGCGAGGCGCTTGACCATGGTTGGCAGCGCGTGCTCGGTCAGCGACTTGTATTCCTGCCAGGCTACGCAACCCATCACCACGGCAATCACGGGGATGAAGTAGTAGGTCATCTGGGGGTGGTTGCTCACAATCTCAAGGGCGGCGAAGATGGCGGTCAGCACAAAGCCCGTGGCGAGCCGTCCGCGCAGGCACATCACGATGCCGCCGATGAGGGCGGGCAGGTAGGCGAGAGCATATACTTTCCATAGGTGACCGGCTCCGATGATGATGAAGAAGTAACTTGAAAATGCCCATATAACTGCTCCGAGTGCCGCCATCCACACCTTGAAGTCAAAGGCCCTCAGCATGATGTAAAAACCGAGCAGCATGAGGAAGACGTAGGTGAGCAGCGTGGGCATCCACAGCCCGAGCGCCGACTGCACCTTGTAGAGGACCGACGACGTGGGGTATGAGGGTGCCAGCTGGTAGGTGGGCATACCGCCGAAGAGCGAGTTGGTCCAGTAGGTGGGCTCGGAGTGTGTCTTGTTGTACTCCGACCTCTCCTGACCGGCTCCTATGCCTGCCGTGTTGTCGTGGCCCGAGAGCACGAGGCCGTCGCTCAGGGGCGTGAAGAAGTACACGACTACGATGGCGACAAACCCTACTATCGCCGCCACATCAGGGAGTATTTTTTTGAGGAGTTGCATATAATATATTTTATATAGATTCTATAAAATCTATAGTTTCTATAGACTCTACAGATTTTAGTTTCTTCCTTCACTTCCTGCACAGCCTGCACCCTTCGCAGTGGGTCAGTTCGCCGCGGAAGCGTTTCTCGACAAGGTGGTGGAGGCGGTCGCGGAGGGCGGGAAGCTGGATGCTCTCGATGACCTGAGTGGCGAACGCCTGCTTGAGGAGGAGGCGCGCCTCGTCCTCGGGGATGCCGCGCTGGCGCATGTATATGAGTGCCGCGTCGTTGAGCTGACCGACGGTCGAACCGTGGCTGCACTGCACGTCGTCGGCGTATATCTCCAGAATGGGCTGCGTGTAGATGCGCGCCTGTGCGGAGCCTACGAGGTTGGCGTTCACCATGTTGCTCGTGGTCTGCTGCATGCCGTGAGGCACTACGATGCGCCCCGCGAACGCTCCGACGGCATCGTCGTCGAGCACGTATTTATATAGTTCGTCGCTCTCGCATGCGGGAGCGTTGTGTGTTATCACCGTGCCGTGGTCCACATGCTGGGTGCCGTCGGCGATGACGGCTCCGTTGAGCGTGCAGTGCGCGCCCTCACCGTCCATCGACACGTGGACGCGGTTGCACGAGAGTCCCGTGCCGAGCGTCATCACCGAGTGGACAAGACGGCTCGCCGCCGCCTGACGCACGCTCAGGTCGGTGAAGCGATGCACCTGCGAGGCGTTCTCCTCCAAGGAGTAGAGCTGGAGTTCGGCTCCCTGCCCCACCACGACCTCAGCCACCTCGGTGACGAGGAAGCGGCGGTCGTCGGCTGTGTGGTCGCAGACCAGAATAGTCGCTTCGGCTCCCTCGCCCACATCAACGAGCACACGGCGGTTGACCATCATCTCCACGTCCGAGCGCAGGATGTTGACCACCTGTATGGGTCGCTCGAGGCGCACGCCGGCAGGGATGCGTATGTAGATGCCATCCTGGGCGAGCAGGGTGTTGAGAGCCACAATTGGTGTCTTCGCATACCTGTAATCTATAATATCTATAGACTTTATAGACTCTATAGACTTTATAGACTCTACAGACTCTACCCCCTCCATATCACGTCTATACCTTCTCTCCCGCCTACATATCCTATCATACTTCCCCTCTATCCACTCCGGGTGTTCCTCCGCCACGCGGCGCAGGCTGTCCACCACCACTCCGTCGGGCAGCGGCGCCGTGGGCAGGTTGCGCGTGTTGAAGGCGTCGTTGATGACGAAATAGACACTCGTGGAGAGGTTGGGCACATCGCACCGGAACGCCTCGTAGGGGTTCGCGGGAATGTCTATGCGCGAGAGGTTAAGCCCGTAGTCGGGTGCGAAGGCGGCTGCCACATCGGTGTAGCGGTACGCCTCCTCGCGCTTCGCCGTCCGCTGTCCGCGCAGGGCAGCGAGACGGGCGAATGCCTCCTCGCGCGCCGCGTTCATCAGCGGAGCGGAATGGCGGCAGAGCAGGTCGCGCGCCTCTGCATACAGGTCAAGGTACTGATCTACCATCACTCCGTCTTTATCCAGTCAAAACCGCGTTTCTCTATCTCCACAGCGAGGTCGGGGCCTCCCGTGCGCACGATGCGTCCGTCGATGAGCACATGGACGATGTCGGGCTTCAGGTAGTCGAGCAGACGCTGGTAGTGGGTGATGACGATGGCGCTCGTCTCCGCCGTGCGCAGGCTGTTGAAGCCTTCGGCGACAATGCGCAGGGCATCGACATCGAGTCCCGAGTCCGTCTCGTCGAGGATGGCGAGCGTGGGCTCGAGCATGGCCATCTGGAAAATCTCGTTGCGCTTCTTCTCACCGCCGCTGAATCCTTCGTTCACCGAGCGGCTCGCCAGCTTGGCATCGAGTTGCACGATGGCGCGCTTCTCGCGCATGAGCTTGAGGAACTCGTTGGCGGGCATGGGCGGCAGACCCTGATGCTTGCGCTTGGCGTTGAGGGCGGCGCGCATGAAGTTGGTCATGCTCACGCCCGGTATCTCGACGGGTGTCTGGAACGACATGAACAGGCCCTCGTGCGCCCTCTCCTCGGGTTTCATGGCGAGCAGGTCCTTGCCGTTGAACGTGATCGACCCCTCGGTGACCGTATAGGCGGGGTGACCGACGAGCACGTTCGAGAGGGTGCTCTTGCCGGCACCGTTGGTGCCCATGAGGGCGTGCACCTCGCCGTCGCGCATGGTGAGGTCCACGCCCTTCAGTATTTCCTTGCCACTTACCGTGGCGTGCAGATTGCGTATCTCTAGCATCTGTCGTCGTTTACTTTACCACTTTCTTGCCTCCGATGATGTAGAGACCCGAGCGCATATTGCTTACTCGCTGACCGGCAAGGTTGAATGCCTCGCGACTTTCCTCTGTGCGCAGACTGTCGATACCTGTCGTCGTGCCGTAGGTGATGACGATGCCGCTGATACCTACTTGGTTGTTCGCTGACGAGAAGGTGAAGCGTACTGCCTTGACTCCGGCGGGCAGGGTGACACCCTCGAAACCGAACTCGTCAGTGGTGAACTCCGTTGCCTCGAAGTTCTCGCCGTCAGTGCTGGTGTTGATGGTGATGGTCTGCTCCTTGGCGTTCCACTGCTGGAAGGCGGCGCCCACGGTCTTGATGTCGTTCTTGGTGTCTTTCAGCACTACGGTCACTGCCTGGCCCTTGGTCACGGGGCGGTCTTCGATTACGTTGCCGGCCAACTGGTGGTTGGCGCTGGCGAAGGTGACGGTGGCTTCGTCATAATCTACCACACGCTCCTTGTACGAGCTATCCCAACTTTCGGCGCCGGGGAATTCCCAGCCCACGAAGTCATACACGCCGGGCACGGCGGGGGCCTTCACAGTGATGGTCACTTCCTTCGAGGCTGCAGGATAACCTTCATAGGCGGGGGCGCTGACGGTGATGGTGGTGGTGCCTACAGCCATTCCGGTCACAATGCCGTCGGCATCTACTGTGGCTATCATATCGTCGGCTGACTTATACACGAGTGTGGCACCCGAGTTGACGGTTGCGTCGAGGCTTACTGTCTGATCTACAATCACGCGCTTGGCGGTCTCTACAGTTATCACGGTGACTTTCTGCTCGCCGTTATCTACAAAGTCTGCCGCCGTGCGGGGCAGTATCTCCAATGTTGTGTTATACACCATCAGCACGCCCGTGATGTCAAAGTCGGTGTATGCGGGGAACTGTGTGGCGGCAAGGAAGGTCGTATAGACGGTCAACTCGCCTGTGTTGTCTGCCTGCGTGATTTTGGCGCTGGCCTTGAGCTCTTCGCAGTGTGCTTTCTTGATGGTTACCAATGTGCCGTAGTCGGCGGCGGTGATGGCATCTATCTGCACTTCCTTGCCTGTGGGGGCTGTACCTGCCGTGCGCGAGACTTTGTCCAACTCGGCGATGGTGATCTGCGGCTGGTTCTTGTTCGGACTGTAGGTCACTGCGACGCCGTTCATCGTGAGGCGGTCGCCGATGGCATACTCGCCCAGTCCCGACTTGCTGTCATAGAGGCAGATGCCGCCTGTCGCGTCTTGGAAATATACGGTGTTGGCCTTGGCTGCCGTCACCACGGCGTCGGTGAGCGATAGTATCGCCTTGTCGCCCGTGGCGAGCTTCTTCAGGTCGGCGATGTTGTTGATGGCTGGCAGTATGGTCACGTTGAGTGTCGACACGCTGCTCTTGTCCGTGCCCTTCACGGCAATGGCCTTCACTGTCGTTGTCTTGGCTACGGCAAACGGCTCGGTGTATTCGGTCGAGGTCTCATCAGGTGTCGTGCCGTCTATGGTGTAGTATATCTTCGCTCCTTCCTCTGCCGAGATGGCTACGGTCTGCTCACAGTCATACTCGCCGCTCTCAATGTTGAACTTGGGTGCCTCCACCGCCACAGGGGTGTCACCACCTGTCGTGTAGGTGTATTTGATGTAATATACCTTTACTCCCTTGGCTATGTTGGTCAGGCTTACTTCAAGATTCTTGTCCTTGGCGGACAGCGACAGACCGCTCTTCGATACGGTCACGTCTTCGGTTGCATTGAGTGCGCCTGTTGCCACTTCCGTATCGCCTACCTTAAGTACAATGTCGCCAGCCGTTCCACTGAAACCGCCCATCATCACTTCAAACGAGGTGATTGTGATGTCTTCCGTGCACGACGTCGAAGCCGTGAACGAGGTGGCGGGCTTCTTGCTTGCGCCTACTTGCGAGTAGGAGGCATTCTGCGTGAACGACTTTTCTGCAGCTACAGTTGTCATCGTCCATGTCCTCGACTGGCTGTCTGCGCCCGTTACAACAAAATCATTGATTGCCGTCGAACCCGTTGCCGAACCAAACGTAATCTCTGCGGTCTTCACCTCCGCCATGGCGGCGGCGGCGATGAAAAGCATTGCGAACACGCCCATCAGTCGTGTCACAAAACGAGTAAAATGTTTCATAAAGTGTATAGATTAAATGTTGATTTATTATTCCGTGCAAAATTACAAAAAAAATCAACACGGACTGCTGGTGCGGGGGCGAAAAAAATCAGCGCGGGAGACAGATGCCCCCACGCTGATGTATTTGCCTTGCTGAAAAGATGTCACACGCGCTCGATGACACAGGTGTGGACTTTGGTCTCCTTGTCGTAGTTCACGCCACAGAGGATGACCTCGCCCGTGTAGTCTTTCATCGACTCAGGATAGTGCCGCTCACGAATCTGGTCGAGGGCGGTCTGGGCTGTCTGCTTCCACTTTAGCTCCACCACGATGGCGGGCAGATTGACATTATGCCAAGGGATGAACACCATGTCGGCNTGTGCCAAGGCACAAACACCATGTCGGCAAACCCACGCCCCGTAGGCATCTCACGGACAATCTTGTACTTATTGCGGGCCGTATAAAAAGCGAGGTTGATGACACAGGCGAGAGCATTCTCGTCGTTGTATTTCAAGATGCTCGCATTTCGCTCGTGCGCTGCATCGATGCCCGCAGCCACCTTATCCGCCTCACCAGAGAGCAGGTGTTCGAGCAACTCTTCCGAGTCGTTGAGCGTCTCCACGACATTGGTCCAGTTGTTCGCAGCAATGGCGTTCTCAAGTTCGCCTGCCACCTCCATGTTGGGTACAAAGCAGCGACGTTCGTCCCTATTATATGCAAGATAGCCGAGGTGAATTAGCACCGTGAATACATCGTTCTTGTTGTTGATGATGGCGGGGTCGTTTTGAAAACTCGTGGTGTTGACTGGGCACGAACCGCCACCGAGCATCGTCACGATATCGCCCTGCAGTCCGTCGAAATCCATCTGTATGTAGCGCGCCACTGCATCAAACGAGCCTGTCGAAGCCCAGAAACTGCCATAATACCTGGCCGCTATCGCCTCCATGACAGAGTTGGGGTTGAACATCGAGGGCTCGCTGCCGATGCTGTAGCCGTCGTACCATTTCATCATGTCCTCAAACTCCATGCCATGCTTCTCGCAAAGCATGCGCACCTCTTCGCGCGTAAAACCGAAATAGCGCGCCAGCCCCTTAGGGTCGATCATGGAGTATTCGCGGAAGTTGTTCAATGCCGACTCCGTCTGATACTTCTTGATAGGCAGAATGCCCGTCATATAGACACCGGCAAACACATCGGCTGCATCGGCGCTCTTGAACATGCGGCGCAGGAGGTTTACATATTCGCCCATCGCATCCTTATTGTTCTCCAGTTCACGACAGATAGCATCCCACTCGTCGATGATAAAGAAGAACTGCTCGCCCGTAGCACTCGCCACGCGCAATAGGTAGTCCATCAAATCGTCACTCTCCTTTACCGCCACATCCGCATACACCTCGGAAATATCATCTATGAGCGTGCGCTGGATGACGTCCACGATAGACCTTTCGCCATGATACTTGGTGACAAAGTTGGTCATGTCGACATAGATGACTGGATATTTGTTGAGATGCTTCTCAAATGAGGGATGATTCTCAATCTCCAGCCCGCGGAACATCTCTCGCGAGTCGCACGACTTGTCGTAATAGGCGCAGAGCATCTTTGCCGCCATCGACTTGCCGAAGCGGCGGCAACGGCTCACGCAGGTGAAGCGTTTTTCCTTAAACAGGGTCGCGTTGATTTCAGCAATCAAGCCTGTCTTGTCGACGTACTCATCGTCAAGAGAAGGCGCAAATCGTCGGTTTCCCTTATTGATATAATTAGCCATACCAGTCGTTTTTTTGCCTTGCGGACATATTTCCGCATGCAAAAATACAAAAAATTAAGATACAACGCACTGCGCGCGACAAATTATTTGCTGTTTAGCGTGTTTGCAGTTCCCTGAACGTGCTATGGAATGACAATAAGAGACGACGTGCGCCCATCACACTACTTGCACCAGTATCACGGTGATGTTGTCGCGCCCTCCGGCCTCCTTGGCGGCGGCGACGAGGGCGTCGGCTGAACGCAGTGGGATGAGGGACTCTATCTGCTGGTCGGAGACGAGGTCGGAGAGGCCGTCGGAGCAGACGAGCCAGATGTCGCCGGGAGCCCATTCGGTCGAGATGTCGGCGATGTCGGCGAAGACCGCGCCACCGCCGCCGCCGAAACAGTTATACATGAGATTGGAGGGCAACGTATTGTCTTTCTTCAGGTTGCGCATCGAATGGTCAACGCTGAAGGGCATGAGTTGTCCGCCACGAAAACGATACAGGCGGCTGTCGCCCACATTGATGCTGTAGAGGTGGTCCTCGTAGCAGAAGATGCCTACGAGGGTGGTGCCCATGTCGCCGAACTGCGGCAACTCGCGACCCTTGCCGATAATCTCGCGGTGGCACCGTTGCACCCACTCCTCCACCCTCTCGCGAAAGTCGACGGGACTGAGGTCGTCGGGCAGGTCGGTGAGGAAGTCGTCGAAACTGAGCAGCGCCATGTCGCTCGCCAGTTCGCCGCCCGCCTGTCCGCCCAGTCCGTCCGCCACAAGGGCAGTGAAGCGGGAATGGACATTGGTGTCAAACTCTCCCGCAAACGACTCGTCGCGCATGAAACGACTGCAAACGAGAGCCTCGTCCTCGTTGTGACTGCGCACGAGTCCTTTGTCCGATATCACCTCAACCTTCAGTTTCATAGGCGGTTGCGATTATTCCGAGACAAAGAAGTCAAGGTCGTAGAACGTGATGACATCGCCCACCTTGAAGGGCATGGGCACGTTGGGAGTGCAGGGCACGCGATTGACCATCGTGCCGCACGACGAACCGAGGTCGGTCACCGTCCACCGGTCGCCCGTCTTGTTGAAGAGGGCGTGACGACGCGAAATCTGGCGGAAAGGCAGCAGATACTCGGCATACGGACTGTTCTCGCGGCCGATGTGCAGCCCGGGGCTGATGCGTATGCGACCTATCTGCGCACAAGTGATATGACCCGGTTCGGGAAGGCTCTGGACAGTAGTCTGCGGCTGCATGGGCTTGAGCGAGGACCCAGCCACATGGTGATAGCCAGCCGACCCGCTCGGTTGCATAGTCGGCTGGGGCGGCACATAAGCCATTTGCTGAGCAGCAGCAGCCTGCCCACCCAGCCCCGCCGCCAACTGGCGTGCTGCCACAAGTGCGGTGCCACACACTCCGCACATCTTGCCGCGGCCGATGCCGTGCCCCGACGGACACACCATCAACTCCGCTCCACACTGGTCGCAGTACCAACTGTCGTCTTCTATCTGTGCCTTGCATTTAGGGCATGTAAAAAGGTTTGCCATAGTGCTTTATTCGGTTACGTCTGGTTCGGTGATTATGTCATAGTCCTTGGCCTCGACATTCAGGGCAGTGGCGAGGCGGTTAGCCTGACGCGTCATCGCACGGTCAAAGTAGTTGCCCACCTCGCGGGCATTGCCGAAGTTCTTGTCGCGCAGGTCGTATTTGCTTTTCAGCACCTCCCGTGCGCGTGCCTCCGCCTCGGGCGTCATCGCATACTCCTCGCTTGCCATCCTGCGCTTGAAGATTTCGAAGAGGGCGTCGGGCGCATAGTCCTCAAACTCAATCTGCTTGGCGAAGCGCGACTGCAGACCGGGATTGGTGGCGAGGAAGTCCCTCATGTTGCCGGTATATCCGGCGATGATGCAGATGAACTTGCCCTTGTAGTCGAGCAGGAGCTTGAGCAGCGTGTCGATGGCCTCCTGGCCGAAGTCTTTCTCTCCGCCATTGGCGAGGGTGTACGCCTCGTCGATGAAGAGGATGCCGCCCAGTGCGCGCTGCACCACCGCCGTTGTCTTGGCCGCCGTCTGCCCGACATACTGGGCGACGAGGTCGGTGCGCGTCACCTCGACGAGGTTGTCGGTCGGGAGCAGTTTGAGCGAGTGGAACACTTGCGCCATGATGCGCGCCACGGTGGTCTTGCCCGTGCCGGGATTGCCGCTGAACACATAGTGGTCGAGGGTCACCTCGCTGAGGTTGCCGTGCAGCGCGGCTCTCTGCAGGCGCATGTTGATGAGTTGCGCCAGCTGGCGTATCTCGCGCTTCACGTTGTCGAGTCCCACCAGTCCGTCGAGATGGGCGAGACATTCGTCCATGCTGAGCGCCTTGCCGTAGTCGTCGCCGGCGATGTCGGCGGGCTCGATGGTGAAGAGTGCCTCCGGCTTATAGTCGGCTTCCGAGAGGCGTAGCTTGCGCAGGCGTTGCGACTGCTTCTTGAGGGTGCGGTCGAAGATGTTGCGCACCTCGCGGGCGTTGCCGAACTGCGGTGTGCGGCGGTTGTAGACACCCTGGAAATACTCGTCAAGCATCGCCAGCGTGGCGGGACTGAGCGTCATCTTCTCCGCCTTCGCCCGGCGACGGAAGATTTCCGCCAGTTCGCCGCCCGTATAGTCGCGGAAGTTGATGGCGACGTTGAAGCGTGAGTCCAGACCCGAGTTGGTCTTTATGAACTCGTCCATCTCCTTGCTGTAGCCTGCGATGATGCACACGATCTTGCCGCGGTTGTCCTCAGCCAGCTTGAGCAGGGTGTCGATGGCTTCCTGCCCGAACGTGTCGTTGTCGCCTTGCTTGAGCGAGTACGCCTCGTCGATGAAGAGCACGCCGCCCATGGCTTTCTGGAAAACCGACTCGACGAGCGGTGCCGTGTGTCCCGAGTATTGTCCCACGAGGTCCTTGCGCGACACCTCGACCAGCTGACCGATGGGCAGCACGTCGAGGGCGCTGAGTATGTCGGCAAACACGCGGGCGATGGTGGTCTTGCCCGTGCCGGGGTTGCCGATGAAGCGGTAGTGGTCCTTGATGGTTCGCTTGCCGTCGGGGTTGCGCCGGGCGTTGTCGTCGAGGGTGTCGATCATCTCGGTCAGAGCCTGGCGTATCTCGTCCACGCCTACAAAGTCGTCGAGCGTAGCCATCACCTCGTCCTTCGTGCGACGCACGTAGGGCTTGTGCCTGATGTCGTCGGCCACGACCTCCGCTCCTCTCCTGTCGCGCATGCGCAGGCTGACGGCCATGTCCACCGCCAACTTCTTCGAGATGTTGGCGTTCTGCAGGGGTTCGGCGGCGTCGCGCTTCTTGTTTTTCAGCACTCCGTCGAGCTTCGCCACGGCATCGGGTGCCACCGAGATGCCCTCCTTGCGCAGTATGCTGAGCGCGATGTCGCGCAACTCGTCAAGGGTGTAGTCCTTGAGGTGGAGACGGAGGGCGAAGCGATTGCGGGCGGTGGGGTGCGACTCCATGTATCCGCACACCTCGGTGGTCAGTCCGGCGAGGATGACGATGACGTTGCCGCCCCACACTTCGAGGTTGTCGATGATGTTCTGCAGATTGGAGTTGCACTTGTCGGCGCTCATGTAGTTCTGCGCCTTGTCGATGAAGAGGATGCCGCCCTTGACCGTCTCTATCGACTGCGCCCACTTCTTGGGGTCGCAGAATGCCACCAGTTCGCCCGCATCGACTATCTTGACCATCGGCTTGGTGATGATGCCTGCCTCGCGGAAGTACCGTTCGATGCTCTCCGCCAGGCAGGTCTTGCCCGTGCCCGAGTTGCCCGTGATGAGTATGTTGGTCATCTCCGTACTGCCGAACGACTGGAACTTGCGTATGATCTTTATCTTCTCGACAAACTCTTCCAGCTGCACCTTCACGTCCTGCATGCCGACAATCGTGGGCAGTATCTTCGACCGCACGGGGGCTGGCTCCTGCTGTTGCGGCTGAACTTGTGGCTGCGGCTGTACTTGCGCTTGCGGCTGAACTTGCGGCTGCGGCTGAACTTGCGCTTGCGGCTGAACTTGTGGCTGCACCACCACCTGCTGCACAGCCATTTCCTCCCCGCACCATTTGCAATACTGGGCCACGTCGCGGTTCTCACGGTTGCACTTCTGACATGTCTTCATGGTTTTTCTGTTTTTTTGTCTGGGTTCTCCAAATCTTCCGGAGCCAATTCGGCTTTGATTAGCGAATCGATGTCTGCGTTCCAACACTCTGCCTGCTTGTGGACGTATGCCGCAGTGCTCGTGTTGAAAGCTGGACTGAAACCGTAGTAGGCTATGCAGACGATGATGCCTACGACGATAGCAGTGTAGCCCCACCGCAAGAAGCCTGCCTTCATCCGCTTGCTCTCTTTGGTATAGTGCTCACAGATGTCTTGTATCGACGAGTCGAACTTCTCTTTCTCGCCCGCCTTCATGGCATAATGCAGTGGTTCGAGGTAACGCTGCTCGAAGCCAAGATCTGTGTCCTTGTTCAAGTTGGCGAGCACCCTGCCTGGCTTAAGGAATCCTTTGACGGCAAGGGCGATGGCAGCGACCACCAATATGGATGCCAGGATGTAGCCGATGTATGGGAGTACGTATTCGCCAAGAGCCCACACGGCTACTCCGAACAGGGCGCCTATCACTATGCTACCCATCAACTTGAACAGGCAACCCGCATCTGAGGTGACAAACCACAGGATGATAAACGAGACGCCTGCCATGACGATGCCCGCAAAGTCAGCTAAGCCATACAGCGGGTTCCAGCCTTCCAATGGTATGCCCCACACCGCTGGTCCGATGGCGGCGACGAGGAGCGCGATGATGCCAAAAAGTGGCACGTTCTGTGCAATGACAAGGTTGTTGCGGGCGGTGTTGGCATTTATTGTATACGAGTCCACGAGCGAATATGCTGTGCCATAGCGTTTATACAACTTGTCCGATGGGTCGATGTGGCCTATATGGTCGAGGTATTTCACCACTTCTTTCTCGAATGCGTACTTCTCCTTGAAACTCTTTGTCGGGTCTTCGTGGTAGAGGATGGTGAGCCAGTTGCCGAGTCCCCAGTTCCTGAGGGCGTCTTTCTGCTCCTTCTCCGGTATTTTTTCCAGGTCTTCAAGCGTATAGACGGGCTTGTCCTCGCGGCCGCGGAAGACGTAGCATGGTTGGTGACCGATGGCTTTCAGTGCCTTGTAGCAGCATATCTGCCAGTTGTTCGGAGCATATTTCTTCTGGTTCTCCTCCGAATAGACATCGACAACGTAGCTGAACACGTCGATGACCTTCTGATACTTGAGTTTCGAGTCGAGATAGATATGCAGTTGTCCGCCCTTGAAATTGGCGAGACTGTTCATTTCGATGTCGCACGTATTGAACCAGTCCGAATCTCTGTCGGCGGTCTCGTAGCCCGACAGCCAGAGGTTGAACTGCACGCAGAGGTCTGTGAGGTTGAAGCAGCGGTCTTCGCTCTCCGTGTCGAGATCGCCGAAGTAGTCGCACGTCTCGGGGTCGAGGTTGTAGAGCACCAGCAACTGCCATGCGGTCTCATCGTCGTCCTCGATATAGGGGTCCAGGCGCTTGCGTGCCGCCTGGATGCGGCTGAGGGCGGTGGGATTGTGCACACTGAGCCATGCCTCAAATCCTTTGCCCACGAGGTCGTCCCACGAGTCGTCGCGAAAGCCTTTCTCCCATAGGCTGATTACTCCTTTCACGTCATAGCACAGGCGTATAGTGCCGTCTTTGGTGACGAAGCGGAAGGGTGCCTCGGGGTCTATCTCGGTGATGAAGCGGTGCAGGGCGTCGCGGCGTGTCTCCGCCCTCTGCATGCCTTTCAGCAACCTCTCTGTCTGCTCCCGTCCTCCGTGGTTGTTGAGGTAGAGATAGAGGTAGTCGTAGGCATTGGTGAGGTTCTTCAGATAGGCGTTGAAGTTGATGTTGATGGTCCGCGCTATCTCCTTCAGGCCTGTCATTTCCTTGCCCTTCACGTCGATGTATGGCACGTTCGGGTCGAGCTTCAAGGCGAGGGTGTAGAGCCCCGCCGCCTTGTCCTTGGGGAATTTCTCCTTGATTTGCGCCACCAGCGAGGCTAATTCGGGGTGCTTCAGGCGGTTGAACTCCTGCACGAGGTATCCGTTATAGACATAGTCGCGGCCCAAATCCTGCTTGGTGATGAGCATGTGCGCCAGGTCTTCGGGCGAGTGTGCCACGATGTTGTTCGTGCGGTCAAAGACGATGCGGAAGTCGTCTTCCTCCTCCACTTTCTTCACGCCAAGTCGGTCGGCGAACGGATTGGTCTTGCCCTCAGCCCACTGGGCTATCTCGGCAAACGTGGCTCGTGTCTGGTCATCGTTGTCGAGCAGGGCGAGCAGCAGCGAGCGGTTGCGGTCGTCGAGGTCGTCGGGCAACTTCAGCTTGCCCTTGGTCTTCAGGCCGCGGAACGTGATGGCGTCCGGACCCACAAACTCTTTTTCGAAGCGCTCACTGCCCATCCAGATGGAGATGAGCACGAGTCCGAGGGCGTAAAAGTCGGACTTGGTACTGATGCGATAGACGGCGTTGAGCCCCGGTGGTGTGATGTACATCTCGGGGGCGGCGAAGATGGGCGAGTTGTTGTACTGCGTGGTCTCGAGCGTGCCGTCCGCCCGGCACAGCGACGACAGTCCGAAGTCGGTTATCACGGGCATCGTCCGCTCCTTGTCCATGAAGAAGCAGTTGGCGGGCTTGATGTCGCGGTGCAGGATGTGCTTCTGGTGTAGCAGGTCGATGCCTGCCGCCAGCATGATTGCCATCTCGCGCAGCCGTTGCTGGTCGCCGCGTATGCAATATGCGTCCAGGTTGCCGCCTTCGCCGTATGCCATGAGTTCGAAGCATCGACTGCCGCCCTGAGGTTTGTCGCCTTGGTGCATCGACACGAAGCGGCGCTGCGACGGGTTGTACTGACCGAAGCAATACACTGGCACTACGAGCGAGGGTGTCATGCCGCTCAGCGTCGTGATGCGGCTCAGTATCTCGATGTTCTCCTCCGTCAGCGGCATGCGGTCGTAATAGTGCTTGAAGGCATACTGCCTGCCGCCTTTCTCGACGAGGTATATCTGCGCCTCACTGGTGTTGTCCGCGATGAGCCTCACCACCTTGTAGGTCGTGTCGTCTATCTGTATGGTCTGCCCGTCCAGCCTGGCGTCCTCGTCCACGCGGTTCGCTCTGCCACCTTGCATCTGGGCGACACCTCCTGCTCCCAGCTTGCCCTGTGCCTCGCCCGCTCCTGTCGGCTCCTTGGGCTTTAGCGAACTCCCGGCCTCACCTGTAGGTGCCTTGGGCTTGAGCGAACTCCCGGCCTCACCCGCAGGTGCCTTAGGCTTGAGCGAACTACCAGCCTCACCCGCAGGTGCTTTCGGCTTCAGCGAACTTCCAGCCCCACTCGCAGGTGCTTTCGGTTTAAGCGAACTCCCGGCCCCACCCGCAGGTGCTTGCGGCTTAAGAGAACTACCAACCTCACTGGTTTCCGCTTTTGGCTTCAGCGAACTATCTGCCTCACCTGCATCTGCTTTCGGTTTGAGCGAACTCCAAGTAGGCATCGTGATGTTTTTCGGCTTGTGCGCACCAAAAAAGTTGTTTGGCTGCTTTGGTTTCAGTGACTCATCCATGGTATGTTATTCGTAGTGTTTCGTGACTATGGTCGATTCTCCGTATATCCATTTGCCGCCCAACTCGGGACGTGTACATTCGCTGGGCTGGCTGTGGGTGCATCCGCAAAAGTTGCACACCCATCCTTGCCTGCTTCTTACGACCTTGGTAGTATATACGGGCATCTTGCGTGCTGACAGGTAGTTGCGTTGCAGTTCGACGGGTTCGGCAGGGTCAGGTATCATCGACGACAGTGTCGCGTTCAACTCCCTGACTTTCTCCTTATACATTTCCACCGCTCGCTTCACGTCGCAGGTGCCGAACGAGAACTGGATGGGCGCGTCCTTCTTCCTGGCTGCCTTCGGAGCCGCCTCCTGGCGTTGCTCTTCGGCCTTTTCCGCCACGGGGATTTTCATCGCGGCAAACAGCTGCTGGTAGCGCATCGCCCTCTGTCGGTCTTGCTCGTCGAGTTCGGCGGCGGCGTGTCCCTGACTCGTCTCCGTGACTGCCTCCTCGTCCATCGTGGCGATGGTGTCCTCTATCTCGGCGAGTTCCTTTGCCAGCTGGCAGGCTCTCACGTAGCGCGGGTCGCTCTGCGCCTCCTCTATCGCCTGCCTCGCCAGCGCGTCCAAAGGTGCGTTGCAACGGGGGCAGAAACTGCGATGGCTCACCGTTCCGCACTGCGGACACGCCTTGCCCGCCACGGGTCCGCCGCACTCCACGCAGAAGGCGTCGCCCGCCTCCAACTCTCCTCCGCAGAAGCCGCATCGGGGCGCATTCGCGAACTCTCTCGTCCGATACTCCCGCGCCTCCTCTTCCTCGTATCTCTCTGCCTGTTGATTTTGCCTTGCCTCCAGTTGCATGTTGTATATATATTATAGGTTCAAGTTTCGCTTGTTTCACAATCTCACTTGAGACTACAGACTTCTGACTACAGACTNTTTTCTGTCCTACAAAGTCTGTAGTCTGTACTTTGTAGTCTGTAGTCTTCGCAAGCTCGACTTGCGAAACTTTAGTTATAGGTAGTATAGTTCGGTCGTCACTCGGTCGAACTGCCGTTGCCGGAGCGCGTCCTTGTCTATCATGAAGAACAGCGTGCCGCAGTCGTAGAAACGTAGGTTCCAGCGGTCTTCCTCATCTACTTGCAGCAGTGTGACGTGGTCGGGATATTGCTCGCTTACTTCGTCCGCATACGGCCTGCAGAGCATGAGCATGCCGTCGCCTGTCTGTGCGTCGTCGGCGAGAAACTCAATGGCTTCTGCCTCCCTAAAGATGCTCTCATCCGTTCCGTACCAATGGATTTCGTACGGCTCGAGGTCGTTCTCCTCCGCCGAATAGACCACGCGCACCAACTCGCCTGCATATCCGCTGCCGGGCAGCAAGAGGGGCGAGTCCTCGCCGAGGAAACTGTCGATGGCGGCGAAGAAGTATAGCATGCCCGTGTGGGGCAGCAGGTTGTCCTTGTCCGCCTCGGCCAGTTCGGCGAGCCGTATCTGGCAGATGAAGGTCAGCGGCTCGTCATACGGCTCGCTGCCGTCGTTCACCTCCACGTATGGATAGGGCATTCCCTTTGACAGGTCGGGTGCTCCCCACCAATGGCTCTTCCCGCGGAGGTCCTCGCTTGTCGGTCGTATGTTCAGTCTTATTGCCATAGGCTTAAATCGCTTAGTCGTCGTCTATCTCTTGTTCGGGTTCCCATATCATGTCGATGATATACTGCACGTCCCTACCCTGCTCCATGGCTGTCATCAGCAGGTCGTAATACTGCTCCATGTCGTCCTCAATAAACGGTGTCGGGTCGTTGTTCTGCGCCGCCAGTTCCAGCCACGCCCACGCGAGGTCGTTCTCCGGTGCCAGGCATCCTTTGTCCACTCCTTCGCGCAAGATTATCTGAAACTGCGTCATGCGGCATATCACCAGCCGCGTCCAGTCGTTAGCCGACTCCAGCAGGGCTTTCATCGGATATGCCTCTACGCATCCGTCTTCGATGGCGGCGTCTATCAGCGCTATCGTCTGCTCCTCCATCGCCGTGCTGTCCTCACCCTTGGCTTGCAGTGCGCACACGCTCTCGTATAGCCCAAGTGCCTTCTCTATCATTAGTTCCATGGGGTTTCTCGTTTGTAGCGCCTGCCATATTTGTCCACGTAGTCACCTTTTGCGTCTTCCACATATCTCTTTCCGTCTTCGTCAACCACAACACGTTTTCCTTTCATCAATAGTGCCATGGCGATGAGGAACTGCACGATGTTCTTGAAGAATGCTATGAGGAACAGGTACAGACCGACCAGCAGTCCTACGGCATAGATGACCGTGAATATGGTATATACCAGTCCGCCTGCCTTGCCCAGTTCCCGAAGATTGTTCTTTGCCGAGATGTCCAGTATGGCTACAAAGCCTATCAGCCATACGGCGACCACAAAGGTGTCCTCCGCCATGCTGTCCCAGCCGAACTTGCCCGCCACCCAACTGCCGAGGAAGGCGGCGCCTATCAGTATCGGCACGCAGAGTGCCACGGCTATCAGCGTGTATTTGTTCGACAGCTCTACTTCATACTGCCTCTCGATGGCTTGCGAGAAGGTGAACAGCAACGTGCCTTGGATAAACAGTACGAATGCCATGATTATCGTCATTATCAGGCGCATCCACCACGTCATGCTGTCGTCGATGCAGAACCATACGGTGTCGCTGCCCAGAAATTCCACCATGAATATCTCCCCGAATATCGCCAGTGCCATGAAGACGATGGCTGCGTAGATGGCGTATGGATATCGTATCCACTCATAGAATCTCAGCAATGCCCACGCCACCAGCATCAGTATGCCTATGATGTAAAGTGGTGTCGTGCCGCAGATGAAGTGGCCGAACGCGCTGTGCTTGTCCCACCGTCCTTTGCCCTTTTCTCTGACGATGGATTTCTCTCCGTGCCACAAGGGGGTGACCTTATCGACCGTCCCTTCGGGATTGCTTTCGTCGAGCACCAACTCGTCCACGCGCACGCCGTAGTATCCGTCCTCGCCCTTATACAAAGCCATGCTATTGTACCCGTCTTCTATCACCTTGACTATCTGCAACAGGCTGTCTTGATACACGTGCGTCAGCTCGCGCTTCGTGTTCACTTCGCCGTTCTCGTCGCAGGGATATGCCTTCGTACTGCCGTATGGCACGCAGTCCACTCTATAGACTTGGGCTGCCGCTCCCAATGCCATGCTTAGCATCAGCACCAGAAGATAAACCGTCTTTTTCATCGTATTCAGTGTTTTAATGGTTGGTCAGTCAAACATCACTTCGGGATTAAGCACGGCGGGACTCTCCCACTCTATGCCGTACTCTCGCAGCACTTCGGCTTTCTTCTCCCAATAGATGTAGCAATAGCCCATCTGCCGTCTGTTCACAGGGCAGAGCGTGCGTATTTTCGCCTCCGCCTCGGGCAGTATTTCTTCGTATCTCGCCGTGCGCTCCACCGCGTCAAAGGCGAGCCTCACGCCGTAGCGCTCCCGGTATTCGTCCGTGCCCAGACTCTCGTCCGTATAGTCTCGCCACTGCCTTACTTTCTCCTCTATTCTCCTCTCCATGTCTTCATTCTTCTTCCCCGACCGGCTGAGCAGATACAGTTGGTATTCGCGCACTCGTATGGCTTCTCTCGCCATGTCCGTCTCCGTGCAGCAGCCCATGAGCGTGTCTATCAGGCATGCCTTGCGATAGGCGTCATACTCTGTCCCTTCCTCGGGGATGCTCTCGACTATCTCCATTGCTTGCGCCATCAGACTGAGGTTCTTCCACAGTTCCAGCTCCCGTCTGTTCCTTTCCATCGAGTCCCTGATTTCGCACAACCGCCCTATGTCGCTCGTCGTCTGCGCCTCGCTGCGCTGCGCACTGCAGCCCACGACCGCCATCACCACAGCCACCATCCATGCTATCGTCCACGCCCCTTTCATCGCCTCAGTCCATGCTATCGTCCACACCCGTTTCATCGCCTCAGTCGAACATTACCCGTGGGTTCATGGCATGCGGACTGCGCCAGTCGATGCCTCGCTTGCGCAGTGCGTTGCCCTTCACCGACCAGTAGCCAAAGCAGAAACCCATGCCTCGTGGCTCACCCTCCAACTTCCGGTCACATTCCTTTTCCACTTCGTAGATGTTCCGCTCCCACGCCTCACTGCTCTCCACGGGGTCGTGGCGCAGGTGCCTGCCATACTTCTTGTCAAACTCGTCCATCGTCACCGCCGGCGAGATGTAGTCCTCCAACTTCTCTATCTTGTTCTTCACCATTTCCGCCTTCAGCCCGTGCTCATACTCTTCCGCCTTTCCTTCGTAGGAGTCAAATGCCATGTCCGTCTTTATGTCCTCGGGCAGCATCTCCTCGGCGAGCATCTCCAACTGGTATCGTCTCACCTTGAGCGAAAACCGCGGAATGTCCAACTCGCTCACGCAGTCCATCATCCTGTGCATCAACACCACACGCGAGTAAGGTGTCAACTCGCCCTCGCATCTCAGTGGCATCGCCACAAACATCTCGAACGCCTCCTGCGCCAACTTCAGGTTCTTCCACCTCTTGTCCATTTCCTGCCCATTATCGTTGATTTGCCTAAACAGACCAACCAACTTTTCAAGTCCTTGCTCCATATTGCCCTCCGTATTTTTAATTGTTGTTATTGCCTACACTCACGACAACTTGTCGTATCGAGGGCAAATATATAAAAAAAAAAGCGGAAAATCCGCTCTTCTCATCAACTTTTTTTCGTTTTCCCCCATTTTTCTTGCATCGGCGAACAGTCAGCCCGACCGCCCCGGCGAACCGACAAGCACGTGAGACGCACGGACTATGAAA
>JABUTZ010000013.1:4663-11629 GCA_021443415.1 Bacteroidaceae bacterium | reverse complement strand
TACACTCTACACTCTACACTCTGCACTCTACACTCTACACTCTACACTCTACACTCTACACTCTACACTCTACTCAATCACTTCCATCATCGTCGGGAAGCCAGTGACCGCATCGCCGAAGATGCGCAGCATCTCCTCGTTGAGCGCACTGCCCACGTGCTTGAACCAGTGGTGGAGGCGAGCCGACGACTCCACCTCAAACTGCAGCGAGAAGCACTCGCTGTCGGCGTCTCTGTGGCTGAGGATGTGGCACATGCGCGGGTTGCGCACCTCGTCGCTCTCCTGCGCCCGCGGAATGTACTGCTCGTGGAGCCACACGCAAAACGTGCGCGCCTGGTCCACCGTCACCTGGTATGTCGTGTTGTAAATGAGCATCTTCGTTTTTTTCTTTGTGAGGGCAAAGTTACAAAAAAAACGGCAGTTTTGCCACATAACTCAAAACAAATTCGTAACTTTGCACGTTCTTTAAGTAAAAACGACTCATTATGAAGAAACTCGTATTTGCCATTGCGATGGCTCTCTGCGCGACGACAGCCATGGCGCAGAAACAGGCGGAGATAGTGTTCGAGGCGGACACGATCAACCTCGGACAGTTCAGCGAGAAGGACGGTGTGCAGACCTGCGAATATACGTTCACCAACAAGGGCGACGCGCCGCTCGTCATCCACCAGGCGATAGCCACCTGCGGCTGCACCGTGCCCGAGTTCCAGAACACTCCCGTCAAGCCGGGCGAGAAAGGCAAGATCACGGTCACATACAACGGCAGGGGCAAGCTCCTCGGCTCGTTCACCAAGACCATCTCCGTGCGCTCGAACGCCAAGAACGGCATCAAGCGCCTCTACCTCAAGGGCAATATGACCGAGTGAGCGGTCGCCCACGGGCGGAAAGTCCAAAATGGCGGGGAGTCACCCTGTGGCAAGCACAAGGCTCCAACGCCCTCCTCGCACCAGACATAACAAAACAACCGCGGCTTCATCGGCAAGCCGCGGTTGTTTTTTGCGTTTACAGTGTTGGGTGCCAACAAGTCTGGCGACACGCCATCACTCGGCGACGGCACGTATCGGGAAGCCCATCATGCGGTGGTCGTTGTACCAATCGACAAACGACGAGTAGAAGAACAGGCTCTCGGAGCTGTTGTAGTCGTGGTAGGCGGTGGCGGACCAGTAGTAGCCCACCTCGCCCTCTCCGCTGCGCTCCGTCTCGCGGCGGAAACCGGCGGCGGGCAGGAAGATGGAGTTGCCGTTGGGACCGGTCACGCGGTAGCCGTTCACGCCCGCAATGGTTACCCAGAGCCATGTGCACTTCGTGCGCAACTCGTTGAACTCCAACGAGGTCGGCATGCGCCACGTGCCGCTCCACAGCTGGCGCGCGGCGTCGTAGCGCATCATGAGGCTGTTGTGCTCGTCGGTGACACCGCGCAGGCGCAGACTGTTGCGATGGACGTCGCGCATGCGGCAGTTGAGGAGCGTATATTCGTCCTTCGTCTCCGTGTCGCCCCAGGCGTAGTAGTCGCCACTCGCCATGGGAGTCGCGGCGCCGAGGTTGCAGTCCGCCCACTTGACGCTGAGCCCCAGGTCGACAGCCTTGTGGCCGCCCAACTCGGAGTCGAAAGCGACGATGGAGTCCAGCTCGGCGTTGAGCATGCGCACGACATCGCCGTTGCGCTTGTAGATGGCTATGCCCTGGCCATGGGCGCAGAGGCACGACGCAAGAATCATGAGGGAAAAGATAATGCGCTTGTTCATCATTTCATGAATTTGAATGACTGTGCACCGACCTTGACTATATATACGCCTGCGGTGTACGGGGCGGTGGAGATGACCATGGGCTGGCCGGCATGGATGGAGGCGAGGAGCAGGACGCCGCCCCGCAGGTCGTATACGCCAACGCGCTCACCCTCAGCGAATCCCGAGAGTACAATATCGCCGTCCCGCCACAGGAACTCGCCCTCGCCGGCCGCAACCGGCGCCACGGCGTCGATGTCGTGCGCGGGTTCGCAGATGCGGTACTTATGCACCATCCCGACGGGATATTCGAGCGTCAGGTCGCCATCGACCACCGTCACCACATCGTCGCCGAACACCACCTTCGGACGGTGGGCGAGCGCACAGCGTATGTCCTCGCCCGAGGAGAGGAAGACCACGAAGTGCGTGGGTGGCACCCCGGCTATTGCCGCCTGCGCCAGCATCAGCAGCATGGCTATGACCAGATGTCTCATTGTCATGTCTTTATGTGTTCGTTACTCCAAGTATCTCTCTCAGTATCTTCACCGCCTCCGCCACCGAGGGAATATTCTTGATTGTCATCATGCGGCGGCGGTCCACCTCGCTGAGCGAGCACGCCGACGGGTGCGTCATGGCGTAGCTGATGACGCGCCCCAGCTCGTCGCTCTGCGTGAACCCCGTGCGGTCATCCATCGTGAAGAAGACGCGCATACGTCTGTTTTTCAACACTATGCGCTCGCAGCCAAGTGCTACGCCAAGGCGTTTCAGCGGCGACACCTGCATGAGTTCCTCCGCCTCGCGCGGCGGTGCGCCGAAGCGGTCGACGAGGCGCGTGCGGTAGCGCGCCAGCTGGTCGTCGTCGGTCAGGTTGTCCAACTCGCGGTAGAGGAGCATGCGCTCGCTGCTCGTCGGCACGTACGAGTCGCTGAAGAACAGCGGCAGGTCGCTCTCCAACTGACACTCGTCGACCCAGGCGATATGGCTGCCGTCAGCCACTTTCCCGCGCGCAACCGCCTTGCCATCAGCCTCTTGCTCCGCCTCGTCGAGCATCTCCTCCTTCTTCAGCTCGCGCATCGCCTCGGCGAGAATCTTCTGGTAGGCCTCGTAGCCGAGGTCGGCGATGAAGCCGCTCTGCTCGGCGCCGAGGAGGTTGCCCGCACCGCGTATGTCGAGGTCCTGCATGGCGATGTGGATGCCACTGCCGAGGTGGGCGAAGTTCTCGATAGCCTGCAGGCGGCGACGCGCGTCCTCGGGAAGCGAACCGAGCGGAGGGGCGAGCAGGTAGCAGAACGCCTTCTTGTTGCTGCGCCCCACGCGACCGCGCATCTGGTGCAGGTCGCTCAGTCCGAAGTGGTTGGCTCCGTTGATGATTATCGTGTTGGCATTGGGTATGTCGATGCCGCTCTCGATGATGGTGGTCGAGACGAGCACGTCGTACTCGTAGTTGGCGAAGTCGAGCACCACGCGTTCCAGCTCCTCGGGACTCATCTTGCCGTGACCGACAGCCACGCGGGCGTCGGGGACATACTTGCGCACCGTCTCGGCGAGTTCGAACAGCCCCGAGATGCGGTGGTTGACTATATATACCTGTCCGCCGCGGCTCATCTCGAAGTTGACGGCCTCGGCGATGAGCTCGGTGTCGAACGTATGCACCTCGGTCTGAATGGGATAGCGGTTGGGCGGAGGGGTCTGGATGACACTCAGGTCGCGCGCTCCCATGAGCGAGAACTGGAGCGTGCGCGGGATGGGCGTCGCCGTGAGCGTGAGCGTGTCGACGTTGGTCTTCATCTGGCGCAACTTCTCCTTGGTCGAGACACCGAACTTCTGCTCCTCGTCGATGATGAGCAGACCCAAGTCCTTGAACCTGACCGTCTTGCCGAGCAGTTTGTGGGTGCCAATGACTATGTTCACACTGCCGTCGGCGAGTCCGTCGAGTATCTCCTTGGTCTTCGCCGCCGAACGGGCGCGGCTGAGGTATTCGATGCGCACGGGCATGTCCTTGAGGCGGCTCGTGAACGTGTGGAAATGCTGGTAGGCGAGCACCGTCGTGGGCACCATCATCGCCACCTGCTTGTTGTCGGCGGCCGCCTTGAACGCCGCGCGCACGGCCACCTCGGTCTTGCCGAAGCCCACGTCGCCGCACACGAGGCGGTCCATCGGCTTGCGGGCCTCCATGTCGCGCTTCACCTCCTCGGTGGCCTTCAGCTGGTCGGGCGTGTCCTCGTAGATGAAGCTTGCCTCGAGCTCGTGCTGCATGAAACTGTCGGGCGAGAAGGCGAACCCGCGCTTGCGGCTGCGCTCGCCGTAGAGCTTGATGAGGTCGCGGGCGATGTCCTTGAGATGGGCCTTCGTGCGCTCCTTCATGCGCTCCCAGGCTCCCGTGCCGAGACTGCTCAGGCGGGGCGCCTCGCCCTCCTTGCCCTTGTATTTAGACACTTTGTGAAGGGCGTGGATGCTCACGAAGACGGTGTCCTCGCGGGCGTAGGTTATCTTGATGACTTCCTGGGTGGTGCCGTCCGACTGGGGCAGGCGGAGCAGGCCGCCGAAGCGTCCCACGCCATGGTCGATATGCACCACGTAGTCGCCCACCTCAAACTGCTGCAACTCCTTGAGCGTCAACGCCACGCGTCCGGCCCGCGCCTGCTCGGAGCGAAGCGAGTAGCGGTGGAAGCGGTCGAAGATCTGGTGGTCGGTGAAGACGCATATCTTCAACGTCTCGTCGGCGAAGCCCTCGTGGAGCGTCCTGCCCACGGGCGTGAACGTGATGTGCGCCCCCCCACCCGTTGCCATCTCGTCAAAGATGGACTTGAGGCGCGCCGTCTGCTTCTCGCTGTCGGCGAGGATGAAGAGGGTGTAGCCCTGCGAGAGATACTGGCCGAAGAGCTGAGTCGTGAGGTCGAAGTTCTTGTGCGTGATGGGCTGGGGCACCGTCTCGAAGCGCACCACGCGCTTGCCTGCCGCCGCGTTGAGGCGTATCTCCATGAATGGCGAGAGGGCGCAGAGCATCTCGTCGCCGTCGACGAGCAACCGATGGGCGTCGGGCAGGTCGCCGTCGCCACGCGCCTCGCTCTCGACGCGCGCCGAGAGGCTGAACCCCTCGTTCCAGATGGTCTGCACGCGCTCCGTGATGGTCTCTATGCCGCGCGAGACAATGACAGCATCCTCGGGCAGATAGACGGTGAACGGCGCCCCGCTGTCGACCACCGCCTTGTCGTTGCTCGCCACGAGCATGGCGGCGGTCAGCTTGTCGCGGCTGAGCTGCGTGTCGACGTCGAAGGTGCGTATTGAGTCGACCTCGTCGCCGAAGAAGTCGATGCGGAGCGGACGCTCGTCGGCGAACGAATAGACATCGACGAGCGAACCGCGCACGGCGTAATCGCCCGGCTCGTAGACATAGTCGCGGCGCTGGAAGCCCATCGCCGTCAGGCGGTCGTCGAGGTCGCTGATGGACAGCGTGTCGCCCACGCTGACGCGCAGCGAACCGTCGTCCATCGCCTCGCGTGTCGCCACGCGCTCGGCCAGAGCCTCGGGATAGGTGACGACGTAGAGCATCTCACCCCCGCGGTGGTTGGCGAGCCGTGTCAGCGTGTCCGTGCGCAGCACCTCGTTGGCGGCGTCGCGCTGACCGTGCCTGACGGCGCGGCGGAAAGAGGAGGGGAAGAACAGGACAGCCTCAGTGCCAAGCATCTGCGTGAGGTCGTGGTAGAAATAGGCGGCATCGTCAGCCTCGCCGACCACGAACAGGAACACACGCTTAGCCGCCTCGGGCGCACCCAAGGGCAGTGCGGCGAACGCCGTCGCGGCAGCCGACCCAGCCAGTCCCTGCACGACGAAACTCTCGCCCACGCCAATCGCGCGCCCCAGGGCTTTCACCCCCTTATGGCGCGCAAACAGCATCTGAATGCCTGTTATCTCCATTTGCAAATGCAAAGTTACATAAAAATTCGGATTATGCGCGCAATCGTCCCGATATATCGACAAATATCCCCTATAGTCCTATCAGTTGCCCAATCATACCGCAGGGTTCTCCAAAGCCAACGATAAACACCAATTGCCGGGCTCGCGTGATTGCCATATACATAAGGGAGCGTTTCGCCGACAGAAACTCCTTCTTGTCCAAAGCATCCATGCCCGTGAAGGGATAGTTGTCAGTTTCCTTGGACGGTACGTTTCGCTCATTGATACCCATCAATATTACGACCTTGAACTCCAATCCCTTGAGGGAGTGCAGAGTACAGAGCGACAATCCGTCGATTGCGCCCTGCTTTGACGAGCCTTTGAGAATATTGTATGCCGTGCCTTCCGACCGCATTCTGGTCTGCAGTTCCTTCATTAAGCCCATGCTTGGGGCGGCTACGCAGATGTCCCTCAAAGCGATGCCGTTGTTTTTACACTCGGTTATCCATTCGCTCACCTGAGCGCACTCCTCCGATGCATTTCCGGTAATCTTGTAGCATGGTTTTTCTCCACCATGTATGAGCGACACATAGCCCTTGATTGACTCGGTGCCCCCATCCATGTCGTCGAACGACAGATTCTGAATGATGCCCACGGCCACACGCCTGATGGGTTCCGTCGTGCGGTAGTTTATCTTCAACCTGCGGCTACGCACGCCACGCACGTTTATACCTGCGGCTCCAAAGTTTATCTTTCTTCCGCTGTAAATGCGCTGCATCGGGTCTCCGGTCAGGAAAAGGTCATTCCTGCCTTCGGCTACAAGCGCACGCAAGAACTTCAGCTCCGGATTGGAGAAGTCCTGAAACTCATCCGCTATCACGTTTGTGAATGGGCGGATATTGTTATCATTCAGATACTTGGTCGTCTCATTGAAGAGTTCGAGTCGGTCCACCACCTTGCGTGACTGTTTCAACTCCACATACTTCTCGACAAGACGCCATACCTCCAGACGTTGCTTGCGGCTCAAGGCTCTGGTCCTTCCGACACGCTGCTGCATCATATAGGATTTGGCATCGGTGTTGCCGAAATACACTATGACATCGATGTATTCATCATACAGGAACTGCTCGTCAAACTCTGTCACTTCGGTTTCCAACACCTCACGCCACAGTTTCAGGGAGGCCTCGTCTCCGCTGTAGTCAAGGACGTTGTATCCTTCCCTCACCTTGTATTGCTTGGAAATCTCTATCAGGAGATGGTCGATGTTATCCAAAGTATAATGAGAACGGTTGATGTCCATTTTCTGCACCAGCCCCTCAAGGTTTTCTTTCAAAGTCCTTGTATA
>JABUTZ010000013.1:0-3000 GCA_021443415.1 Bacteroidaceae bacterium | reverse complement strand
GCCATCTATGGTCGCCGACATACAGATAATCTGGAAATCTGCCACGGTATAATTTTTCACTCCATAATGTCCTCCAAGCGCAAATTGAGGGATGATATAATATCTCAGGTCGTTTAGCCCATCTTTGATATGCATTTCATATCGGTAACTGTCGGCATCTGGGACCTTATCAAATTCCCAACCGTTGTTTCGGCAGATAGTTTTCAAAGCCCCGACGAACTTTAGTTCCAGTTCGCTGTCCTCCGCAACACCTGTTTGAGAGATTGTGCCTACAGAGCCCGAAAGCGTTTCCCACGAATTTGCATGGCTCACCAGTTTCTCGAAAAGTGTTTCTGCTGCTTCCCGGCTAAATGACTCTCGCTTGTACTGGTTTCCGTAAGTCAATATGCAGTGATAGCAGCTGTCCTTTCCCTCCAACTGACATTCGCAGTCGCGGATGTTCTCATAGGCATACTTCAGTAGCTTATTGAACTCATCGGTGTGGTAAATCTTTGACAGATAACCTGTGCCGCCGGGGATGGTGTCGTACACTACCAGATAATGGTCCTTCCGCATCGTGGCAAGGTTCATCTCTGCGTAGGAGTCTATCTTGATATGGTCGGGCGAGGACTTATAGTAGTTCTTCATCCCCAGTTCAATGCCAGCCTTGAACATCTCCACGGCAGCCGTAGCGTCCATGATTTGTATCGGCAACAAAATCTTGATTGCCTCGGTCTGCATGTGGCGATATAGATAAAGGGTGTCAAACACCTCACCCTCGCTGTCGTCGGCAAAGGCTTTGTCCTTATGTGTGCAGAATCGATAATGCTGGTCCTCGGCTTTTTTTGCGATGCTTATGAGCGGAGTTGACTTTCCACAATGACGGCAGGTGATGAATCCATACTGCGATATGCTCCCATCGCCGTCAACCTCCACCTTGCCACCCGACTGCATCTGCATTCCGTAGTTCACCTCATAGAGTTCCATGTTGTTGCAGAACTCAATGCCGAAACCTACGCCACGGATGGCATACGATGTGGTGGCGCCGGTATGCCGGAACATATAGTGGCGCTTAATGATGTAGTTTTCGCTGTCACGATCCTCGCTCGAATCATCCAAGGCGGCATCACTGCTGTGCATTACGCTTCTTGCTCCCGTAAACTTCAATATCCTATGTTTGTTCACTCCCCACGACGGGTCGTTGCATTTTGGGCATGAGGCTGCCTCATATCCACTCTCTCCCTTCAGGGCTATGCAGTCGCACTTGGAGCAGAACTTCACCTCCGTGAGCGAGTCTTTCCAGTCGAAGGTATTCAGTCCGCTTATGTTCAACTTGTATTTCTGCGTGTAGAAGTTGTTGCCCGGAGCCAGTTCCCTGATGCCTTGCGAGGCTGAACGGACGAGTTCAAAGGTCTTTGGCTCCGTCACATTCCCCACCTTGTCTTCCTTCTCCTTCGAACCATACACACTGGCTTGCAGTTTGACTCCTGTCTCGGGAAAAGCGTAGTTTGGCAACAGGCCTACATTGGTCATAAATTCAATCACACTTTCTCCCACTACCTGCGCATACTGCTTCTTTGTCGCCTTGATCAGTTCCTCAAGATGCCTGATGGCAGGGTCGTTGGCAGGCATCCGATCCTTCTGACTGCCGTATTCCCTCAATTCGTTGCCCAGATGGTTGAGGCGCTCCCTAAGCATGGCAAACTCATTGACGATGCGATTGTAGAACGTGCCGTCGTCAAGCGTCTTGAAAAGTTGATCTATGGCAGGTTGCGTTTTCACCTCATATTGACTTCTGAACGCCGAGCGAAGCGAAGCTCGATTGTCCTTTATATGGGATATTATCTGGTTGAGGATAAATGTGTTGCTATTGAAAACATCTCCTTTGAGCAGGCTCAGGTCGCGGATACTGCCCGGCAGGATGTTCTTCGTGTCTGCCGATGTCCATGAGTCAATGCAGTAGGCGAGGAAATGGCGGCGCAGGATGTCCTTAGCTTCGAGGAAGCACCCCGGTGTATTCACCCTACCCTCCATCATCTCTTCGGGATATGTGTAATAGTACATGTCGTGAGGCTCGCCGGCATGGGCATAGTTAAGCACCAGCGCAGCCCCCTCCTTGCGGCCGGCGCGCCCCACACGCTGCAGGAAGTTGCTCGGCTTCGGCGGTACGTTGGTGTTGCCCGTCACGTTCAGGTCGCCGATGTCAATACCCATTTCCAGCGTGGATGTCGCAGACAGCACATTGACCGAATTGCTTTGCGGATGATCCTTGAAGTCCCGTTCCAAGTCCTCGCGGTCTTTTCGGTCCAGGAGCCCCGTATGTTCGTGCGCATAGACACGAGGCGAAAGGGCACGGTTATAGACCTGCTGATAGTAGTTCAGTTCGGGGCTTGCCTCCACGCTGTATGTTCCCTTGCATTTGTAGTCAAGGCAGTGAGTTCCCTCCGAGAGGGTGTCCTCGACGGCAACGCACAAACGCGACTGGCACGTGTCGCACTGTATGTGCTTCACCCTTTTGCTCACCCATATATGCTCTGGGTTGATGGCATAGTTGCCTCCGCCCTGCTCCTCCCTATTGAGAAGCCCCACCTCCACCATGGTGTCGAGCAGTTGGTGCATGAAGTCGTTGAACAAGGTCGCATTCCGTGTTGTCCACACATCATTGAACACCTCTTCGTAATAGTTGCTGTACCACGTCTGCTTGTTATCACTGCGCATTGATGCCATATCAAGCATTTCATGGTTCTTACCTGTATGGACTATTCCCACAAGTTTTGGGAACTGCATGCTACCTCCCAATTGCTTGTTGAGGAAGTGTCGCCCATCACGGTTCCAGTTAAGTGCCCATTGATTGAGATTTTCCTTACGATACTTTTCAAGATAAGGGTGGTCAACTGCACCGTGTGTGCGCATACGCTGCAATATGCCGTGCACAAAATGGACGAACTTATCTTCATTCTCACTCACATCAGATAGCTTGTTGCTGTCAAGCCACTCCTTCATTCGTGTATGAACTTCGGA
>JABUTZ010000012.1:46548-51593 GCA_021443415.1 Bacteroidaceae bacterium | reverse complement strand
CCCGTGGGCTACGCCAAGGTGGTGCGCAGGGAATAACCGACTGCGGTCGTAGGAAGCCTGAGAGAGGCCGAGGGGCGGCGGCGAGGAATCTACTCACTGTTCGCAACAATAAATCACAACCCATCTTGCCGCCGCCCCACTTTATTGAATCAAGAACCCTCAAAATAACAGAAAAATGAAAAAGAATGCAATCACGAGACGAGACAAGATGCAGGCGGCGAGCCTGCTCACATTCATGACATGCGCCACGGCGATGGACACCGAGGTGTGGTGGACGATGATCCCCGCGGCGCTGTCGCTCCTGTGGATGATGTATGCAGTGCTGTACTCAGACGGGGAGGACAAGGCATGAGTTTTCATTTCACCCCCATCGACCTCGCCTTCATCCGCGAGCACTACCCAAGCCACTGCACCGGGTGGGTGGCCGCCCAGCTCGGAGAGGGAGTCACCGCGAGCCATGTGTCCAAGGCCGCATACAAGATGCACGTCCTAAAGACACCCGAGCAGCGGCGCCGCATCCATCAGGAGGCCGGGGCCAAGCGAGCCGCCGCCGTCGAGCGCGACCGCCGCCGCATGCGCATCGGGCTCGACCCAATCTACAGGTACGTGTGGATGGAGAGGGGACGCATGAGCCGCCGCGCCTACCGCATGAAGTCACGCCTGCGCACGTACGGCTACTTCTACGACTGGGGCGGCGACACCATCTGGTACGACGAGAGCACGCGCCGCCGTCCGGCGCTGGAGGAGCGCGCCAGGAAATGGTACAACATCAAGGAATACCCAAAAACACACGAAAATGGAGAACAACGCTAAGACAGCCAAGAACAAGGTCCGCGTGGAGAACCCCGACGGACGCGTGATGACAATCGCCAAGTCGCACGGACACGTGTTCGTGCACCTCAACTGGTACGGCTACCGCCCGTGGAGAGACGAGCGCACCAGCTTCATGGCGCGCCTCGAGGACGCCATCGACGACGTGCACACCCACCAGATACTCGGTACCGGCAATAGGGACGGGTGCCTGAGCCTTGACATCATCATCGAGACCCAGGGCAGGACCTACGACACCAGCGACGTGCTCGTCATGCTGCGCTACGTGTTCGCGGGCGAGGAGGACTTCTAACACAAGGGAGGAGCAACGCATGAATTATTCCCTGACACTGCGCGACATCTACGACGGCACGCATGACGGCCGCGACATCTTCAACCTGCTGCACCCCGAGTGGGAGGACAAGTTCCCCGCCGAGGGCGCCGGCAACGGCAAGAAGTTCGCCCTGCGTCCCGGCGAGAAGACCCCGTCCGCCCACTACTGGTACGTGTCGCGTGGGGCGAAGTACGCCCCCTACTGGAAGATAGTCGATTTCGGCGACAAGGGCATGACCGCCGTGGAGATGTGGATGGAGGAGCGTGGCAGCGCCACGTTCGCCAAGGCCCTGCACGAGATAGCCGCGGCGTTTTCCATCACCAAGGAGCTCGTCGATGGCGTGAACAAGGCCGTGACCACCTACCGCGACCTCGAGGGCGAGAGCCTGGACTGGGTCAGCTTCACCGCCAACGACGGCTGGAGCGATGACGAGCTGTCGCTGTGGGGTCCCAAGGTGGAGCCCGCCATGCTCGAACGCTACGGCTGGATCAGCGTGAAGGAAATCTCCAAGGTGCAGCCCGCCAAGGTGGGCGATGACGGCAAGACACGCCCCGCACGCATACGCACTGACGCATCGAGCGGCAACTATCCCATCTGGGTGCGCCGCTGTCGCCTCTACGAGAGCGACGACCCCAAGAAAGGGTTCGGCATCAAGCCCGTGGAGGGAGACGGCAACACCCGCCACTTCTTCAAGCGATACGAGCCGCTTAACACCGACAAGAGTTTCCGATTCACATACTTCCCCACGGGCAAGAAGCCCACGTCGTACATCAACGGCCTGCTCGAACTGAAAGAAGAGTACGACCGCATCAACGCGGAGGCGCGGAGTCGCCTGAGCGAGGAGGAGCGAGAGGGCTACAAGTACAAGAAGGTGGAGCGCGTGTGCATCTGCAGCGGAGAGCGCGATGCCATGTGCTGTCTCTCCATGGGCGTGTGCCCCATCTGGCTCAACAGCGAGACCGCCGACCTCACCGCCTTCGACCTGACGCGCATCTCGTGGTACGCACAGACCATCTACAACATCCCCGACCTCGACTCCACGGGCATCCGCCAGGGTTTCAAGCTCGCCACACGCCCGGGTCCATTCATGAACATCCGCACCGTGCTGCTCCCTCGCCGCGGCCCGCACTCGGCTTACGGCTACAAGGACTACCGCGGGCGCAGCCGCAAGGACCTGCGCGACTGGATGGAGCTATTCCCCTCTCGCGAGCTCTTCGACAAACTGCTCGTCGAGTCGCTCCCCGCCACGTTCTGGGAGAAGTCGTATGACGAGAAGCGCAAGAGGGAGAAGTACACCCTCTCGCCCTCCAACCTCATGTGGTTCCTCTACCTCATCGGCATCTGCCAGCTCAGGGACAGCGACACCAAGGAGGCGCGCATCATACGGCATGACCCGCTGCACTGGTACATCGTCGAGGAAATCAGCGCCAAGGATGTCAAGGTGGCGCTCAACCGTTGGGCTGAGGAGACCCACCAGCCGCGCGAGCTCAAGGACGCAATCATGAACACCCCCTATGTCAGCGAATCCTCGTTGCTCAACCTCAAGGAAGAGGAACTCGACTTCAAGTGCTATACGAAGAACACCCAGGTGATGTTCTTCGACACCAAGGCGTACGAAGTCACCCCCACCGAGGTGCGCAGCTACCGCCCCGACGATGTTTGCGTGTGGCGGCAGAATGTCGTGCCTCTCATGATCAACAAGTTCCGCGCCCCGTTCACCATCGAGGAGGTGGAGGGCGAGCACTGGCGCATCAGCGTCGAGGGCAAGGACGGCAACGTCGCGTCGCCCGTGATGGGCTACCTCATCAACACCAGCCGCCTGTTCTGGCGCGAGGAATGGGAAACGGTGTGGGAGCAGCGCGACGAGCGTGCCCTGGGCTACATGCGCGCCCACGGCTTCGACAGCATCGAGCAGGCGCGCCTCCATTACCACAAGACCCACCGCTTCAGCATCGACTCAGAGCTGCTCAGTGAGGAGCAGCGGCAGGCACAGATGGACTGCCTCGCCAACAAACTGTTCCTGCTGGGCTACTACCAGCACCACTACAAGGTCGCCGACCGCCCCTGGATCTTCCTGCTCATGGACAACAAGATCGGCGAGGACGGGCAGTGCAACGGCGGCAGCGGCAAGAGCATCATGCTCAACTATATCCTCAGGAACTACACCAGGCTCAAGTCGTTCGACGGCCGCTCCAAGGCTTTCCAGCAGTCGCAGTTCATACTGCAGAAGGTGACGAAAGGCGACAAGGTGATGTTCTTTGACGATCTGCCAAAGGGTGCGGACATGGACTCTTACTACAACATCGCCACCGGCGACCTCGACATCGACGTGAAAGGACGCTCACCCTACTCCATCGCCTTCGACGAGAGCCCCAAGCTGGCATGCAGCACCAACTACGTGCCCAAGAAGCTCGACGGCTCGACGCGGCGCAGGTACAAGTTCTGCCCCTTCTCCGACTGGTACCACAGCCAGAGCGAGGAGACCGACTATCAGGAGAACCGCACCGTGAGCGACGATTTCGGCGGCATGGTGCTCTACAACGCGAGTTACCCCACCGAGATGCGCCAGCTGGACGCCCAGGTGATGGTGGCGGCCCTGCAGTTCTACCTGCGATGCACCACCGGCGAGACCGTCAAGTATGTCGCCGCCCCCGAGGGCAACATCCTCAACCGCATCAACAAGCAGACCATGGGCGAGAACTTCGAGGACTGGGCGAACGGCTTCTTTGCCGAGGAGCGCGGCAACGTCAACCGCCTCATGTCGCGCCAGTGGGTCTTCGAGCAGTGCAAGCGCGAGACCGGGCTGACCGAGCTGTCAGCGCAGGGCTTCCTGCGCAAACTGCGCGCCTTCATCGACGCGAGCCCGCACTTCATCGACTACTCGCCGCAACAATACTGGAGCGAGAAGACGCAGCGCATCATCCGCCGATGCCCCGAGAGCAAGGACAAGGCGGTGGAGTGCCTCTACATGCAGACCGTGGGCGCCCAGTTACGCCCCGTCGAAACCCTCGACCAGGGCGTGGTGACGGACGCCCCGTTCTGATGGGCGACGCTGATGACCGACATGGAGAGAGAAAACGAAACGGAAAAACGACTACATATAACAAGGTATGGCAGGAAAAATCGCAGACATGGACTTCCGTGAGGTGGCGCGCTGGATGAGCGACAAGACGCTTGCCACGCTGCGCTCCGGCAGTCCCGAGTTTCAGGCGTTCGAGGTGGCGGCTATGGAAGCCGTCAGGTCGATGCCCCCAGGCACGAGCATGCGGACACAGACCAAGGACCCGCTCCTGCAGCCGTGGTTCCTGAAGATACTCGTCGATTTCGTGTTCAACCGTCGCGGCTACATGGAGGGCTACACCCTCAGCGAGGACTACCGCCTCCTCATCAGAGACAAAACACCAAACACAAAATCATCATGATCAAGATCAACGGAATCAAATTCTACCGCAAGCCACTTATGTGCGGCGAGTGCGCCGCCTTCTTGAATGGCAGCACCGAACGCACCGTGGTGTACTGCAAGGGAACCTGCCTACTCTTCGACAAGGAGAAAGGCTATTACAGCAACATCCCGAAACGGTGCGAACGCCTCATCGGCAAGGGCATGGGCTTCCCCGACGGCACGGAACTCGTCATCGTAGCCAACGACTGACATCGAAAGCATTCTTTTCCTGTTTTTTTCATGCTAGGAGACCGTCCGCAGTGATGCGCGCGGTCTTTTTTTTGCGCCGCTGAAACCATACTTAACATAACAACGATGTGGCGGAGACTTGCGACAGTGTAGTGTGTTGTCGAAAATCCGACTTTTTGCACACTTTTTGCACAAAACCGCTTTGGACTAATTTTCGGAATTTTCCACACCCCCCTCCCACAACTGAAAATTTTTGTAATTTTGTAGCGT
>JABUTZ010000012.1:39321-46489 GCA_021443415.1 Bacteroidaceae bacterium | reverse complement strand
GCGTTACAAAACCCGTTACAAAATCGAGTTTTGTAACGGAGGTCGGCGGCGGCGTTACAAAACCCGTTACAAACCGATTTTGTAACGGAATGCAAATTTTTTGTAACGCAGTAATATACAATTTGTTACGTTACAAAATTACAGCCGTTACAACGTTACAAAAATTTTCCGTTCCATACCCCCCCCCTGGAAAAATCGCACAACATCTATCCGTGCAGACATTGCCAGAATGCGACAAAAAAGGTAATTTTGCACAAAACGCACGACAATGGGAATCACTACCTCCATCACCTTCAAGAGAGAGTATCTCGCCGAGTATGCCACCCGTAAGTGGGGTGATTTTGCCGGTGTGGTGCAGTTCCCGAAGCGCAGCGGCCTGAGCGGTGCTCTCTTCTACTACCTTCAGCGTCGCCCCAAGAACGCACCTATGGACGCAGGCAACATACGCATCGACATACCCTGGTACTGGGCACCCAAGGGCGAGAAGCGCAAGCCGCCCATGCAGTACAACTACCTCACCGAGGACGGTCAGAACGCCATCGAGAACCTTGTGCGCATGGTGTTCTGGTGGGAGGCGCATGAGACCATCCACCGCCTGCGCCACCGTCGTGGCGAGACTATCCTTGGCGCTGTGGAGTGCTTCATGTCACGCTACCGCATACGCAGCATCAGCGAGGATGCCGTGCTGAAATCGTACCAACGATGGCTCAAAGGGTTGAAAGAACAAAAAAAACGTATGAAAAACATCGCTAAATAGGGGGTGTTTTGTCCTGCTTAAATATGCGTAATCACGAATAAAATTATACGATATGGAAAGAAATTTCATAAATCCGGCATGCAGGGTCGTTCTCCACCCTGTCAACTCGCTGTCTCGGTTCGCCCATATCAACGGAGTGTGCCACATGACAGTCATCGGTCCCAACTACGCCATCCCCGCCACCCCCGGCAGTGTGAGCCTGAGCGACAAGCCCAAGGACGGAGTCTGGGAGAAGAAGCACACAATGAGCATGTCGGACGCTGCCATCTCCGCCGTCGAGCTCGGAATCCTCGCCCGCTCGCCACTGGTCATGGAGTACCGCGACGAGCGCGGCCGCACGATGGTGTCAGGCAGCCCCACCCATCCGCTCACGCTCGAATACCAGCGTGGCGGCGGACTCGTCAGCCTCACGCTCAGCGGCGCATGCTCGGAGCCGGACACCGAACGCTACGACTTCGACGACGTGTAAAAATGTCTTTTACACCTTATATATAATATAATATATTTGCACGGTAAAATTGCATCTATGGACAGAATAGACAAACTGATGACATCTGCATGGGCTGTCACGCCGTCGGCCCGTGGCAGTCTGATGATGATGGTAGGCTCTGCCATCAAGAGCGGGCGCATGGGCGACCTGCTCACGCTCATCGAGGCGAACAAGCCCAAGGCGAGCGTCGCCAACGCCGAGCGCGGCATGTCCAACTGGGACGGTGACTGGCAGGCGGGCATGGGAGCCTCTATAGGCATCCTCGAGCTGCGTGGATTCCTCTATTCATGGAAGACTGGCGATGCGGCTCGCATCCTAAAGGAGATGTTCGCCGACGACCGTATCACTGGTGTGGTGCTGGTCATCGACGGACCCGGCGGCCACATCGACGGAGTGGACGTGCTGGCAGGCATGATCAAGGAGGCGGACAAGCCCGTGGCGGCCTTCGTGAGCGGGCAGGCATGCTCGGCCTATTACTGGCTCGCCACCGCCTGCGACCGCATCGTCTGCGCCTCGCCCCTCTGCGACGTAGGCTGCGTGGGTGTCTATACCTCGTTCTACAACGACAAGAAGTACTGGGAGAGCATGGGCATCGACGTGCGCGACATCTATGCCGATACCAGCGATCTGAAGAACGAGGAGTTTCGCGCCATCGCCGACAACAACGACGAGCAGCCGCTGCGCGACCGCCTGAACAAGCTCAATGCGGCGTTCTGCACGAGTGTCGCCGACGGGCTCGACATCGCCTACGATGCGCAGCTGCCACTGTTCCGCGGTCGCACCTACCTTGCGCAGGAAGCCCTCACGATGGGCTACGTCGACGAGGTGGGCAGTCTCGACGAGGCAATCGAGTGGGTCATAGGCAATGCCGAAGCCCGCAAGTGGATGTAAAAAGTATTAACCATTAAATACGAGAGAGTATGAATTTCAAAGCAGCTCTTGCCAGTGTCCTCGCCGTTCTCGGTGTCAGGGATCTGGCCAACTCGGAGGGTCGCCAGGAGCTGACCGCCGAGCAGACGGAGAAACTGAAGTCGTTCGGCTTCTCCGATGAGTTCATCTCGAACTTCAAGACCGCCCTCGCCGATGGCGAGCACGGCGACGAGGGAGAGAGTGGCGCCACCATCGCCAGCCTTCGCGGCACGGTGGCGCAGTTGACAACCCAGCTGATGCAGGCTCAGGCAGCCCTGAACGCCGCACAGGCCAACTCGGAGAGCCAGAAGAATCTGGCTGAGGAGTGCGCCACGCTCAAGGCTCAGGTCGCTGCCCTGTCGGCTCTTGCCGAGACAGACCACGGCAAGGCGGCAGGCATAGCCGCCCCCCAGGCATCAGCCATCAACCTCCAGGACGAAGCCCAGCTCGGAGGCCGCGAGGGAGTGATGTTCGCCCTCGCCGACCGCCCCTATAACCAGCGCGCCCGTGCCGCCCTCCTCTCGCGTGCCACCGGCATGCAGGTGATGAGCCCGGTTGCGAGCAGCATGGACTTCGCCCGTCTGAAGGAAGACCTCGGTGCCTTCTATCGCATCCCATGGCAGGAGCGCCTGCAGTCGCTGCTCATGGAACTGCCCACCATCACCGCCAACTTCCCGCTCGAGAGCGGCTACCAGGACATGGCTGTCCTTGTCAACGTATGGCTCGGCGAGTTCTCTCAGGCAGACAATACGCAGAGCGACTTCGAGAACGTCACCAAGGGTGCCTACGAGTTTGGCGACGAGGTGCTGCGCATGAGCGACGTCATGTTCGCGCACAAGTTCAAGAACCTGAAGGAGATGGAGAAGACCTGGATCGGCTACCTCAACCGCGAGGGCTCGCAGGCCATCAAGTGGTCTTTCATCGAGTTCATCCTGTCGGAGACCGCCAAGAAGCTCCACAACGAGCGTGAGCAGCGTCGCGTCAATGGTGTGCGCAAGAACCCGCAGCTCAACGAGCCCGGCCGCGCCCTCGAGGCAGCTGACGGTGTCTATGAGTTCATCCGCAAGCGCGTGGAGGGCTACAAGGACCCGACCAGCGGCAACACCGTCTATCAGATCAAGCCCTTCGAGCTCGGCGAGATCAACGAGGGTAACATCGGCGAGAAGGTATATCAGGGCACGAGCCTGATTCCCGCCGTCCTGCGCGACAGCGGCAGCCTCCGTCTCTACATGCCCAGCCGCATGCTTGTGCTTTACCACAAGTACAACGAGGCGAAGTACGGCACGCACATGGACTACACCGCCAACATCAACTACGTCAAGGAGTACCCGAGCGTGCAGATTGTGGAGGTGCCCAATGCCGACAACCACCAGCGTCTCATCTGGACGATGGACGGCAACATCCGCTTCTACGAGGACGTGCCGGGCGAGATGCTCCAGTTCAACATCGAGCAGCAGGACTGGACACTCAAGGTGTGGAGCAACTGGAAGGAGGGTGTCGCCGCCCTCGCCGTAGGTTACAAGTATGCCAGCAAGGCCGACATGGACTACGAGCGTCAGATGATCTTCTGCAACGAGATTGACATGCTCGCCGACAGCTATGTCGAGTGCGAGAAGGACAAGAATCCTGACGTAGCCCTGCACACCAGTGTGAAGACAGTGGCCAACACCCAGCTGTTCGCCATCACCGATATCACCAGCGCAGAGGTGGGCGTACCCGTCACCATCATGTGCGGCAGCGTGAACTACGGAGTCAAGATTGCCAAGTCCGGCGTCTTCTCGCTCATCAGCGCCGAGTGGGTACCCGCCAAGGGCGACACCATCACGCTCGTGAAGCGCGCCGACGGCAAGTTCATCGAGGTGAAGCGCACCAACGCTGGCAGCTCTCTAATGCAGTTCGCCGCCAACGACACCACGCCGAGCCTCGCTGGCGCCACCAAGTTCGTGACCGGCGAGAACACAGCCGCCACGGCCATCACCAACTTCGACGATGCCGAGGTAGGTGTCAAGTACACCATCTACGGTTCCGGCTCGACCAACGCCAGCACCATCGCCAACAGCGGCAACTTCGTGCTGACCGCCGCCATGACGCTGAGCGCAGGCAAGAGCATCGAGCTGGTGAAGAGCACCGACGGCAAATTCTACGAGGTGAGCCGCGCGTAACATGACAGGGCATCCCGTCTCTCCCCTGCTTCCGGGGAGGACGGGAGGCTGATTTTCGTCTAACATCAAACATCATTAGATTATGGCATACGTAAAAGTATCAGTGCCCCGTCCCGAAGGTCATCCCGGAGCGGGCATCCAGCCCAAGGACCGCGTCACGGTCATCGACGTGGAGGACATCGGAACCATGCCGGCACGCGACGACAAGGGCGTAGTCATCGCCGATGACATCACGCTTAAAAATGACGCCAAGGGCGTGGCTCTCTATCTCACCCCTGGCACGGTCGAACTGACCTCCGCCAGCGACGGCGACCCCGACGCCGAGGGCTTCACACCCTCGATCAAGTTCTCGCACCCGGGCAACGAGCAGGCTATCCGTGAGTTCAAGACTGCATGGGTGGGCAAGAACTGCATCGTGCTCGTGCAGTACTGTAAAGACGGCAAGTGCGACATGCTCGGCAGCCCCTGCAATCCCATGCGCCTGACCGCCAGCTACACCGGCAACAAGGACAGCAACCTCAACGAGCTCACATTCACACAGGTGAGCCGCGGTGACGATATCGCCATCTACGAGGGTGTGCCTGTGCCTACCGCCGACGATCCCGTTCCTAACCAGTCGTAAGCGGTGAAAGAGGAAATTATCAACTGGCTGAGAGGGCCGCGCCCATACGCTGAGGGTGCGGCTCTCTATGCCAAATACGGAACCAACGTCCGTATGAAGGTGGTGTTCCGCCAGTGCGAGGACTCCACCCTGCGCGGCATGCTCGCCGAGGAGCTGCGCCGCCTGTCGGGTCTGAGCGGTGCGGAACTGCGCTCCCTGCCACGCATGGCGCACGCGCCACATGCGGAGTCAGCACCCGTTCAACCAGAAGCGACTGCACAATTCACCGACAGCGGGAAAGCCGCCCCCGCATCGCCCGACGTGGTGAAGAAGGTGGTGACATTTCGCGAGCGGTTTCCCTTCCTCGCCGCCCCCGACTGCCCCGACTCGCTGAAGATACTCGTCAACGACATGTTCACCTCGTACGGCAAGTGGAAGGACGCGCGCCGCGCCCTGCTCGAGATGCCCGGCGACGGTGACCTCACGGAAGCCGCCCGACTGGCTGAGACCGTCGTAGAGGAGTTCCTTGCAGACGAAGCGATGTGGAAGGAGCTGGAATATTACAAGCAGCACCACGAGATACTCGGAGAGGCTCCACAGATGCGCCGCTACAGGCTGGAGTCGGAAATCACGGAGATGACCGACATGGCGCTGCTAAAGGCGAAGAACACCGCCAAGGCCAATCTCAGCAAAAACGAAAAGCGGCTCAAGCAAACGCCCGAGGACAAAGGCGACCGCATCAAGGCCTATCAGGAACTCATCGACAAGTGGCGCGAGCGGCTCATGCTGATAAATGCCGAGGAGCGGAGCCGCCTAAAAAACGCATGATCGCGCTCGCAAACCGCTTGATTTTGCGTGCGCGACTGCGCCACCTGCTCGCCCATCAGCGTCACCCATGCGACAGAGGCGAGACACAACACCAAATCTCCGCCCTCGACAAAACGATAAACCAACTAAGGAATGGAAGCCAAGACACCAGTCAAGAACTATCAGGTGGAAAGCCTGCGTGAGGCGCTGACCGAACTCGCCAAAGTGGATGCCAGCGCCGCCCGTGAGGTGCGCATGATGGTACACGACGAACGTCTGGACTCCATCCTCACAGCCATGGACGAGCATGAATACTCCCTCTGTCAAGGTTAAACCCTCGCGCATTGACCTCGCGCACATTGATGTCAACACCATCGCCCAGATTGTAGCGACGGGCGACATGTCGCGTCTCTCCCCCGCGGAGGCGGAATACTACTCGCTCATGGACCTTGTGCGCGGCCTGAGGGCGAGGGTGCGCTTCGCCGACGGCCAGGTGGTGACACGCGCCGCCATCATCAAGATACTACAGACGCAGTATGGCATCAAGCCGGCGCATGCCTACCGCATCTACAACGACGCGGTCAACTTCTTCTATCAGGACACCGGCGTGACCGTCGATGCCTACCGCAACATGTATGCTGAGCGCATGGAGAAGGCTGCCTATGCGGCGGAAGCCCTCGGAGACCTCGAGCTTTTCCACAAGATGCTCAACTCGGCCGCCAAGTTGCGCGGCTGTTTCGAGAAGCAGGAGAATACAATCCCCGAGGAGATGATCAACCCGGCGCAGACCATCATCTACACCACCAAGCGCGAGGACCTCGGTCTGCCAGAAATCGACCGCAAGGAACTGCGCGAGCTTATCGACAAGACCATCACCGAGATACCCGATAGTGTGCGCGAGCGCGTGAAGCAGGATGCCGGTCTCGCCAAGTTCGAGCTGCGTCGCCGCATGATTGAAGATCAGGCGGACTTTGGAGTGGATAATTGACGGAAAAGTTGTATCTTTGCATATCCAAACACCAGAGCACAACAGAGGCGGCTCCCCGGAGACGGAGCCATACAAAAATGTGAGGTCAGAGTGACACCCAGCGGCTGGCGTGACTGGGATTATACCGAAAACATGCGCCTGCGGGCATCATATTATGTCTGCGTGAAACAAAAGGTAAGGTACGCTCACTAATGACAAGGGAAACTGCTCCACGGTGGACGGTAGCGTAGTCCGCATGCACGATGCCAGAAAATGCGCTATACAAAGAGTGCGGCATCCATGAGTACCGAGTCAGATGTTTTTGAGAGGAGATGGCGAGCCGTCTCCTCGTTTTTTTTACCTATTTCCGAAAAATTCTTGTTTGTTTGTTTGTTTGTAAACTAACAAATTTGTATCTTTGCGGAAAAGATATAATATTATGTGGTACTTCATCATAGCATTTTTTATAATATCG
>JABUTZ010000012.1:17914-39221 GCA_021443415.1 Bacteroidaceae bacterium | reverse complement strand
TTCAGTCACTATCCTATCGTTGGAACTCCCACCAAAAACAAAAGCAAAAAGAAACCCAAATATATAGGTCCCAATATAATTTACGAATAAATTGTCCTTTGCTTAATTAGCAAATTTGCACATCTTTGCAAAAAATACATGCAAAGATGAAAGAAGACTATATTAAGTGGTCTCTAACTCTGAATGGAGAACAAGCCAGACAGGAGCTAACAAAACTTCAATCCGCAGGTGAAAAACTTGCGCTTGAACAGGAGAAACTTGCCAAGAAAATGCAGGATGTGGAGCAGGCATCCGGCAAAGACTCCAAAGAGTTCAAGAATTTAGAGAACCAGAGCAAGTCGCTTCAAGACAAAATACAGCAGAACAACCAAAAGATGGAGGCTCTTCGTTCTACCATGGACAAGAGCAAACTCACAATCGGCGAGTTGCAGAAGCATTTGAAAGAGATGCAGAAACAACTCAAAGGTACGTCAGCATCCACAGACCCAACTCGCTTTAAGGAACTCACGAACGAGATAAACAAGACAAAGGAAGCGCTGCGTGCCGCAAGTGGGCAAACGCAGTCTTTTTCTGATGCATTCAGAAGTTGGAGGGAGCAAATTGTTAATGGTGCTATGTTTGCTATCGGCGAGCAGGCATTGAACAAGTTGACATCTGCGTTCCGCGGTGCGTTCGACACAATCAAGGATTTTGAGGCGAAGAACTCGGAACTGGCGGCGGTGCTCGGCACCAACATGGAGGCAGTCAAGGGGCTGACAGACCAGGCTAAGGAGCTTGGACGCACTACGTCGTACACGGCATCGCAGGTGACAGGGCTGCAGGTGGAACTCGCCCGCCTCGGTTTCGGCATGGAGGACATCACCAACATGACACCAGCCGTCATGTCGTTCGCCAAGGCAGTGGGAACCGACCTCTCGTCAGCTGCCACCCTCTCAGGTGCTGCGCTGCGCATATTCGGACTCGAGAGCACGGACATCGACCGCGTGGTCAGCACGATGGCCATCAGCACCACGAAGTCCGCCATGAGCTTCGACTACCTGAACAACTCGCTGGCGACCATAGGACCCGTGGCGAACTCATTCGGCTTCACCATCGAGGACACCGCTGCCCTGCTCGGAGTGCTCGCAAACAGCGGCTTCGACGCGTCGAGCGCAGCCACCGCCACCCGAAATATTCTGCTCAACCTCGCCGACGAGAGTGGTGCGCTGGCTGTGGCACTCGGAGGTCCTGTGAAGAACTCCGAGGAACTGGCTGTAGCATTGAAACAGTTGAACGACGAAGGAATCGACCTCGCCACCGCCCTCGAACTGACTGATAAGAGAAGTGTGGCTGCGTTCTCATCATTCCTGAAGAACGCCGACTCGATAGCACAGCTGCGTCAGGAGGTGACGGGGGCGGAGGGAGACTTCCAGCAGATGACGCAGACGATGGGTGACAACGTCTCTGGCTCACTGGCAGGACTGGATAGTGCCATCGAGGGTCTCATTCTCCAGTTCTACGAGTCGCGCGGAGCCATCAAGAGCATCATCGACATATTCACCTCGCTGGTTCAATGGGTTTCCGAGAATATAACGTGGATATCACGTCTGGCTGCCGGTATAGCTGCACTCACAACGGTGAGCGCCATCTATACAAAACACGTCATTCAAAACATCGCGCTTCAGGCCAAAAGCATCGCTATGACAATAAAGGACACCGCCGCCAAAGTGGCTGCCGCGGTTGCCACTTTCAGTTGGAGTAAGGCATGGCAGGCTCTCAATGCCACAATGGCAGCCAATCCCATCGGAGCGGTGATTACCGCCATTGTGGCGCTTGTGTCCGTTATTGGAATTGTCATTGATAAAATGACAAGCATGAGCGAGGGAGCTAAAGCCGTGGCGGATGCAGAGCGTGAAGCCATTGCATCTACGCTGGAAGAGGAAGCCAGAATAACAATGCTCAACAACGCCATCCACAACAATAGGCTGAAGGTTGACGAGCGTCGCGCCGCCATCGCGGAACTCCAGAAGATTATTCCCGCCTACAACGCCACCATATCCGAAGAGGGCCGACTGACCAACGAGACCACGGGAGCCATCAAGTCGTACATCGAGCAACTTAGGCAGAAAGCTCTGGCACAAGCGATGCAAGCCAAGATGCAACCCTATTACACGGAATCCGCCGACATTCAGCAGGAACTGGAAAAGGCCCGCGGACTATATCGGCAGAGCGAAAAAGACATCCAACTCTACAATCAGCAATATAACACCCTCTATGCCCAAGGCGACATGAAGCGCGCCGCGGAAGTAAAGAAAAGATTGAATGAGGCGAAAGCTATATATGGGGAGAACTACAGGATAGCCGCCGAGCAGGTCGCGAAGCAGAAAGAGCTTGACAAGGAGTGGAAAGACAGCATCGACTATCAGCAGAAACTTCAGATTGGATTGCTGAAGACAACGCCTGTCACTCCAGTGAGCACTGCAAGCACAGAAACCGGCACCAGCACAGGAAAAGGCACAGCCAACTCCGGTAAATCATCAGCCAAGGATACCGCCGACAAGGATGCCAAGGTGGCGGCAAAGACGGCACTCGACGAGCTGAAGGCAGAGTATGACGAGCGCATCGCCGCCATCAAGATGATGCATGAAAAGGAACTGATAACGGACGCAGATTTCAACAAGCGCAAGGCGGCGGAGGATGAGGCGTATGCCGTCAAGCGTCTCGACACTCTCGCTGAGCTGAGCGGCAAGACAAAAGAGGAATACACGCAGACCAACGAATATCTGCTCGATCAGCAGAAGAAAGCCAACACCGACATGGAGCAGGCGGTGGCTGCCGGCGAGCAGGCAATGGTCGACAAGGCGACGGAGAACCGCGATGCTCGTCTGCAACTTTCGCAGACGTTCTACGACGAGCAACGTCGTCAGGTGGAACTCGCCAAGGCCCAGGGTCAAATCTCCGAGCAACAGGCTGCGCTCACCCTCAAGGAGATTGACGCGATGAGCACGCAAGACCGCCTGAAGATTGCGGAAGACTACGAGACCGCACTGACAACATTGTCGCAGAATGGCATCAACGTGCGCAAGAGCGACATGGAGGCAGCCACCAACGAGGTGAAGTCGCTCAACCACCAGTTCCTGATCGACACGGCAAACGTGGCGCAGGCGGTGAACCAGATACGCATGGTGCCCATGACCGAGCGCGAGCAACTGGAGACGGAGTACCAGGCCGTCGTGGCGCAGACCACCGCCATGTACGACACCCTCAAACTGAAGCACGAAGAGTTCGGGCTGAGCGAGCAGGAGATAGACCGAGCGCGTTTCGACGCCCTCGCCCAGCTGGCGAAAGACCACGAGCAGAAGATGGAGCAGCTCAACGAGAAGGAGGCGAGCAACTTTGAGAAGAATTGGGCTAAGAAGACCAAGACAGCCACCAAGACATTCAGCGCCATCAATTCGATAGCGGGCACGGCATCGCAACTCTTCTCTGAACTACAGCAGGGCGAGATAGCCGAGAGCGATGCCAAGTATGACGCGATGATTGCCGCCGCCAAGGCCAACGGTGAGGACACCACCAAACTCGAGGAGGAGAAGGAGCAGGCCAAGTACGACATACAAAAGAAGTACGCGGACGCTCAGTTCGTCACCACCATCGCGCAGATTATCTCGCAGACCGCCCTCTCGATCATGCAGGCATACGCCCAGCTCGGACCCATCGGCGGCAGCATCGCGGCAGCCGTCATCACGGCTCTCGGTATCGTGCAACTGAACAACGCCAAGCAGGAGCGCGACCGCATCAAGAACCAGAACGTGACACCGAGCGGTTCGTCTGCCGGCGAGTTCTCGGAGGGTGGCTACACGGGTGACGGCGGCAGATACGAGGTGGCGGGCATAGTCCATAAGGGCGAGTACGTGGTACCACAGACCGTCATGAACAATCCCTACGTCATCGACGCAATCGGCAACATCGAGGCTCTGCGCAGCCAGTACTCGCGCGCCAACCGTCTGCCGGGTTATGCCGACGGTGGCTTCACCGGGGGTGACGTCCCCGACGTACAAGCACAGGCGGTCAACGTGAACGCCCTCACTCAGGCATGTTACCGTCTGGGCGATGCCGTGGCACGGCTACAGGACCTGCGCGCCGTCGTGTCCCTGCAAGACCTGCGCAACCGCGAGAAGACCGACGCACGCGCCCGCAAGGTATTCAGCCGTTGAGGTGCGAAAAGTGTCTTTTACACATTATATATAATAATGTATATTTGCATTGTGAAAAATCCCAATTGACATGATTGTACGACATATTGGCAATTTCGGCATCATCGACACCGGCTCCGCCATGTACAGCGTGAGCCTGGGCACCCACCAGTCGTGGTCGCCGTCGAGCATCATGCTGTCATCGTCGAACGCCTACTTCAAGCGCAAGATGAGTGTGAACGGCGAGTTCATCGTACCTTTCGGGGCGAACAACGACCTGCCCGGCGAGGTGCGCAAGCTCCTCGATGACTTCTACGCCGGCGAGGGCATCATGGGCAAGATCCAGGGCCTGCAGTGGGGCGAGGGTCCCCGTCTCTACTACGACGAGATCGACGATGCCCAGAACAAGTACTATCGCCGGTGGACCGTCGACCACGAGGTGACGGATGACATGGAGCGATGGAACTACCGCGAGATGCTCCACCGCTGTCTCGTCGACCTCACCCACATGAACGGCTTCTTCGTCAAGTACGTGCGCACCCGCGCACCGCGCATCGGCATCGGCGGCAAGCTGCACCACATCGAGCACGTGCCGTTCCAGAAGTGCCGCCTCGTGTGGCCGCCCGACGGCGAGAGCGACCCGCAGGAGGTGATGGTGGGCGACTGGCCTACGCCCGACCCGACGAAGACGTTCAAGTATCCTGTCTTCGACCCCCGGAATCCATACAAGCATCCTGTGTCCATCGCCTACTATCGCATCTACTCATTTGGCAAGGAATGGATATCGACACCTCGCTTTTTCGGTGCGATGGAGTGGCTGGAACTGGCTGGCGGTCTGGCGGAGATACTCAAGGCATACAACGAAAACTCAGCCGCCATCAGCTATCACATCGAGTCGCCCCAGTCGTACTGGGATGCCGCCAAGCAGCGCATCGAGCAGATATGCCACCAGCGCGGCGAGCAGTACAGCGACAAGATGCTCGACGAGTTCAAGGACGTGGCGATGGAGCGGTTCGCCGAGACTATCACAGGCAAGCAGAACGCCGGCAAGTACATGCACACCTCCAACTACTGGAACGCGGAGGCGAATGCTTTCGAGGGATGGAAGGTGACACCCATAGACAAGAAGATACGCGACTACGTGGAGGCGCAGATTAAGATTTCCAACAAGGCGGACGCGGCCGCCACCAGCGGATTCGGTCTCGACCCCGTGCTGTCGAACCTCATCCTCGAGAACAAACTCTCGTCTGGAAGCGAGAAACTCTACAGCCTTAAGGTGTACAACGCCAGCGAGACATCCATTCCCGACATGGTGCTGTGCCAACCCCTGCAGCAGTACATCAACCTCAACTTCCCGGACAAGCCGGGACTGAGAATCGGGCTCTACCGCAACCAGGTGGAGTCGGAGCAAAACGTTTCACCTCAAAACAGAGTGATGGCAAATGAATGACATCAGACTTTTCAACGCCCTTGACAACGGTGCGCAGGAGATTATCAAGGTTCTCGGACTGATAGACGCAGACGTGGACTGGTCAAAGTGGTCGCCCATCCTGCCCCTCGGCATGCGCAAGCTCATAGAGTGCGTGGGCAACGACGTGGTCGACAAGATAGACGAACTCTATCGCAACGATGACGGGGAGGCGGCTGAGATAGTGCGTCTCGCCCAGCAGTCGGTGGCGATGTTCACATGGTTGCGCATCATCCCCACCCTCGAAGCCCAGCATGGAACGGCAGGCCGCGGCAAGCATCTCGGAGAGAACGAGAAGGGGCTGAGCGCCGTTCAGGAGTTCAAGGATGAGGACAACATACGCCACATGGCATACGAGGCAATGGACGAACTGGTCTACGCCCTCGAAGCGATGGGAGCCGAATGGTGGACGGCGAGCGAGGCAAACAAGCGTCGCAAGGGACTGCTCATTCGCGACAAGGAGACGTTCGACCTCTACTACTCACTCGGAAGCCACCGCCTGTTCGTCACCCTCCTGCCAATCATCCGAGAGGTGCAGAGCGCGAGCATCGAACCCATCGTAGGCAAGGAACTCATGAAGGAACTCCTCGGCGGAGCCGAGGGCATGGAGCAACTGAACGAGGCGGCGTGCCGTCCTCTCGCCCTGCTGACGATGAAGAAAGCTGTGGAGCGACTCCCGGTGGAGGTGCTGCCCGAGGGCATCGTGCAGGTGCAGCAGAGCGGCATGGTCAAGGACAAACTGAAGGCTGAGCAGTCGGCGCGCCAGAGCGTGGCGAACAACCTGGGCGCGGACGCCGCCATGCTGACGCAACGGCTGCAGGACATCGTCGCACTCATGACCCACGAGGAGGCGGAGGTGCTCGCCGACCTCTATCTGTCCAAACCGCTGCCCCAGTCCAAGGGCATCACATTCTGATACACTATGGTGAATCTGGTCAAATACAAAGAATACTGGCAGCGGCTGCCAGAGCGAATCACGGGAATCGGCAACGTCACGTTCGTGGCGAAGTCCGACGATTTCGGCAAGATCGTGCAGGCGATGTCGCCCACCGCCCTGCCCATGCTGTGGGTGCTCATCCCCCAGTCGCGCGGTTCGGGCAAGACAGTCGACGGTTTCAAGGAGCGTACCATCGGCGTTGTGTTTCTGATGAGCAAGTATGACCCGCAGCGCAAGAACGAGTACGACGAGCTGGCATATATCCAGCCTATCGTCGAGGACATCAAGCGCACCATGATGGACGACATCGCAAGGAGCTGCCACATACTCGGAAGCATCGACCCCTCCACCGTGCAGACACTGCCGGAGACGGAGGTCTACAAGACACTCGCAGGCTGGAGCATCTCATTCGTTCTCGACTGATGGACACGACGCAGCAGATAATCGACGAGGAGATCACGAAAGGCGTGCGCCGCGTGTTCGAGGAGCAGCTGAAGGCCGCCGAATCCAATCTCTATGCCGTCGCGCCCCAAGGCAGGAACAGGCGCACGGGCCATCTGCGTACCGTGCTGCAGCAGGGCGTGGCGAGCGTCAGTGCGTGGGCCGATGGTGCGGTGGCTGTCGCCGAGGTTCCATCCTACATGCGTGTCCTCGACACCAAGAGCCACGGCAACTACAAGATATACAACCGCCCGCTGTATGGCGTATTGTACGGCGAGGCGATGCGCCGGCTGAAGATAAGGATGTACGAGTACCTCGCCGCCATCCCCGACCGCGGTGGCTGGAGCGGCAGGAAGTGACACGACGATGCGCGCTGATGGGCGAGCACCGTCGTGTCATATTTCACCTTTTAGGGGGGGGGTAACCGTGCACCGACGGCAGGGCGGCCCGGACTTTCGCGTGAAAACGCGATTTTTCGGGGTCGGTTTCGGTTTCTATCGTATTTAATCTCTTGAAAATACTGATTTTGTGCCAATAAAACACCGCATTAAAATCCAAAAATTGGAATACCCCGACCTTTTCAAGGCATCCATTTCGCAATTTTGATGTTTTTTCGTGAAAAAATGTGTGCTAAACATGGGGTATTTTGTCCTTTCGCGGTTTTGTGCTGTTGTGTATCTTTGTAATGTGAAAATGATAAGGATATGGACTCTACCATCAATCTTTACGTAGCAATCGACGAGATGCGCGCACTCTCGAAGAAGGGAGTGCCATTCTCGCTCTCGTTCCGCAAGTGGGACAGATACCGCGGTCAGGGCGGCGACCTGGCGCGCATATCGCATGCCATACTGCGCCCAGCCGCCCGCGGTGAGGACGTGAGCAACGCAGAGTACAAACTGTTCTTCACGGACAGGGACACAGGTCAGGCACGGGTGTGCTGGCGCATACTGGTTACGGAGTTCAACGGACAAAAAGTAGTATTCGAGGGCAAATGAGAGAGGTACAGTTCATAGGCAGGACAATCTCCGTCCCCGAGGTGGCGGATGAGATGGGCGGCAAGCAGTACGAAGCCATGCTCGTCGCCCAGCTGACGCGCGACCCTGCGCAGGTGCGCGCCCTCGTAGCCAAGGCGGCGATGGGGCTGCGCGTGGTGCCGTCGCTCTACCTAACCGCCACAGATGCCGACATGGCGACAGCCGACGAGGTGGCGGCGATGTTCTGCGACGAGTCGGGGCGCGTGCGTCTCTCGCCCTTGCGCAACCTCATCCCCGTGCATGGAGAATGGCGGGCGAAGGCGGGCGATATGCTCAACGGCATGACGTTCGGCGACTTCATGACGGTGATGGGCATACTCCGGCAGTTGGACGGCGAGGACGGGCAGGAGGCGGAGGAGATGGTGGAGGCACTGGTGCGCGCCATGTACGACGGGCCGAAAGAAAGGAAGCCGTCGGCTCTGCTCGCCCTCCATTGCTTCACGTTCTTCAACAGCGTGTGGACTCACCTGACCACGACACCTGTCAAGGTGGACGGCGAGGATATCTGCTACACCATCCTTTTTCAGGGCGGTGGCGGCGGCAGGTATGGCGACGACCATCTGGGCTGGAACGGCATACGGCTGGAGGTGGCAAAGGGCGGTGTGTTCGGCACCGTGCGCGACGTGGACGGCACGCCCCTGTGGGACGTGCTGACGTGGCTCTACAAGTGCCGCAAGGAATACAACAGAATGAAAAAATAACCTATCATGGCATTAAGGATATCAACGGAAAGAGGTGACGTGGAGCTGGGCAAGGACTTCACGATGGACATGGAGATACACAGTCCCATCACGAGCGAAGAGGGCAATCAGTCGGTGAGCGTATCGGTGCCATACACGCCCGTCAATGCGCGTATCTTCGGACATGCGGAGCGCATGGACATGGAGAAAGCGCCACTGCTCGAGGACAACCACTGCTCGGTCATCGACGGCTCGTGGAGCCAGAAGGCGGTCATCAACCTGCTATCGGCGAGCAGGAGCGAGGGGTACGAGTTCAACGTGGGCTTCGACAACTCGGTGGCATACGGCAAGTGGAAGGAGACGCGCATGTGCGACCTCCCGACAGCTGACGAGATAGCCACGGACGGAGTAGTGGCTGGCAGCTTCCGCACATCCATACAGATCACCGAGGGCGAGGACGGCGGCGAGGAGGAGGAACCCATACCTCCTGTCATTCTGCAACAGCCTGTAATATTAGTCTGGAAAGCACTGGAGCTGGCGTTCGACAGCCTGGGTTACACCATTGAGGATAATTTTCTTAAACATGAGCCGAATCTAAGCCGTGTGGTGCTGCTCAACAACGTGGTGGACAAGAGCGGCAAGTACGCCGACCTGCTGCCCACGTCGAGCGTGAGCGACTTCTTTGCCACCCTGTACGCACGATTCGGACTCATCTATTCGTGCGACACCAACAGGCGGAGCGTGAGCCTCGCCCTGATACGCGACGTGCTGGAGAGTGTGGATGTGAAAGACATCGAGGCGATGCTGGAGGGATACCCCAAAACCACCTTTGCGGAGCCCACCTACCTCAAACTGAGCAACGACACGGGACTGGAGAAAGCGGTGCCGCTGGAACCGCGCTGGGAGGACATACTGGTCAAGTACGATGCCACGGTCAACGCCCCGTCGGGAACTTCGCACGTCAACTATAGCTACGAGACCAACCAGGTGGTTCTTCACTCCACCAAGTACGGAGACAGCCTGTTCGCCCCAAACTTCTCGTGGGACCCGCAACCCGTAGGCATCGAAGCGACAGAGATCGCCTCGCCCGACAAGGGCGTCTACATCGAACCTCTGGGCAGTGGCACCATACTCAAGGCGGTGATGCTGACCGGCAAGAACTATCGCCACAAGATGGAGGAGGTGGACAAGCCGGATGACGAGACCGACGAAACACCGATTGCGCTCGCCCTAATGACGGAGAATGGGCTTTGCCTGTCATCCGGAGGCTTCGGCCTGACATGGCAGTTTGACGATGGACTCTACAGCCGCTACTGGCGCACATACGATGACATCCTGCGCCGCTCCATGCACGAGGTGGAAGTGCCTGTAACGCTCAGCGGCAGCCTGCCGCCCTTCACGGCGTTCGACAAGCTGACGCTCAACGGTCAGCCGCTAATCCTCGACAAGCTCAGCTATGCGCTGCCAGCCAAAGAGCATACTCCCGCCACCCTCACCATGCGCACGCTTCGTCTCATAGACAACGGTGTGCCGCTCGTCGCCGACGATGACATACCAAAACCGGCTCTCGTCTACTACTGGAAAAAGGATCCAAGCCAAATATCCCTGCCAAATCTATACTGGAATGTCTTCAATGCGGCTCGCCAAGATGTCCTCGCCAATTACGTGTGGCCGGTCGGCATGGTAACGCGATACAGACGCGACACTCGCATGACGCTGGCACAGCTGCAGGCGAAGTGGGATACCCAGTATGATGTCCCCGGCGCCCCGCACCTCCTGTACGTCCAACCCCAATACGCAGACACGTATCCTCCGGGGCATGTCTATACGGAGGAGGAGTTCGTCGCGGAGTTTCAACGGATTCTGCACGAAATGAACAATGACCCCATGCAACGTCCGTCGTATGACGGTCAGCCCGGTTCGATTGTAATCAACCGCGCGTATGATTACTATGTCTTCGTATGGAGGGAAAAGGAGGCTGGCGACTCGCGATACTATCCCGATGACACCAACACGATAAACACAGAGGGCGGATCGTGCGGAGACTACCCACCTGCCATGCGCATGGATACCATCATCGAGATACCCCTTGTGACCACCACTGTCAAGCCAACGTGATTTCTGTCCTTTACGCTTTACCTTATTATATATAAATTCGCATCATGAAACAGAGGAACTTCATAGCCGCACCCGGGGCATCGGACACAGACGCCCTCTTCTTTCTGTGGCAGAAGCACCACGCGGGCCGCATGGATGATTTCTACGCATTCATGACCACGCCCGGCGTCGAGCGCGACGCCTTCGTCAAGTCGGCGTGGCAGAAATACTCATGGATAGGCAATATCCTCAACACAACCCTGATTGCCCATGGCGACAATTGACTATTTCACAATCAAGCTGGCAGACAATGCGCCTGTCGCGTCGGTGGACGAACCGCTGATGCTCGACATCAGCGTGCTCGGCACCCAGTATGCCACGGAAATCGAGTATTTCTATCGCATAGACATCACTGATATCGGCTCCATTTATACCGCCAAGGCCCGAGGGAGCATCTCTGTGGACATCGCAGACATCATCCGCACGCAGTTCCCCGAGGTGCCGTTCCGCCAAAAAGGCACTGATAAGATTGTACCCATCGAGCCATACGAGCAGGTGCTGCAGGTCGGTGTGTATCTGTCGGTGGACCAAATGAGCAAGTGGAGCAACGGCGTCGCCGTCACGCGAGGTGTGGCGAGTCCAGCCGTGCTGCCCGCCGATGGCAATTTCCTCGCCGTGGCGCGTCCGGGCGGCAACACCGTCGTGGTGCGCGAGACGGAGATGCTCCCCGTGATGTTCTTCGCCGGAGAGTACGGAATCAACCACTTCCAGATTCGCGCGGTGGGTTCCGTTGAGACTGTGGACTTCTCATATACCGGCGAGGATTCTCTTGCCGCCTACCTTATCGACTTCGAGGCCATCCGCTTCAGCGTGTTTGACGGTCACATCACACTCTGCAACATCTTCGAGATATGGGGCGACGAGAACGCCCATGAGCCGCTGTGCCGCTATGTCATCGAGCGTTCTGAGCCGTGCCGCGAACGATACTACCTACGCTACCTCAACCGCTGGGGCATGTGGGAGCGCATCGAGGTGAACGGCGCACTGACGTACAAAGCGACGGAGAGCGAAAGCGGCGACTACAAGGTATACAATGTCGCCACCAGCCGCTTCAGCCGCCGCAAGGACAGGCAGGCACAGAGCTTCTCCGTCACCATCAAGGCGAAGGTGGAGAACCGCGAGCGCGAAGACCTGCTCAACGAGGCGTTGATGAGCGGCGACATCTACCTCGAGGGTTTCGGAGACGCCGCCATGCGCGTCATCAGCGCGAGCGTGGTGGAGGGCAGCGCCGTCAACGACTCCCCCGTGGTGCGCGAAGTGAGGCTCGAACTCAGCGACGAGCTGACGGCGACCCCCGGCATCTCCACGGCAAAGAGGGGCGTGCCGCGCATCCATCGCGATGAGTTCCGTCAAGAATTTAACTAATACATCATACAATTATGGCAACACAACAAGAGATAGACGCAAAGATTGCGATGATTGACAGCGCAACCGATGCCTCCAGCGTGAAAGGTTCCGACGAGGCCATGGTACTGGACTTCCTGAACGGCAAGCAAAAAGATATCCGCAAACCCGGGGCTGTGAGCGGCGAGATGCTCGCCGACGATGCGGTGACTACGCCCAAGTTGGCTGACGGTGCGGTGACGAATGCCAAGATAGGTCTTGGCGCGGTAGATAACTATTCCTTGGCGTCGAGGTGCGTCAAGGCGGCGAATCTGAGCGAGGAATCAGTGCTCGGATCTAAAATAGCCTCAGGTGCTGTGAGTGAGTCCAAGATAAAGGATGGTGCCGTGACTACGTCCAAGTTGGCTGACGGTGCAGTGAACGAGTTTAAACTCGCCGACGCATCTGTAACCTCTGATAAAATCGCCGACGGTGCCGTGAAACGCCGCAACCTCGCATTCACTGTGAATAAGCGGATTATGCCAGTTTGCGTGGCGAAGGCTCTGCCAGCCCATCCGATGGAGGGAGCGCGCTATCTCAATGGAGGCAATGGTTTCTATGTCAATATTAATGACAGATTCAATGGCAAAACCAGCCGTGAGCTCCGAATAAATGGGAAGGTCTTCATAATCATTTACGACTATTTTCGTGGCGGCGGCGACACGCACATCACTACTTGTAAGGGCGGCGGCGTTTACATGCGAATCCAGGCTTCCTTTCATGCCTATGGTTATGAAGACTCTGTTAAAGTCCAAAGGCCTGTCATACTTAAGTGCTTGATCTCCGAAGACCCCAATAATTTTTCGGTCAACCAGAGAAACTACCGTATGCTGAAGTATCACGACGGAGGTTTTCATACGCAAGATTTTTATGGCGACTGCTACAACGTATCGAAGCCTGGAATGGCGGTCATCAACGGCCGAGTCCGCTGCATCGCCGACACGGAGGCGTACGTGAGGAGGCGTCTCGATTTTGCCCCGAAGAAATCATTATTGTCTTGCCATAAACTTGACTACAGGGTGATGTCACGAAAAGGACATCACCCGTTCAAACGAAAGGTACCGCATCGCGGAAAGAAATTCGTCAAGATGTCTTTAGATATTTTGTATGGACACTGTTCGGCGTACGTTATCCTTCGTCGTATACTCCATTGCCGTCGCTCCACGAATCCCGCCCGTGTGATTTTGAAGCCAGGTTTACTGCCTGTTACTTATGGCAAAATACATAAAACCTCGTTGCGTGACTTTATACATGTCCGCTTCATATAAAAAAAAATGCCGTCAAGACTGGGCAGGTCGAAGAAACTCATTCTTCGTATCTTACGTGTGTCAGGCGGCACTGCAAAGTTACGCAAAATATTGTTATACGCAAAATATCTGTCAGTTTTTTTTATGAAACTCCTACTCAAGCGCATCGCACGCAAGAACGCCTACACCATCGGCAGGCTCTATGTCAATGGCAAGTACGTCTGCGACACGCTGGAGGATACCGACCGCGGCTTGTCGCAGGGCATGACCTTGAAGGAGGTGCTCTGCAAGAAAATCATGGGCAAGACGGCGATACCGACTGGCACCTACCGCGTGGCGATGGACATTCCCTCCCCGAGATACTCCAACTTCCGCCGCTATCCGTGGGCGCAGAGGTACGACGGCATGCTCCCGAGGCTCTGCGATGTCCTGGGCTACCAGGGCGTGCTCGTTCACGTCGGCAACCGCCCTGAGGACACCGAGGGCTGCATCTTGGTGGGTCGCAACAAGGTGGTCGGTCAGGTCGTCGATAGCCAGGCGACATTCCACGAGTTGATGAAGATACTGCGAGCCTCCAATGAGGCTATTACAATAACCATTGAATAAGATGGAAAACGAGAACAAACAACCGATTACTGGTCACGCCAACTTTGCAATCTTGGAGCACGCCATCAACTTCGTCACGGCTCATGGCGCATTCAAGGTCGTGTTCGTGGCGTTCGTGATGCTCGTGCTTAGCCTTGTCGGCTACCTCATACTCAATCCCGACAAGGTGTTCAAGGCACTCTTCGACTACCAGCAAAGAGTCCATGTCGAAAGCATTCAAAAGCGCATGGCGCAGTCGGCAGTCATCACTTCGCTTGTCGATGACCTACGCAAGCAGTGCGGCGGCGTTCGTGCGGCGGTGGTGGAATTTCATAACGGCAGGAGCAACACGGCGGGGCTATCGTTTAACTTCGCCGCCATGACCTACGAGAGCGTGCGCGACGGCTATCCGAGCATCTACGAGGACTTTGCGGAGTTCAGCATAGACCGCTTCACGTTCATACCGCAAATCTGCAAGACAGGCTACTGGAGCGGCACGTTGCAGGACATGGGCAACACTGACAAGGCGTTCGCCCACAAGATAGCCGTCGGCGGAGCGCACTGGCTCGCCATCGTGCCGTTGTATGGAAAAAACGTGGAACTCGGCATCATGTGGATAAGTTTTGCCGAGGGTGACAAGTATGACGAGCGACAAGTATATCAGATGCTGACCAAGTACGCGGCGAAAGTCACGCCGCACATTGATAACGAATTGAATTAACAAATCCATTAACCAAAAGACATGGAACACAACACCGAGATACCGAGAATAGTCAAGGGCAACAAGTTCCGCCTGCTCATCACGTTGGAGGCGGTGGACAGCCAGGGTCAGCCTGTGCCGTTGCCCATCGTGCCCGAAGACTGGACTGTGCGCGTCAAGACGATGACGAGCGCAAAGGCACTGGCAGTGACAGGCAAGCAGGGCGAGCAGACGCTTGTGTGCGACGTGCCTGCGAATGCGCTCGTGGCTGGCACGCACTCATTGGAGGCGTTCAGCGGCGACTACCGCTACTCCAAGCAACAGGCATTCGTTGTCGTTGAATGGTCAGCCGACGCAGGCCTGCCGACGGAGCAGGGCGAGGACATCGAGGTGCAGACGATAGAGATACGCGGCACGATAGACAAGGGCGGCGGCGGTGGCGGCACGTCCGACTACAACGACCTCGACAACAAGCCCTGCATCAACGGCACGGAACTCGTTGGCGACGTGCCGACCGCCGACCTCCACATACCCTATGCAGACATCGAGGGCGCGCCCGCAGTCCCCACCAAGACGAGCGACTTGGAGAACGATGTGCCTTTTGCGTCCGAGGCTTTTGTGGACGGCAAGGTGGCGGGCAAGGCGGACAAGACCTATGTCGACGAGCAACTGGCGCACAAGGCGGAGGTCAGCGACCTCGCGCACCTCACGCAGGCGATCGCCGACGAAGAGACGGCGCGCAAGGAGGCTGACGCATCGCTCCAGTCGCAGATAGGCGCAAAGGCTGACAAGTCGGCAGTGACTGCCGAGCAGAGTGCGCGAATGGCGGCGGACGCAGACTTGCAGACGCAAATCAACGGCAAGGCGAGTGCCGCCGACATAGAGGCGGAGGCAACGGCACGCGCAAACGCCGATGCGCTCCTCCAGCCAAAAACTGACACCACCCTCGAAACCGAGAGCACTACCATTGTCGGAGCCATCAACGAACTGCGTGCAAATCTCGTGCAGGAGGGGCAGACAAGAGCCTCTGCTGACAACGCACTACAAGAGGAACTTGACACAAAGGTAACATCTATCCCCGCCCAAGAGGGCAACCCCTTCGTCTATGGGCGCATGAACTCGGAGGCAGGGGGCACTGAGGGCAAGTTTACAATGTCCGCCGATGTGGTGAGCGGGTGCGTGGTCAAGCGAAATGGCGACTCCTCGATACTTGTAAGGACATCGCCCACGAGAGACAACGAGGCGGTGGGCAAGGTATACGCAGAGCAAGTCAAGCAGACACAGTCCACCACAAACGGCTATTTTCCGCTTATCCACAAGGTCAACGGCGACAACGCAGAGCGCATCGCACAAGTGTACTTCAACGGCAAGGTGGCCATGAACCCGTCAACGGGCGATGTGAAGGCAATATCGTTCACGGAGAATGGCACTGCGCTTGCAAGCAAGTACGCAACAATGACCTACGTTGACGAGAAGATAGGCGAAATTGAACTCGCATTGTCACAAATCTAACGGAATACCACTATGAGCGTAGCAACACAAATAACCCGCATCAAGGGCAACATAGCCGCCTCCTACGAGCAGGCGGAGGCAAAAGGGGCAGAGATGCCCGACACACTGAACTCGGACAACTTGCCCGCATGCATCGCGTCCATTCAAACAAGTCCGACACCACCTCCACCGACAGGCGACATCGCAGTAATCATCTACACCTACGACAGCACGAATGCCAAGTACGTGGAGAGCGTCTACACAAAGGCGAGCAAGGGCGATACCATCACACTGCCTGCCATCGCAGATGTGGCAGAGGCGAACGACGGCACGGCCAACTACAACCCAGCACTGACTGCCGATGGGTGGAGCGGAGACGCGGAGGTGGTAGGTGGACAGTTCACAATTCCCAATGATTGGAAATGGCCTGACATCGCTTTCATGGCTTGCTACTACACAAGCAACGGCGAGATGTGCTATGTATTAAACGACGGCACCCATCACACTTCTGCTTCCAATGTCTGCACGAACATCTTCTGCAATTATTCCGTGTCCGATGTCAAGATAAACAACAATACGCAAATTCTTCGCTACGTTGTCGGCCCGAACAAGAGGCATATCTCAATCTCAAATGGCGCATCAACGAACGGAGCTTTCCTTTTGGGCCTGGTGAATTTCAATCAAGTGAATATCGGTAACACAGAAAGATATCTTCAGTCTGCCAACAGCCTCAGGCGTTGCATCGGCAAATTCCCCCATGCTCCTACGACAATGCTACGCTCATTCTATGCAAACAGACTCTTGCAGAGCCTTGACCTGTCGGGTTGTAACCTCTCGGCAGTGACAACAATGCAACAGACGTGGATGTACTGCTACGCCTTGACAAATCTCAACGTCAGCGGTATGAACCTTTCAAATGCTACAGATGTGTCTGATGCGTTCACGGGCTGTCGCAATCTCACATATATCACTCTTGCAGAAGATGGTCAGGAGACAGGCTTCTTCAACTTCGCAAGTGGCTTGACGATGGACTTCTCGCCATGCCTGTATCTTGGAGTTAGCAACGGCTGGAAAGACCACCTCCTTGCCTGCACGCCTCAGCAATCGGAGACGAAAAACATCAAGTTATCGGCCGCCACAATCTCATCGTTCGACGAAGATGAACTTCAACAACTCCAAGATAGAGGCTACACAATCGCAACGTAACAACTCATTATATATAATATGGAAATCAACGGAAGAACACTAACGCCCAGCGGCGAGTTCACGCCCTACGGAATAGACTCCGAGCCTATCCCCTACAAGTACCTCACCAACGACAACGGCTGCTTCGCCACAATCGTGCATCTTGGTCGTTGGGACTCTCCCGAAAATTGGAGGGACGCGACAGAGGGCGAATATCAAGAGTACATGGAGCAGATGGAGGCGGAAGCCCGCCATCAAGAAACCATCAACGAATAATCACTGACAAGATATGTGCAAACCATTGTTTTTGTGTTTTTTGAGGTTAATTGTTATTTTTTGCGCATTCGCCCTCGTCGGCTGTGCAAGCACACGCAGGGCGCAGACGAAGAGCGGGCGCACGGACGCGGTGGCGGTAGTTGACAGCATCGCCTCTGCGTCCGCCGCCCACTCCTCACTGACCAACATCAGCGAGGACGAGGTGTTGCACATAGTCATCGAGGAATACCAGCCGACGGAGGGGGCGGACAGCGGTGCGCGTTTGGTTGGTTTTGACACCGCGGCATGGGATAGCCAGTCCGCTCCCGCCGTCACGCGGCGCATCACCATCGACCGACAGAGGCAGACAACGCAGACCAGTGCAAGCCATGACACATTGTCGCAAGCCGTCGCCGTCAGTCGCATCGACACGATACATTGCGAGGACTACGAATGGCGGGACACGCAGGCCGAGGTCAACGGGACGCATTCATCCATGGTTACCTACTTATTGCTAATCCTGTTCGATCTCGGCGTCATTATTGTCGGCGGAGTTGTCTATTATCTTTGCGCCAAATATGCCGAATAGGAATAGCGACGAGACAGATGTCAGGTACGGACACATCCTTCAGGTGCTGACTGATTGGGTCGACACAACAGTGATGGTCGCCGTGATGGGGCGCGGCACGGCAAAGAGTACGGTGGTGCAGGCGAGGCGCAGCGCACGCTGTGTGCTGGATATGCCTGGCGCGGCGTTTGCCTTTGTCGCCAACTCCTACAACAACCTCGCCGACAACATCATGCCGGCGGTGCAGAAGGGATGGCAACTGATGGGCATCGTCGAGGGGGTCCACTATGTCAAGGGTGAACGCCCCCCAGAGGCATGGCGGCGCAAGTGCAGCGTGATAGTGGATGACTATCGCCATGTTTATTCGTTCTGGAACGGCAGTGTCATCTTCATGGGCTCGTTGGACAACCCATCGCTCCTCGCGGGCAAGAGCGTGGTTCACCTTTTCTACGACGAGGCGAAATTTGCCAAGGACATTAAGGTGAACAGGGCGATGCCCATTCTGCGCGGCGACGCGATTAGTTTCGGACGGTCACATCTCTTCCTCGGAATGACCATCACGACAGACATGCCTGACGTGGGCGAGGGCGAATACGACTGGTTCTTCAGATACGCCAACGAGATGGATACGCACCGCATCGAACTGATCTGCCAGGCAGCGGCGGCGCGCAACGACGTGGCGATTGCTTCTGAGAAGGTAAAGGCAAAGCCGCATCCCTCGCCACGCTCCCTCGCCCACCTTGAGCGCGAACTGAAGTACTGGGACGAAGCCCTGCGAAAACTGCGCAAGGGTCAGACGTTCTTCGTCAACGCATCGTCGTTTGCAAACATCGAAATCCTTACGATCGACTACATCCGCCGCCTGATGAACGGCACACTTGAGCCGCACGAGTTCAACAAGAGCGTACTCGGCATGAAGCCGGGCGTGCGCCGCGACATGCGCTTCTACGTCCTGTTCGGAGAGAAACACAAGTTTGTCGGTACGCTGTCGAAGGAGGAAGCGTTCACATGCGAGGAACTGACCTGTCTCGACCGCGACCAGCCTCTCGACGGAGGCATGGACTTCGGCAACATGCTCTCGTTCGTGGTCGGACAGCAGCGTGGCGGAGAGTACCGCGTCCTGAAGGATTTCTACGAACTTCCCCCTCGGTGGTTCCGTGAACTTGCCGACCAGTTCCTCGCGTTCTTTTCGGCGCATAGGCAGAAAACCCTCAACCTCTATTACGACCGAGCGGGTAACAACTACCAGCGACAGAACGAGGACTACGCCTCCAAGATAAAGGAGGCCATAGAGAAAGATGCGGGCGGAAGACGCACTGGGTGGCTCGTCAACCTCATGAGCCGCGGGCAGTCGAATCTTAGGCAGGAGGCGGAGTACGACTTCATGCAGGTTCTGATGGGCGATGACCGCCGTGGACTCCCGCGACTCTACATCGACAGCAAGAATTGCCGCGAGCTGGTGAGCAGCATGGAACTCGCCCGGGCGGAAATCAAGTACCGCGGCAGCGCGAAGGTGGTGCACAAGATCAAGAAGAGCGAGAAGCTCGAAGTCAAGAAGCTGCCAATGCTCAGCACCAATATGTCGGACGCGTTCAAGTATCTCGTCATGCGGCGGGAGTGGATGGTGGCGGCGCGCACAAGCAACACGCAAGGTGTCGCCATTCCCACCAGCGCCGTCGATGACTTCATGCTTGTGCGTTAGCCGTCAAAAGGTGTCCTCATAGTTCTTGATGAGGTCGTTGGCCTGTAGTATGTCGTGCGGTGTGTAGATGTTGGTCATCTCGATGCTCGTGTGGCGCGCCTGGTCACGGACGGATAGTGCGTCATGCTTGCGCAGCATGTTGGTGATGCCGGTATCCTTCAGACTGTAGAACTTGTAAGATTCGGGAAGATGGAGGTCGGCGCAGACATGGCGCTTCCAGTAGTCGCGAAACTGCTTCTCGCTGACCGCTTTCTTGCCTGGCCGCATGTCATCGCTGAATATGTACTCGCCGCTTGCGTGCTTGAATATGTCGAGGTCTATCATCAATCGTATGACCTTAGCAGGCAGTGTCACCACGCCGTCGCGTCTGTTTTTGCTTATCGCTCCCGACACGTGGATGGTCTGCTTGCTCACGCTTATGTCTCCTATCTTCAGCCCCGCCATCTCCTTCGGGCGTATGAAACAATAATATATAAGGTAGCAGGCGAGAAGGAAGTGAGGGTTGTGTTCGCGGGCATAAACGGAGATGCGTTCCACGTCGGTCGCGCTGATGACACTGCGCTGTTTCTGCTTAAGCCGGCGCGAGAACTTCGATATGCCCTCAGTCGGGTCCACCTTGATTATGTCGCGACTCATCGCCCATGCGGTGAAGTGTCGGATGGTGGCGAGATAGTTGTCGCGAGTGGCAGCGCAGTTGTTGCGGCGCACGAAGACGTGGTCGAGGTATCGCGAAATCTTCTCCTTCGTGAGTTGGTAGATGTACTTGACTGCCGGTTGTTGCACCTCGCACCATTTCTCGAGGCTTGACATGTGTGCGACATAACGGCGCAAGGTCGCCTCGCGATAGATGCCGTCGCGATACATCTTACTTATATACGCGCGATAAGACGAAAGAGCGTCCGACAGCAGAGGGAGGTTCTCGCCCATGTCCGGCACGATCCAGGGATTCCATCCCTCGGCGAGCTTCTCGGTGATGCGCTTCATCAACGCCTCGGCATATCTGCGCCTCGCAGATGCCGGCTTGATGGTGTTAATCTTGATTCTTTTACGCCTAAGTCGGTCAGTGGCAGGGTCGTAGGCATAGAAAGTGATGGTCGTTGTATGAGTTACAACGTTAGTAGAAATCCGTGGCAGAGTCCAAGAGCGGACATTTTGGTAGGTGTTGGGCATTTTTTTTTTGCAATTGGACGGATTCCGCCCAACCGCAAAAAAGTGTTACCTTATGTTCCCGTTGCAAAGTAAGTGGCGCGATTCTGCCCCGCCCCTTGTAACGTTTTTGCTTGCAACTGACTTTATATCAGT
>JABUTZ010000012.1:14784-17884 GCA_021443415.1 Bacteroidaceae bacterium | reverse complement strand
TTTCGAACCAGGACTAAGACGACCAAAATGTCTTGTGCTACCATTACACCATATCCCAATCCTTATGGTCTTCGGTTTCGACAGACCAGCAAAAGCGGCTTCGCCTGTGCGTACCCAGAGCCGGGGTCGAACCGGCACGGGTTTCCCCATCGGTGTTTGAGACCGACGCGTCTACCGATTCCGCCATCTGGGCATAAGAAGAAATTCGGCGAGGCGCTTTTGCGGTGCAAAGGTAGTGAAAAGATTTGAAACAAGGGCTACTTGAGGTTACTTTTTTTGAAAAAAGGCCAAATAGTGGGGGCGGATGCAAGGAAGTTCGGGCTTTTTTCGTTATATTTGTAGAAATAAAAGTAAATAGTTATGGGAAACTACTGCATAATCCTGGCGGGCGGCATCGGAGCGCGCCTGTGGCCGGCGAGCCAGACGGACAAGCCGAAACAGTTCATCGACTTCTTGGGGACGGGGCGCACACTGCTGCAGTCCACCTTCGACCGCATGACGCGGCTGTTCCCGACGGAGAACATACTCGTATCGACGCACGTGGACTACCGCGAGATCGCAGCCGAACAGCTGCCCGAGCTACCGGCGGAGAACATACTCGCCGAACCGGTGCGGCGCGGCACGCTGCCAGGGTCTTTCTTCGCTAACCAGGTGATCCTGGAGCGCGACGAGGACGCGTGCGTGCTCTGCTCGCCCTCCGACCAGCTGGTGATGCGCGAGCATGAGTTCGAGGCGGACGTGAAGGCCTCGCTGGAGTTCGTCGCCAAGCACAAGTGCCCCCTCAACATGGGCGTCACGCCGACGCGCCCCGACACGTTCTACGGATACGTGCAGATAGGCAAGGCGATGAGGGGGGAGAAGGACTTCTACAGCGTGAAGGCATTCACGGAGAAGCCCGACCGCCAGTTCGCGCAGATGTTCGTGGAGAGCGGCGAGTTCTACTGGAACACGGGCATCAACCTGTGGCACGCCCGCACCATGTGCGACGACCTGTGCCGCATCGAGCCCGACTACGCGCACCGCCTGATGCAGGAGGTGGAGCGGACGGGCGAGAAGGTGAGCACCATCGTGGAGCGCCACTTCGGGGTGCTGCGCAACATGAGCCTCGACTTGACCATCCAGGATCGGCTCTCGCCCGTGGCGATGCGCATCTGTCACTTCGGCTGGGCGGACATGGGCAGCTGGCACAGCATGCACGACGACCTGCCCGCCGACCAGAACGGCAACGTGAGCCTCCACTCGAAGGCGCTGCTCTACGGCTGCTCGGGTAACGTGATCAAGATGCCGCACGGCATGACGCTCGTGATGCAGGACATCCACGACAAGGTGGTGGTGGAGGAGAACGGCATCCTGCTCATCGCCCCGAAGGACAACTACGCCGAGATGCGCCGCGTGATGACGGACGCGCAGATGAAGCTGCAGTGAATGAGGGGGGGGTAATGAACGGGAGTTAATGAATGGGAGTTAATGAATGGGAGTTAATGAATGGGAGTTAATGAATGGGAGTTATGCGCCTGCGGCGCTGGGAGTTAACGGAATGGGGTTGACGGGAGCTGTCGCTCCCTGCACGGAACCCGCATCGCCGCATGGAATACTGGTGAAAAGGCTAATTCCGTTAACTCCCACGAGCGGAAAGCGAGTTAACTCCACGAGCGGAAAGCGAGTTAACTCCACGAGCGGCAAGCGAGTTAACTCCCGTTAAATTTGGTTTCTAAACCAAATTATCTGGAAAAAAAGTTGTAACTTTGCAGATTGAAACGTAAAGCAACAAAACATAGTTATTTTTAACGATGAGAAATTATCGTCTGATTGACAACATCATGGGCTGGGTGTGCTTCGCCGTGGCGGCGTTCACGTATGTGAGCACCATCGAGCCCACAGCCAGTTTCTGGGACTGCCCGGAGTTTATCACCACAGGATACAAGTTGGAGGTGGGGCACCCTCCCGGCGCCCCCTTCTTCATGCTGACAGCCAACCTGTTCAGCCAGCTGGCGAGCGACCCGACGGAGGTGGCGCGCATGGTGAACACCATGTCGGCGCTGATGTCCGCCGCCTGCATCATGTTCCTATTCTGGAGCATCACGCACCTCGTGCGCAACCTCGTAGCTGGCGGCAGCCTGCTCAGCGCGGGGGCGAAGGCGGACGAGGGCATCAGCACCTCGCAGCTGCTCACGATACAGTTTTCGGGACTGGTGGGCGCCCTCGCCTACTGCTGGAGCGACACGTTCTGGTTCTCCGCCGTCGAGGGTGAGGTGTATGCCTATTCGAGCCTGTTCACCGCCGTGGTGTTCTGGCTGATGCTCAAATGGGAGTCGCAGGCCGATGACGAGAGCAGTGACCGCTGGCTCATCCTGATTGCCTATCTCACGGGCATCTCTATCGGCGTCCACCTGCTCAACCTGCTCTGCCTGCCCGCCCTCGTGCTCATCTACTACTACCGCAAGGCGGCTTCTCCCACCACCAAGGGCAGCCTGCTCGCCCTGGCTGGCAGCGGCGCCCTCGTGGCGATAGTGCTCTACGGCATCGTACCCGGCATCGTGAAGGTGGGCGGATGGTTCGAGCTGCTGTTCGTCAATGAGCTCGGATTCGGTTTCAACACCGGCCTCTACGTCTATATCTTCCTGCTCCTGTGCAGCGTCGTGTGGGGCATCTACGAGACCACCGTCCGCCACGACCAGCGTCGCATGCAGGCGGCGTTCATGCTGTCGGTGGCTATGCTCGGCATCCCCTTCTACGGCTACGGCTGGATGATGGTCGCCTGCGGCGTTGTGGTGCTCGGCGCCCTCTTCGTCCTGCTCCAGTTGCGCGTGAGCGAGGGCAAGCTGTCGGTGGGCGGCACGAAGGGCAAGCACGTGCTCAACGCCCGCGTGATGAACACCGCCCTCTTCTGCGCCCTGATGATTATGATGGGCTATTCGAGCTACGCCGTCATCGTGATACGCTCGGAGGCCAACCCGCCCATGGACCAGAACTCGCCCGAGGACATCTTCACGCTCGGCACCTACCTGAGCCGCGAGCAGTACGGCACCCGTCCGCTCTTCTTCGGACAGACCTACAACAGCCAGGTGCAGCTCAAGCGCGAGGGCGACTACTGCGTGGC
>JABUTZ010000012.1:7628-14737 GCA_021443415.1 Bacteroidaceae bacterium | reverse complement strand
GAGCCCGACCGCTACGAGGTGGTGCGCACCGACTACGACTACAAGTACCCCTCGGACCAGTGCATGTTCTTCCCCCGCATCTACTCTGCGGCCCACAAGGCCGACTACGAGAGTTGGCTGGGCGGCGTCGAGGGCAAGCAGGTCAAGTACGACCGCTGCGGCGAGACCATCAACGTGAAGATACCCACGCAGCTGGACAACATACGCTTCTTCTTCTCGTACCAGATTAACTTCATGTACTTCCGCTACTTCATGTGGAACTTCGCCGGCCGCCAGAACGACCTGCAGAGCATGGGCGAGCTCGAGCACGGCCAGTGGCTCACGGGCATCGGCTTCCTCGACGACCTGCGCCTCGGCAGCCAGGACCTCCTGCCCACGGAGCTGCGCGAGAACAAGGGGCATAACGTCTTCTACTGCCTGCCGCTCCTGCTCGGCCTGCTCGGACTCTTCTGGCAGATGTACCGCGGCGAGAAGGGCATGCAGCAGTTCTGGGTGGTCTTCTTCCTCTTCTTCATGACGGGACTCGCCATCGTGCTCTACCTCAACCAGACGCCGACCCAGCCGCGCGAGCGAGACTACGCCTACGCCGGTTCGTTCTATGCCTTCGCGATATGGATAGGCATGGGTGTCGCCGCCATCACCGAGTGGCTGCAGCGCCGCCTGAAGAACTCGGGCGCCGTGCCCGCCGCCGTGGTGGGCATCGCCTGCACCCTGGTTCCCCTCCAGATGGTGAGCCAGACATGGGACGACCACGACCGCAGCGGACGCTACACCTGCCGCGACTTCGGACAGAACTACCTCCAGAGCCTCTCGCAGACGGGCAACCCCGTCATCTTCACCAACGGCGACAACGACACCTTCCCGCTCTGGTACAACCAGGACACCGAGGGTGTGCGCACCGACGCTCGCGTCTGCAACCTCTCGTACCTGCAGACCGACTGGTACATCGACCAGATGCGCCGTCCCGCCTACGACAGTCCGTCGCTGCCCATACACTGGAAGCGCTACGACTACGTTGAGGGTGTGCGCGAGGCGCTCCACATCGAGCCCGACGCCCTCGACGTCATCCGCGAATACTGCCAGGGCGACAAGGAGCGCGAGCGGCAGATGCTGGGCGACAACCCCAACGAGCTCAAGAACATCCTCGAGCGCTGGGTGCTCAATCCCAACGAGGAGTTCCAGATGATACCCACCGACTCGCTCGTCATCACCGTCGACAAGGAGGCGGTCAAGCGCAGCGGCATGATGATAGCCGCCGACAGCATTCCCGACCAGATGCACATCTCGCTCAAGGGCAAGCGCAACATCACCAAGAGCCAGCTCATGATGCTCGTACTGCTCGCCGAGACTAACTGGGAGCGTCCGCTCTACGTGGCGGCGACAGTGGGTGCCGAGAACTTCTTTTCGCTCGGCGACTACTTCGTCCAGGAGGGCCTCGCCCACCGCATCACGCCGTTCAACACGGCGCGCTCGGGCAAGTCTATCGACGTGGACAAGACTTACGACAACGTGATGAACCGCTTCAAGTTCGGCGGTCTCGACCAGCCCGGCCTCTACATCGACGAGACGCTGATGCGCATGTGCTGGACCCACCGCCGCCTGTTCTGCGCTCTCGGCCTCGAACTGCTGCGCCAGGGCGACAAGAAGCGCGCCCTCGCTGTGGCCGAGCGTGCCGTCAAGGAGATCCCCGAATGCAACGTGCCCTATACGGCGTCGAGCCTGGCGGGCGACCTGGGCACCATCTTCATGGCTTGCGGCAAGAAGGCTGAGGGCGAGCACATACTGATGGAGGTGGCGAAGAACGGCATGGAGTACCTCGACTACTACCTGTCGCTCGGCGACAACCGCTTCAAGCAGTACGCCCGCGAGGTCAACTACTACATCTACTGGGTGCGCGAGGCGTGGTTCACCATGCGCGAGTATGGCGGCGAGCAGACCGACACTCTTGAACAGGAGTTCGTCGCCCGTCTCGACGCCCTCGAGAAGCGTGGATTCAATCTGAAGATGTAAAAATATAAAACAATGACCGAAAAGATTCAACAGGCAATAGCCGACGCACTGCGGAGCATCTATGGCATCGAGCAGGCGGCGGCGGAGATACAGCTGCAAAACACTAAGAAGGAGTTCGAGGGCAACCTGACCATTGTGTGCTTCCCGTGGGTGAAAGCCGCCCGCGTGAAGCCCGCCGACATGGGTGCCGCCCTCGGCGACGCCCTCGTGGCGGCAATGCCCGAGACGGTGAGCCGCTACAACGTGGTGGGCGGATTCCTCAACCTCGTCATCAACGAGACGGCATGGACCGAGCGACTCGTGGCGATGCACAACAGCGCGAACTGGGGTTGCACGCCCGTGACCGACCAGTCGCCCCTCGTGATGATCGAATACTCGTCGCCCAACACCAACAAGCCGCTCCACCTCGGCCATGTGCGCAACAACCTGCTGGGCGGCGCACTGGCTCGCATCCAGGAGGCGGCGGGCAACCGCGTGGTGAAGACCAACATCGTCAACGACCGCGGCATACACATCTGCAAGTCTATGCTCGCATGGCTGAAATGGGGCGAGGGTGCCACTCCCGAGACCACGGGCAAGAAGGGCGACCACCTCATCGGCGACTACTACGTGGCCTTCGACAAGCACTACCGCGAGGAGGTGAAGGAACTGATGGCCAAGGGCATGGACGAGGACACCGCCAAGAACGAGGCTCCGCTCATGCAGGAGGCTCGCGAGATGCTCGTCAAGTGGGAGCAGGGCGACAAGGATGTGCGCGCCCTCTGGCAGCAGATGAACGAGTGGGTCTATGCCGGCTTCGACGAGACCTACAAGGCACTCGGCGTGTCGTTCGACAAAATCTACTACGAGAGCGAGACTTACCTCGTGGGCAAGCAGACGGTGATGGACGGACTGGAGCGCGGCCTCTTCGAGCGTCACGACGATGGCAGCGTGTGGGCTGACCTCACGGCCAACGGCCTCGACCAGAAACTGCTCCTGCGCAAGGACGGCACGAGCGTCTACATGACTCAGGACATCGGCACGGCGCAGCTGCGCTACAAGGACTTCCCCATCGACCGCATGATTTACGTCGTGGGCAACGAGCAGGAGTACCACTTCCAGGTGCTTTCCATCCTGCTCGACCGTCTTGGCTTCAAGTGGGGCAAGGACCTCGTGCACTTCTCCTACGGCATGGTCGAACTGCCCAACGGCAAGATGAAGAGCCGCGAGGGTACGGTGGTCGATGCCGACGACCTGGTGGCGCAGATGATCGCCGACGCCCGCGCGATGAGCGAGGACAAGGTGAACAAGCTCACCGACATCACCGAGGCTGAGGCGGCTGAGATTGCGCGCATCGTGGGCATGGGTGCCCTCAAGTATTTCATCCTTAAGGTGGACGCCCGCAAGAACATGCTGTTCAACCCCGAGGAGAGCATCGACTTCAACGGCAACACGGGTCCCTTCATTCAATATACTTACGCGCGCATACGTAGCATCCTGCGCAAGGCGGCTGACACCGACCTCACCGCCGCCCTCACCGCCTCGCCCTGCGAGAAGGAGGTGGCGCTCATACAGAAGATTGCCAAACTGCCCGACGTGGTGCAGCAGTGCGCCAGCGACTACAACCCGGCGGGCATCGCCAACTATGCCTACGAACTGGCGAAGGAGTTCAACCAGTATTACCACGACTACAGCATTCTGAAGGAGGACGACGCCGACGTGCGCACCATGCGCCTCGTGCTCTGCGACACCATCGCTCGCACCATCGCCACCGCCCTCGGTCTGCTCGGCATCGAGGTGCCGGAAAGGATGTAGGAGCCCCAAAGCCCCACCCCAGCCCTCCCCGAAATGGGGAGGGAGATAAATTTCCAATCACTACGTATTACCTATTAGCTATTACCTATTAGCTATTACTTAACCCCATGGTCATCGGTTACGACGCGAAGCGGGTGTTCCGCAACTTCACGGGTCTGGGCAACTACTGCCGCAGCACGCTGGACATGTTGGAGCGCTACCACCCGGAGCTCGTGCAGCGACTCTACTCGCCGTCGCTCGGCGGTGAGGACGTGCGCACGGAGCGGTTTCGCGAGCGTGCCATCACCCCGCAGGGTCTCCTGCGGGGCGGTCTGTGGCGCACGATGGTGATGGGGCGCGAGGCGAGCCGCACCTGCGACCTCTTCCACGGCCTGAGCCACGAGTTGCCCATGCGTCTTGACATTCCGTCCGTGGTGACCATGCACGACGTGGCGTTCCGCACGTTCACGGAGATGTACTCCGCCATCGACCGCCGCATCTACGACCTCAAGTGGGCGTACGCCTGCCGCCACGCCTCGCACATCATCGCCATCAGCGAGAGCACACGGCGCGACGTGCAGCGTTTCTACGGTGTCGCCGACGACCGCATTAGTGTTGTCTATCAGCCTGTTCACCCAAGTTATTATGCCGACCCGTTGCCGCGCCTGCCTCGTCCCGAGGGTGTTCCTGAACAATATAACCTCTACGTGGGCAGCATCAACAGTCGCAAGAACCTGCTGGGCATCGCCCAGGCGATGGAGCGCATACCCGAGGACCGCCGTCTGCCGCTCGTCGTGGTGGGCAACGGGGGCGAATACCGCCGTCGCGTGCAGACGTTCATCGCCGAGAAGCAGATGGAGCGTTGGTTTGTCTTCCTCGGCAATGTGGGCGAGACGGAGCGGCTGCAGGCTCTCTACCAGCATGCGCGTACGTTCATCTATCCCAGCCACTACGAGGGCATGGGTTTGCCAGTCATCGAGGCGCAACTCTGTGGCTGCCCTGTGATTACGAGCGACGTGAGCAGTCTGCCCGAGGCTGGTGGCGACGCTGCCATCCTCGTGACTTCTACCGACACCGATGCTCTCGCCACCGCCATCGAGCGCGTCGCCACCGACGACTCCCTCGCCGCCGAGATGGCTCTTCAGGGTCGCTCTCGCTGCATGCGCCTCTTCCACCCTGCCGCGTTGGCGGAGCAACTGAACGATATATATACTCACGTGGCTGGTTCCTAACAAGCCCCCCCCTCGATATAACGATATAACGTTATAACGACAACACGACAACACGATATAACGTTATAACGATATAACGACAAAACGACAACACGATAGAACGATATAACGATATAACGATATAACGACAAAACGACAAAACGACGCACGGCGATGACTTCGAAGATAACGACTTTTCAAACAATATCCAATAACTCCTCATGCTGAAACAGTTTCTACAAATAATGGCGCGGTACCTCAACCCTTACCGCATGTACCTCGTCTGGGCTGTCATCATCAACATCGTGACGCAGTGGCTCAACGTGTTCTCGTTCGTCGTGCTCATTCCCATCCTCAACATCTTGTTCAAGATCGACCAGACGGTCTATACTTATAAACCGTGGACATGGGAGACGCTCGACAAGGACTTGCTGGTGAACAATGGCTATGCCTACGTGCAGGAACTGATTGCCAGCCACGGTGCCTTCATCACGCTGGTCATCATGGGCTCTGCTCTTGTCGTAATGACTGCCCTGAAGACTTTCGGCTATTTTGCTTCGAGCGCCATCATGGTGCCCTTGCGCACGGGCGTGGTGCGCGACATTCGCATCGAGGTGTACAACAAGGTGCTGGCCCTGCCACTGAGTTTCTTCTCCGAGGAGCGCAAGGGCGACATCATTGCGCGTATGTCGGCTGACGTGCAGGCGGTCGAGAACTCGATTACGTCGTCCACCGACATGCTCATTCGCCAGCCCATTGCCATCATCGTGTGCTTCATCACGCTTTTCTACGTGAGCTGGGAACTGACTGTCTTCGTGCTCATCGTGGCTCCTTCGGCTGGCTGGATCATGGGCAAGGTGAGCCGCAAGCTGAAGAGCCAATCCACCACCGTCCAGAACCACTGGGGCGACATCATCGCCCAACTCGACGAGACGCTTGGTGGTCTGCGCATCATCAAGGCGTTCATCGCCGAGAAGAAGATGATGGCGCGCTTCCAGAACATCAACGACAACTATCGCCGCGAGATGAACGAGATGGTGATTCGCCAGAATGCTGCCCACCCGATGTCGGAGTTTCTCGGCACCATTATTATCGTCATCGTGCTTTGCTTCGGCGGCTACCTGATCCTCAACGGCACGAACATCATCGACGCTTCGACGTTTATTTTCTACATGGTGATTCTCTACAGTGTCATCAATCCGCTCAAGGACCTGTCGAAAGCCACCTACCAGATTCCCATCGGTCTGGCTTCCATGGATCGTATCGACTTCATTCTCAAGGCTGAAAATCCTATTCGCGAACTTCCCGAACCTAAGCCTCTCTCCTCTTTCGAGGACAAGGTGGAACTCATCGATGTGTCGTTCCACTACACCGAGGGGCGCGACGTGCTCCGTCACATCAACCTGACCATTCCCAAGGGCAAGACCATCGCTCTCGTGGGTCAGTCGGGCTCGGGCAAATCGACGCTCGTGGACCTCATCCCGCGCTATCACGACGTGATCGACGGACAAATTTTTATCGACGGCAAGGACGTGCGCCATGTGGGCATCAGCGCCTTGCGCCACCTCATCGGCAACGTCAATCAGGAGGCTATCCTCTTCAACGACACGTTCTTCAACAACATCACCTTCGGCGTGGAGAACGCTACCATGGAGCAGGTCATCGAGGCGGCGAAGATTGCCAACGCCCACGACTTCATCATGGAGTCGGAGAATGGCTACCAGACGATGATTGGCGACCGCGGCGGCCGTTTATCGGGTGGTCAGCGCCAGCGTGTGAGCATCGCCCGCGCCATCCTCAAGAACCCGCCCATCCTTATCCTCGACGAGGCGACATCGGCCCTCGACACCGAGAGCGAACACCTGGTCCAGGAGGCTCTCGACCGCCTCATGAAGAGCCGCACCACGGTGGCGATCGCCCACCGCCTCTCCACCATCAAGCATGCCGACGAGATCTACGTCCTCTACGAGGGCGAGATCGTGGAGCGCGGCACTCACGACGAACTCATCGCCAAGAATGGCTACTACAAGCGCCTCACCGAGATGCAGAGCATGAGTTAGAGATTAGAGTGTAGAGTGTAGAGTGTAGAGTGTAGAGTGTAGAGTGTAGAGTGTA
>JABUTZ010000012.1:0-6890 GCA_021443415.1 Bacteroidaceae bacterium | reverse complement strand
AGTGTAGAGTGTAGAGTGTAGAGTGTAGAGTGTAGAGTGTAGAGTGTAGAGTGTAGAGTATAGAGTGTAGAGTGCAGAGTGTAGAGTGTAGAGTGTAGAGTGTGAACGTATGGGCGACGTGAAGGTGCTGATTGGTAACGAGGCGTTCGACGCGCAGACGCATGGGGGCGTGACACGCTGCTTCTGCGAACTGATGCGGCGGATGCCGTCGAGCGTGGAGACGCAGGTGGGCGTGCTGACCACCGAGAATGTCTACCTGCGGCAGATGGGCGTCCCGAGCCTCGACGAGCGGCTGGCGCAGATGCCCCTTTACAGTCCGTCGCTCAGGAAACTCTTCTACAAGATATATAAAAGAGGCGTGGGCATACGCTGCCACCAACCGTTCGCAGGCAAGCGCACGTCGCCGAACGCCATCTACAACTGCTATCTCGTCGGGCGACAGGACTACGATGTCTACCACCCCACGTTCTTCGACCAGCGTTTCCTGCGCCATATCGGCCGCAAGCCGTTTGTGCTCACCGTCCACGACATGATCGTCGAACTGTTCAGGGACAAGTATGTCAGGAGCGACAACCAGCAGATTGTCGACAAGGCGGCGCTCATACCGCTCGCCAGCCACATTGTCGCCGTGAGCGAGTGCACGAAGCGCGACCTGATGGACCTCTTCCACGTCCCCGAGGAGCGCATCACCGTCATCTATCACGGTAGCGACGAACAGCCTACCACGTTCGGCCTACAGTCGCCCATCGATGCTCCCTACCTCCTCTACGTCGGTCAGCGCTATGAAAACAAGCAGTTCGACCGCTTCGTCGAGGGCAGTGCCGACTTCCTCCGCGCCCACCCCGAGGTCAAGGTCGTGTGCACGAGCGTCGGCTTCAACAAGGAGGAACTCGCACTCCTCGACCGCCTGCACCTAAAAGACCGGTTCGTCCATCGCTTCGTAGCCGACGACAGCGAGCTGATGAGTCTCTACCACCATGCCCTCGCTTTCGTCTATCCGTCTCTCTACGAGGGCTTTGGCATACCCATCCTCGAAGCCTACCAGGCCGCTTGCCCCGTGATGCTCAACCACGCCAGCTGCTTCCCCGAGATAGCGGGCGACGCCGCCATTTACTTCCATCTCGACGGCGAGCACAGCGACCTCACGGAGAGTCTCACGCAGATGTATGCCATGACCGCGGACGAGCGCAAGACCCTTATCGACAAGCAGAGAGAGCGGTTGTCTCGCTTTAGCTGGCAGCGCTCGGCCGAACAGCTCGCCGAGGTCTATCTGCGCTTCCGTCCCTGACGGAACAGGCTGCCGACCAAGTCACCGAAAAGCCATTTCGTGGCGTTGCGCCACAACTTCCAACTGCCACCGAGGGCGGTCGGCCGGCGCAGGCACATCTCTATCTTGCGGCGGCGACGTAGCTCCCTTTCGTCCTCGATGTCCGTCTCCAGAAGCGTATCGACAAGCGGCTCGGGGAAGAGCGTGAGCAGGAAGCGGTGTCGCTCGGTGTCGCGGGCTTCGGCGGAGAGCGAACTGACACCCGTGAGGTCAAATCGCGACACGGTCACGTCAAGCCGCTTATAGACAGCACCATGGAAGAGCAACTCTCGCAAATTGAACGCCCAGTCCGACACGATGCGATATTCCTCGTCATAGGGCCGGGCGAGCAGTCGCGCGCGGCGAATGAACGTGGCGGGGTGCGGCAGCGAGTCGCGCACGAGGAAGAGGGCTGTCGGTCGCTTGGGCGAGGGGATTACCTTCGGGTGGCGCTCCATGCGCATCAGCGCTCCCGAACAGAGGTCGGCGTCGCCAGCCGCGAGCATGGGCAGCACCTTGGCTGTCACGTCCTTGTCATAAAGTTCATCGCCAGAGTTTAGGAACAGCACATAGTCGCCATGCGCCATGCCCACACCCTTGTTCATGGCGTTGTAGATGCCCGTGTCGCGCTCGCTCACCCATGCGGTCAGCTGTGTGGCATGCGCCTCGACCACCTCTCGGCTGCCGTCCGTCGAAGCCCCGTCGACGACGACATACTCGAACGAGCGGTCGCTCTGGCTGAGCACCGAGCGCATCGTGCGCGCCAGTCCATGGGCATTGTTCCTATTGATGGTGATGATGGTCAGAAGCATAGGCGAGCGTATTGTGTGTCAAAGGAATGTGCGGCGTATAAAATAACCAAGCCACGGAGCTCTCAGGATGAGTTGCGACTCAAGGAAGCGGAACACGACACGCGGCGGATAGGCGACCGCCCCAGGGACGCTGTGCGTGTATGTGCGCACCTCGCTCACGAACTGCCCGTGCGAGCCGATGTGCGCCAAGAAGCGCATGAACGTGCCCGTGAAGAGCATGACGTAGTTCTCCTTGAGTCGTTTCAGGTCAATCGCGTGGCTGCGCTCGAAATCGTCGAGGAGCGCGAGCACCGTGTGCAGATGGTGGGCGGCGTCGGCGGCGTTCATGCGGTATTTCCTCGCCACGGGGGCGGCGAAATAGTTGTAGCCCGAATGGGCGATGAGGCGCACGGTGCGGCAGTGGGCGACGTAGCGGAGGGCGAAGCATGTGTCCTCCGCCAGTCGCATCGTGGTGTCGAGGCGCAAGCCATGGCGACGGACGATGGCGGTGGAATAGAGCTTGCCGCAGATCTCGCGTATGAGCGGGTTGGCGACCAGGGCCGCCACCTGCCCGCTGTCCCCGAGGTCGAGGCGCATGTCGCCGGGGCGCTTGTCGGTGACAGTCCCGCCCGAGATGTACTTGTGCCCGCACATCACGAGGTCGTGCTCGCGCTCGGCATAAAGCGAGGCGAGGTAGTCGGCGTCTATCGTGTCGTCGGAATCGACAAAGACGACGTATTCGCCCTCCGCCATCTCCAGTCCGCGGTTGCGGGCAGCGGAGACGCCGGCATTCTCCTGCACGGCGACACGCAGGCGGCGGTCCTCGGCGGCGAGTTTCTCAAGGATGTCCTTCGACTTGTCCACCACACCATCCACCACGGCGATTAACTCGATGTCGGCAAGCGTCTGCGCCTGCACACTGCGTATGCAACGCCCGATGGTCGCCTCGGAGCGATAGACGGGGATTATGACTGAAACAGCGGGCATGGGCTAACGGTTGAAGAGGGTTTCCAACTGCGGCTTGATGGTGGTGGAGGAGAATTTCTCTCCCTGAGCGGCCACATGGTGCGCCCTCTCCCCTGCCTTCCCGCCTCGCAGCTCATCGCGTATGGCCGCCGCCATCGCCGCCGCATCGCCTACTGGCACAAGGGAGCCGGCGCGCCCATTGTCCAGCACCTCGCGCGGACCGATCTGGCAGTCGGATGCTACGACGGGGACATGAAGCAACAAGGCCTCGGCGAGCACGCATCCGAAGCCCTCGAACTTGGCGCTGTGCACGAGCAGGTCGGCGTGGCGCATCCACTTGTAGGGATTGCTCTGGAAGCCGACGAAGTGTGTCTTTTCACTGATCTTCAGTTCGTCGGCGAGCGTGCGCAGCCGCTGTTCGTCGGCTCCCTTGCCCACGATGACAAGGGCTTGCGGAATGTCGAGCATGGCATAGGCGCGCAGCAGCGTGCTGATGTCCTTCTGGCTCTCCTCCAGTCGCTCTACGGCGAGGATATAGGGATAGTCGGTCTCGAGGGGCTCGTCTGCCATCTCAAGCAACACGTTGGTGTCGATAGGGTTATAAACGCACCGCACGCGGTCGCAGAGTTCGGGGACGTATCGCCTCAGTTCGTCCTCCATGGCATGGCAGATGGCAACGATGTGGGTGTAGGCACCGAGTCGTCGGAGGATGCGATGTGTGCGGCGGCTGTTCTGCTCCATCAGGCTCTCGACGCTGAAGTGGATCCAGCCGAACGTGGGGCGGTCGCTGTCACCGAGGAAAGCTGTATGGCAGACATCGAAGTCGATGACTACGTCCGCCTCGCGCTCCAACTGGCGTATGCGGCGTGCCTTGATGCGACGCTCGATGGTGGTGAACACCATCTCGCCAAACAACTTGCGCAGCGTGCCCACGCGCCTGAGGAAGCGGTCGATGCGGAACTGACAGAGGGTCTTGTTGTCCACGAGATAGATTACTTTCACTGTCTCCGGTATGCGATCCCTGAACACTTCCAGCTCGCCCATGTTGCAGCCTATCGCCAGCGTCACCTCATAGTTGGCGTCGTAGGCGAACATGTCGAGATATCGCAGCAGGACGGTGTCGATGCCTCCGTCGAGCAGGCGGCTGACAAGGAAGAGCAGGCGGCGCGGGCGGGGCGTGTCGCCTCCGAACCAACCGTCCATGGTGCGCATGGCCGTCGTGAAGCCATAGAACGACTCCTCCGTGAAGGCGGCCGTGTCTTCCTTTGCAAGCCAGTGCAGGCGGGTGTGTCCGTAGAGGGTGGCCACGAGCGAGTAGCTGCTCGGCACACCCAGCACATAGTCGCACTTGGCGAGCAGCCCGAGGTCGGTCCACGCATTGCCTCGCGAGAGGTGCACGTCGGCTCCCTCCAATGCCTTGCGGTAGCGTCCGATGTCCAACGACGCATCGTTGGTGCAGACGATCACCGTCCATCGTGCGTCGGCGTGCAGAGCCATCGTGCGCCGCACGGCGTCGATATACTGCTCGTCGTCGAGGAAGTAGCGGCCGCCCATGAACGTGCGGTAGTCGCCGCGCCGTATGTGCAGGCCTATGGTGCGTCTCCCCTCCCCCACCATCCCGGCGAACGTCCTGTCCACCTGCCGCTGCCGTCGGTCGGTGAGGGCGAAGAGCTGGCGCAGTTCGTCTTCGTATTTCTCCACGAGGTCATAGTGGCGGACGAGCCAGCCGGAGATTACCGTGGGCTTGCGCCGCCCCAGGAGCTTCTCCTCGCCGGGCGTGAAGTCGGTGGTCAGGCTGTTGTAGTCGAGGTCGTGGAGCACGCCTGCCCAGACGAGGAACTTGACCACGAGATAGACCAGCGGGTTGTGCCACGCCGTCGAGCAGATGCGGAAGTAGCGGTACTTGTAGGCGAAGCGCAGCGAGACGGCTCGCACACCATGCTCTCGCGCCCAGGCGTACGCGTGGGCGAACTGCACGATGTTGTTGCACATCTGCCCTTTATCGCGAACAAAAACCAACTTCATTTACAATTTGACGATTTACTATTTACTATTTATTTACGATTTTTACGATTTACGATTTTTCGCTGCTTGTTTTTCAACGCAGATTGACGCAGATGCTCGATTTATTCGTAGGGTGAAATCAAATGGACGCAGATATTTTCTTCTTTCAACGCAGATTGACGCAGATGGCTCATTTTGTTCGTGGATTGACACAAAATTGACGCAGATGTTGTTTTGTTTTTATCGCAGACTCAGTGGCAGTAGTTGCGTTGGAACCATAAGCGGAAGATGGGGTCGACGAACTCGCATGACGGCTTGGTGGCGGTGATGATGTCGCTCATGACCAGCTGTCGCTTGTTCTTGATGACGGCTGCCGACGACCCGAGGCGATAGCGTCGTATTACGGCACTGGCACTCAACTGGCTCTCGCCGTCAGCCACAGCGCGCAGCAGTCCTATCTGTGCGTCCGTCAGCGAGTCGCAGATTTGGCGGTAGGTCTCGCTGTTCACATCCACGCACCAGGCACACGCCTTCTCTATCGCTTCCTCGTCGCAGTCCTCCTCCGTAAAATTCCATACGGCACTCGCCAACTGCTGCACATACCACGAGTGGCACTCCGCCACCGCCGTTATCCTGTCCGCCTGCTCCGACGCTATGCTCTTGCCCGTTGCGGCAAACCGGTTGCGGATATACTGGTTCCAGTGCGCGGGCTCAATCTTGCGCAACGGATAGATCTGACCGAACCGATAGAAGGGCTTTTCCGGCGAGTTGAAGATGTTCTCCATCATGTGGCGCTGACTGCCGTAGAGGCAGTAGCTCGTGCGGCGGTGGTGCTGCCAGACACTGCGCATTGCCGCCTCCAACTTCTCGTAGTCGGGCAGTTTGGCGAGTTTCTGAAACTCGTCAATGCACACTACTATCTGCAGACCGCGCTCCTCGGCTATCTGCTCGGGCAGATTGAGTATCTCCGCCACCTCGCGCTCATTGTCGCTCAGGTCAAACGATAGCGAGAACTCGGTCATGGGTGCGGGGCTGAACGATACCTTGGGCGAAATGGTGCGCAGGAATCGTCCCACACTGTCCATCACCGCCTGCATGTGCGACGCTGTGGCGCGCAGCACCGCCTGCACAAATATGCGATAGAACTCTGCCGACGAGGTGACGGGGAAAGCGTCGATATGGCACACGCGCACGTTGGTCTGCTCGCCACACAACTCGCCCATCGCCCGCTTCACGAGCGACGACTTGCCCCAACGACGTGGCGACATCAGTATCACATTCGTGCCCGAGAACAGCGACTGCTTCAAGAACGCGCGGTCCTCGTCGCGGTCGATAAAGTTCTCTGCCTCAGCTATCTTGCCATACTGAAACGGGTTTTTCATCTTTCCTCCTATGTTCGTTTTCTTCCAAAACTTACTCCGCGGTAACTTACCGTTCGGTTAGTTTTCATGTTTTCACACGCAAAATTAACTCTTTTTCCCCAATGCGCCAAAGGAAACGGGCAGGAAAATGAATCGGCGCCGACCGCCTGCGCTTGCGGTTTTGTTACCATCGCGGCACCGGCCTCAGATGCGTTCGATGACGCAGGTGTGTACCTTGGTCTCCTTGTCGTAGTTGACTCCGCAGAGGATGACCTCGCCAGTGTAATCCTTCATGGACTCGGGGTAATGCCGCTCGCGAATCTGGTCGAGGGCGGTCTGGGCTGACTGCTTCCACTTTAACTCTACCACGATGGCGGGCAGGTTGACATTATGCCAAGGCACAAACACCATGTCGGCGAAGCCGCGGCCCGTCGGCATCTCGCGGACGATGCGGTACTTGTT
>JABUTZ010000011.1:17425-40120 GCA_021443415.1 Bacteroidaceae bacterium | reverse complement strand
ACTACAGACTACAGACTACAGACTACAGACTGCAGACTGCAGACTACAGACTACAGACTGCAGACTACAGACTGCAGACTGCAGACTACAGACTACAGACTACAGACATTCCGTTAACTCCCAGCGCCGCAGGCGCATAACTCCAATTCATTAACTCCCGCTAACTCCCAAGACAGATGAAAGAACACACGGTTTTTGTGTGCGAGCGCTGCGGATATGACAGTGCAAAGTGGATGGGCAAGTGCCCCTCGTGCGGCCAGTGGAACACCTTCAAGGAGGTGCGCTTGGGCAAGGGCGTGACTGTGGCTGAGGCTACGGTGCGCTCGTCGGTGACCGCGACCCCCATCAGTGCCATCACGGCGAGCGAGGAGGCGCGCATCGATCTGGGCGACGGCGAGTTGAACCGCGTGCTCGGAGGAGGACTGGTAAGAGGCTCGCTCGTGCTGCTCGGCGGTGAGCCAGGCATAGGCAAGTCGACGCTCATACTGCAGACCATCCTGCGCCTGAATAGTCATAAGGTGCTGTATGTCAGCGGTGAGGAGAGTGCTCACCAGATAAAGTTGCGCGCCGACCGACTGGGTACGGGAGCCGACCATCTGTTGCTCTGCGAGACACGCCTCGAACAGATCATCGAGGAGGCGCGCCGCGTGCAACCCGAGGTGATGGTCATCGACTCGATACAGACCATCTCGACGGAGACGGTGGAGAGCAGTGCGGGCAGTCTGAGCCAAGTGCGCGAGTGCGCCACCCGTCTGCTCGCCTTCGCCAAGAGCCTGAACATCGCCGTCTTCCTCATCGGGCATATCACGAAGGAAGGCACGCTGGCAGGACCCAAGGTGCTTGAGCACATCGTCGATGCCGTGCTGCAGTTCGAGGGCGACCAGCACCACCTCTACCGCATCCTGCGCAGCATCAAAAACCGCTTCGGCAGTACGGCGGAGATGGGCATCTACGAGATGCGCGGCGACGGACTGCGCGAGGTGACCAACCCCAGTGAGTTGCTCCTCTCGGAATATGAGGAGGGCATGAGCGGGACGGCGGTGGCGTGTGCCATCGAAGGCGTGCGCCCTTTGCTGATTGAGACACAGGCACTTGTGAGCAGTGCCGCCTACGGTACGCCCCAGCGCACGGCCACAGGTTTCGACACCAAGCGCCTCAACATGCTCCTCGCCGTGCTCGAAAAGCGCGTGGGCTTCAAGTTGATGCAGAAAGACGTGTTCCTCAACATCGCCGGTGGACTGCGCGTCACCGACCCTGGCATCGACCTGAGTGTCATCGCTGCCGTGCTGAGCAGCAATGTGGATACGGGCATCGGGCAAGGCGTGTGCGTGACCGGCGAGGTGGGACTGAGTGGCGAGATACGCCCAGTGAGCCGCATCGAGCAACGCATCTCGGAGGCTCAGAAGCTGGGTTTCAGCCAGATACTCATTCCGCAGAACAACATGACGGGTCTCGACCCCTCGCGCTTCAAGATACGCATCACACCCGTGAGGCGAGTGGAGGAAGCGCTGAGGAAGCTGTTCAGAGAGTAGAGTGTGTCTTTAAAGAATAAAGAATAGATAATAAAGGTATAGTTTTGTTGGCAAAAAATGTCTGTAGTTTGTAGTCTGCAGTCTGTAGTCTCAAGTTTCGGGTCGAAACTTGAATAATTAAAAGATGATAACTGAGAAATCATATCGGTTGACGCCGCGGGAGGCATCGAGTGAGCAGGAGATGATGCGGTTTGTGGCGCGTGAGGAGGGAATCGACGCACGCACCATCAAGGCTGTGCGCGTGCTGAAGCGAAGCATAGACGCGCGCCAGCGAAACATATTTGTCAACGTCAGCCTGCGCATCTTCATCAACGAGCAACCCACTGACAGCGAGTACGTTGAGACCGTCTATCGCGAACTTGCGGAGACGGCGCCCACGGCTGTGGTGGTGGGAGCGGGACCGGGAGGATTGTTCGCCGCCCTGCGCCTCATCGAGCACGGCATACGACCCATCGTCATCGAGAGGGGCAAGGACGTGCGCAGCCGCAAGGTGGACATCGCCCGCATCAGCCGCGAGCACGTGGTCGATGGCGAGAGCAACTACAGTTTCGGCGAGGGTGGGGCGGGAGCCTACAGCGACGGCAAGCTCTATACGCGCAGCAAGAAGCGCGGCGACTGCGAGAAGATACTCAATGTCTTCTGCCAGCACGGCGCCAGCGTGAGCATCCTCTCCGACGCCCATCCGCATATCGGGACCGACAAGTTGCCGCGAGTGATCGAGAACATGCGCACGACCATCCTGCGCTGCGGCGGCGAGGTGCATTTCCAGACACGCATGACGCGGCTCATCACGGAGCGCGGACGCGTGGTGGGCGTTGAGGCTGAGGGCATTAACCGCCAGTTCATGGGTTCCGTCATCCTCGCCACCGGTCATTCGGCACGCGATGTCTATCGCTATCTCGACAGCGAGACATCGGCCCTCCTTGAGGCAAAAAGCATCGCCGTGGGCGTGCGCCTCGAGCACCCGTCCGAACTCATCGACCAGATACAGTATCACAGTAGGAACGGACGAGGCAACTACCTCCCAGCCGCCGAGTACAGCTTTGTCAATCAGGTGGATGGACGCGGAGTGTATAGTTTCTGCATGTGTCCCGGCGGATTTGTCGTGCCAGCCGCCACGGGAGAGGAGCAGGTGGTGGTGAACGGCATGTCGCCCAGTAATCGCGCCGGACGATGGAGCAACAGCGGCATGGTCGTGGAGGTGCATCCCGAGGACCTCGTCGCCGAACCCAACCTGATGACAGTGCTTGACTTTCAGGAAAGTCTGGAGCGGCTCGCCTGGCAACAGGGAGGACGACGGCAGACAGCCCCCGCCCAGCGCATGGCTGACTTCGTCAACAACCGCCTCAGCTACGACCTGCCGGCGAGCAGCTATCAGCCCGGACTCCTCTCCTCGCCCCTCCATTTCTGGTTGCCCGACTTCGTGTCACGACGTCTCCAGGAAGGTTTCCGCCTGTTCGGGCGGCGCAGTCACGGCTTTCTCACCAACGAGGCGTGCGTGATTGGAGTGGAGACGCGCACCTCGTCGCCCCTGCGCATCGTGCGCGACCGCGACACACTGGCAAGTCCCACGTTGCCAGGTCTTTACCCCTGTGGCGAAGGAGCCGGCTATGCCGGAGGCATCGTCAGTGCCGCCGTCGATGGCGAGAGGTGTGCGGACAAGGTGGCGGAGGAGTTGAGGGTGACTGTGGCGCGTTGAGGGGTGTTGAAGATTGTTGGGCGGAAACTGTCGTTCCCTACACGGAACCCGCTTGCCGCACGAAAGAAAATCTGCGTTAATTTGAATCCATCAGACGGATAACATAGACATCTGCGTTAATCTGCGTTAAAAAAAACAACAGCAAAAACCAATAGCCAAAACAACAACAGCAAAAAAACAACAAAGGCAATAAATTGTAAATAAGCCAAATAGTAAATAAATTGTAAATAGTAAATCGTCAAATAGTAAATACAATCGATGCACGGAAAAGTAACAGAGGAAATGAAATATGTGGCTGACTTCCGCATAGCCAGCTACCACGTCGATATGAACCAGCGGCTGAAGCCCAGCGCCTTCATGGACCTGGCGCAGGAGATAGCCTATCTCAACTCCAACGCCATGCACTTCGGGTTCAGCGACCTGAGCCAGAACAATGTTGTGTGGGTGCTCTCGCGTATGCAAATCAAGTTCTTGCGCCTGCCCGAATGGGGCGAGCACGTGACGCTGCAGACCTGGTACAAGGGAGCGATGAGCCTCTTCTGCATGCGCGACTTCTGCATGACGGACGACGAGGGCAACCACCTCGTCGAGGCGACCACGCTCTGGGCGGTCATCGACATGGACACTCGCAAGATGGTGCGCGGCGAGGAGATGAACAAGATCATCTCCGACCGCAGCGTGTGCAGCGACTCGGTCATCGAGGAGCCAGCCCCGAAGGTCATTATACCTAAGGACCTGGCGACGGATATCGTTGTGAACCACGAAGTTGCGTATAGCGACATCGATGTGGTCGGCCACACCAACAACGCCCGCTACCTCGTCTGGGCGATGGACAGCATGGACTATGCCACGGTCGCCGGTCAGCCCCTGCGCGAGGTCAGCATCAACTTCAGCCACGAGACAAAGGCGGGCGACATGGTGACAATCACGCGCCAGCACGACGACAAGGCATACTATGTCGCGGGACAGGTGGACGGTCGCCAGGCCTTCGCCATCGAAATGAGGTATTGAGCCATGAGCATGCGTGCGGTCATAGGAACGGTGTTGACAATCAGCCTCTTGATGATGCCCATGACCGCGCGTGCCGACGATTGGGACGACTTCGTTGACTACATGACCACACAGGAGGGCATGGACGCGGAGACGCTCGCCGGCACCCTCGAGGCGCTGGAGCAAATCCACCTCGCACCCATCAACATCAACAACTGCACGCACGTCGACCTCGAGCAAATCTCCATCCTCACAGCCGAGCAAGTAGCCGACCTCGTGTTCTACGTGGCCAAGGTGGAGGGCATGAAGACGCTCGGCGAACTCATCTACGTCAGTTCAATCGACTATATGACAAGGCGTTGGCTGCCCCTCTTCGTCTATGTGGGCGACTATCCGACCGCGCGCCGCCGCCTGCGATTCAGCGACAGTAGGCACGAGGTGCTGACGCGCATCGACATTCCGCTCTATGAGCGCAAGGGATATGCGACCGACGATGCTCGCCATCGCTACCAAGGGTCGCGCATCGCCCACAACCTGCGCTACAAGTTCGCCCTCGGCGACCGGGTGGCAGCCAACCTCGTCCTCGACAAGGACCAGGGGGAGCCCGTCGGACGGCCGTTTCAGTTGGGCTACGACTTCGTGGGCGGCAACGTGATGCTGAAGAACATGGGGTGGCTCAATGCCCTCATCGTGGGCGACTACCAAGTGGGATTCGGCGAGGGACTGCTTATGAACCAGCGCTTTGCGATGGGCAAGAGTGTGCAGCGCATGGGCGCAAGCAATGCCATCGCCGCCAAGACGAGTACGGGCGAGACGAACTACATGCGCGGACTGGCGGCAACCATCGGACTGACGCGCGGCCTCACCCTCTCCGCCTTCTTCTCCTATAATCTCAAGGACGCCACGGTGGTGAGCGGCACGTCGATGGCGAGCAGTCTGTCGACGGTCACCACCCATCGCAACGAGGTGGAGATGGCTCGTCGCCAGAACACGAGCGAGATGCTCTACGGAGCCCACGTCGGGTGGACGAACAGCATGTTGCGCTTCGGAGCGACCGGTTATCGCTCGCACTACCACCTCCCTTTCTACCGCGGCGTGGAACCGTATCGCGAGTTCTATCCCGAGGGTGATGTCTTCTGGGGAGCCTCGGTCGATTACGGTCTGAGGCTGGGGCGGTGGAACCTGACGGGCGAGACAGCCACCAACGGCAGTGGGGTAGCCACGCTCAACCGCCTCATCTACCGTCACAATGCCCGCTTCTCGGCACAGGCGGCATATCGCTACTACTCGCCGCGCTACCACTCGTTCCACTCCAACGCCCTCGCGGAATGGGGTGTGCAGAACGAGACTGGCGGCTATCTTCAGGTCGACGCCCAGCCGCTGCGTCAGTGGCAGTTGACCTTCAGCGCCGACCTCTTCCACTCGCCCCACGTGCGCTACGGCATCGACCACGCCACGACAGGCGAGGAACTGCGGCTCTCGACCACCTACACGTTTTCGCAGCGGCACTCGCTCACGGCGTGCGTGGCATGGAAACATCGCGAGCAGTACAATATCATGCACAGCCAGCAGCGTTATAAGATAGGGTGGGACGCCCGCTTCGGAGCCTTCGACCTGCGCACGCACGCCCAGTTGTCGCACTACAGCGACGCCGCGGGCAAGCGTTCGCTGGGCTACACGCTCCAGGAGACGGTGCGCTGGAGCGACCGTGCCGACCGTCTGCGCCTCGCCCTCTCGGCGGCGTGGTTTCAGACCGACGACTACGACGGACGCGTCTATCTCACCGAGCCGACGCTCGTCTACGGGCAGTCGAGCACCATGCTCTACGGACGCGGTGTGCGCCTCGCCGCGACAGCGCGCATCAACCTGCCCTACGGACTCATGGTCATGCTCCGCTATACGTTCAGCCGCTACCTCGACCGCAACACGATAGGCTCTGACCTTCAGCAGATTGCCGCTCCATGGCAGAATGACCTGAGCGTTCAGGTAAGGTGGAAAATATAGGGGCACCGTCGGGTGATTTTTAACGCAGATGAACGCAGATGTATGAGTTATCCGTAGGATGATAACAAATGGACGCAGATATTGGACACAGATTAACACGGATTTTGACACAGATTAACATGGATGGACACAGATTATATTTCAAATTGGACAATATTCAACAACTTTCAACGTGCCGTAGGCACATTCAACAATATCAAGCTATTTCAAATAATCTCAAATTAAAACATAAAATCATGGAACTAATTGCAAGCTTTGCCGTTGACCACACGAACCTTCATCCCGGCATCTATGTGTCGCGCCGCGACACGGTGGGGGGAGAGGCGGTCACCACCTACGACATCCGAATGACATCGCCCAACCAGGAGCCGGCTCTCGCACCGGCGGCCATCCACACCATCGAGCACATCGTAGCCACCTACCTGCGCAACGACCCCGAGTGGAAGGACCGCATCGTCTATTGGGGACCAATGGGTTGCCTGACAGGCAACTACCTGCTGGTCAAGGGTGAGTATCCCGCCGAGGAGATGCGCCAGCTGATGATACGCTCGTTCCAGCACGTGGTCGATTACGAGGGTGAGGTGCCGGGTTCGACCTCAGCCACCTGCGGCAACTACCTCATGCACGACCTGCCCATGGCCAAGTGGGAGGCGCGCCGCTATGTGGAGCGCCTGAAGACCGAGTTCCGCAGCGAGTACGCCAAGGTGGAGCGCAAGATAGTCGATGGCGGACGCCAGTTCTTCGACGCATAAACGTCTGGCCCACAATGATTGACACACACATACACCTCGACGACGAGAAGTTCGTCGAGGACATGGACGATGTGGTGGCACGAGCCCGTGAGGCGGGCATCGACCGCATGCTCGTGCCCGGCATCACGCTCGAGTCAGTGGATAGCGTGCTCGCTGTCTGCCAGCGCTTTCCCGGCTATGCCTATCCCATGATCGGGCTCCACCCCGAGGAGGTGCGCAGCGACTGGCGCGAGGTGCTGGCGGCGATGGAGATGCGCATCACCCCCCGCTTCATCGCCGTCGGCGAGGTGGGTCTGGACTATTACTGGAGCCGCGAGTTCGAGAAGGAGCAACTGGAGGTCTTCGCCCGCCAGATAGAGTGGTCGATCGACTACCACCTGCCCCTCGTCATCCACCTGCGCAAGGCGCAGAACGAGGCTGTGCGGCTGATGCGCACCTATCAGAAAGACCTCACGGCAGGCGGCATCTTCCACTGTTTCAGCGGCAACGAGCACGAGGCGGCTGAGTTGCTCTCATTTGACGGATTCGCCCTCGGAATCGGGGGCATCCTCACGTTCAAGAAGGCCACTCTTCCCGAGACCTTGGCGAAGGCTGTGCCTCTGGAACGCATTGTCCTTGAGACAGATGGACCCTATATGGCACCCGTGCCCATGCGCGGTCAGCGCAACGAGAGCGCCTTCATCCCCCACATCGCCGCCAAGCTGGCGGAGACCTACGGGGTGGATATAAAGACAGTGGACGCGGTGACCACGTCCACTGCAAGGGGGATTTTTTCGCGACTGGAGTAATGCACCCTGCGGGTGCTGGGAGTTATGCGCCTGCGGCGCTGGGAGTTATGCGCTCTTCGAGCACTGGGAGTTAATGAATGGGAGTAATGCACCCTGCGGGTGCTGGGAGTTAACCGAATATTGGTCGCCAAATCTTCCGTTAACTCCACGAGCGAAAGCGAGTTAACTTCCGCTAACTCCCGTTAACTCCTACTTATTCTTGATCTTCTCCATCTGCGTGCGGATGGAGTCGATGGCCTGCAGGACGGCATCCTCGAAGGTGTCTGCCGTCTTCTGCACATATATCTTCTGACCCTGATAGGGAAGGGCGATGGCCACCTCCTTGTTCATTGCCGTCTGGGGTTTGGTCACTTTCAGAGTCACCTCGACAGAGCCGTCCTCGCCAGCCTGCTTGGCAATCTTCTCCAACTTCTTCTCGATGTACTGCTCCAACTTCTCTGTAGCGTCGAAATGGATAGCCTTGATTGTGATGTTCATGGTAACTGATTTTTTAATGGTTAAACATCGGTCAACAACTCTCTAAGGCAAATTTACGAAAAAAAAGCGAGCGGTGCAAATCTTTTTCAAGAAAATCGACGCGGGAGGCGCAAAAAAATGCAGGCGATGGCGCTGAGTCCCATAAAGAGGGGATAGATGAGATAGGGGACGATCTGCAGCGGCGACACTCCGCTGAGGCTGCTTGCGATGAGGACCTGCGCCCCGTAGGGGAGGAGGCCCTGCGTCATGCAGCTGAACGTGTCGAGGAGCGAAGCCGCCTTGCGCTTGTCCACGCCGAAACGTGTCGCGATGTCGTTGGCGAGGCCGCCCACGGTGATGATAGCCACCGTGTTGTTGGCCGTGCAGAAGTCCGCCGCCATCACCATGGCACCGATGCTCAGTTCCGCCCCTCGCTTGTCCGTGACACGGCGTGTGAGCCTGTCGATCAGCCACTTGAATCCTCCGTTGAAGCGAATGATCTCCATCATGCCGCCCGCCATCATCGTGATGAGGATGAGCTCGCCCATGTCGACGATGCCCCTGTTCATCGCCCCGAACCAGCCGAAGAGTCCGTAGCTGCCGTCGATGATGCCGATGGCACCCGTGAGGGCGATGCCCACAAGCAAGACCATCATCACGTTCATGCCCGCGATGGCAGTCACGAGGACCACGACGTAGGGAATCACCTTGAGCCACTCCACGTCGGGCAGTTCGCGAGTCGCGCTCATGCCGTAGCCGAGGACGACGTAGATGACGATGCAGAGGAGGGCGGCGGGTGTGACTATCAGCGAGTTGACACGAAACTTGTCCTTCAGTCGGCAGCCCATCGAGCGCGTGGCGATGATGGTCGTGTCGCTGATGAACGACAGGTTGTCGCCGAAATAGGCTCCGCCCGCCACCGCCGCCACGATGACGGGCAGGTAGAAGCCCGTCTGGGCGGCCACTCCCGAGGCGATGGGCGTGAGAGCCACGATGGTGCCCACGCTCGTGCCCACGCTGAGCGAGACGATGCAGGAGGCGATGAAGAGAGCCGCCAGCAGCATGTCGCCGGGCAGGAAGCTGAGCGTCATGTTGACCGTCTGCTCCACGGCCCCCATCTCCTTCGCCGTGGCGGCGAAAGCACCCGCGAGCACGAATATCCACACCATCATCAGCATGCTGGGGTTGCCCGCTCCGCGCGAGAAGATGCGCAGGCGTTCCTCCACGTCGACGCTGCGTGTGGTGGCTATCGCCCAGATGGACGCTATGAGGAACGCCACCAGGATGGGCATCGAGTAGAAGTCGCCGCTGACGAGCGACAGTCCCAGGTAGAGGGCGAGGAAGATGAGTATCGGTGAGAGGGCTTTCATTGTTTTTATGGGAGTTATGCGCTCTTCGAGCACTGGGAGTTATGCGCTCTTCGAGCACTGGGAGTAATGCGTCCTTTGGACGCTGGGAGTTATCTGGAGTTATGCGTCCTGCGGACGCTGGGAGATTCCGTTAACTCCACGAGCGAAAGCGAGTTAACTTCCGCTAACTTCCGCTAACTCCCTTAGCAGCAGGAGGTCCGCCTTGTAGGTTATCTTGATGTTGGTCGGTTCGCCGGCGACGATGTGGATGGGCGTGTCGGGCAGGTAGCGACGGACAACGCCGCAGTCGTCGGTGGAGACGAACGAAGGGTCGGCGAGGGCGAGGTCGTAGGCACGACGGATGACGGAGCGGCGGAAACCCTGCGGCGTCTGTGCGTTGACGAGCGTGGCGCGAGGCGGGATGGCGGCGATGCAATGGTCGGCTGTCGTCTGCCAGATGGTGTCCGTGGCAGGCACACCGACACCGATCGCCGCGTGCGTGCGCAGAGCCTCGATGCAGTCGCCGATAATGCGCTGCGAGACGAGCGGGCGTACGCAGTCGTGGAAGAGGAGGATGTCGTCGTCGTCCGTGTAGAGGTTGAGAGCCGCGAGGGTGGAGTGGTAGCGCTCCTTGCCCCCCTCGACCACGTGGCGCACCTTGGTGCAGCGGGCTGTCAGCCGTCGCACCTCATCGACATAGTCAGCACGTGTCACCACGGCAATCTCATCGATGCCGTCGTGCCGAGCGAACGCTCCCACGGTATGTTCGAGGATGGTCTTTCCGCCCACCTCAAGAAACTGCTTCGGCTTGTCGCCGCCCAGTCGTGTCCCGCTGCCGGCGGCAAGTATGATCGCTATGTGTTTCATTCCGTTAACTCCCATTCATTTACTTCCGTTAACTCCCAGCACCACAGGCGCATAACTCCCATTCATTTACTTCCGTTAACTCCCGTCCTAATGCGCAATAGTTCCCCTATCAGCAACACGGGGCTGGTGGCGAGTATGATAATCAGCCACTCGTAGAGGCGGAGCGGTTCGACGCCGAAGAAGTCGGGCACCAGTTCGACGATGGCTATCTGTCCGAAGAGGATGAGCGAGGCGATGATGACAAACCAGCGGCAACCGTGCAGGTGGAGGGCGCTGCGCCCGGTCGCGAAGGCGCGGGCGTTGAACATGTTCCAGAACTGCAGCATCACGAAGATGGTAAAGAAGATGGTCAGTTCGTGGCGCGACGGATGGCAGTGGCCGGTGGCGGAGGCTGTGAAGAGGTCGATGATGTCGGTGCTCTCGACGTGCTCCATGCGGTAGAGCAGGAGGAGGAGCAAGGCGGCGAACAGTATGCCCACTCCGACGATGTTCTTCATCATCGGCAGGTTGATAATGAACGCCTTGCGCGAGCGCGGACGGTCGCCCATCACCGCCTCGTTGGGAGGCAGGGAGGCGAGGGCCATCGCCGCGAACGTGTCCATGATGAGGTTCACCCACAGCATCTGCGTCACGCTCAGCGGACTCGTCGTGTCCATGAACGCACCTGCCAGCACGACGAGGCACGCCACCACGTTGATGGTCATCTGGAACATGATGAAGCGCTGTATGTTCTGGTAGAGCGAGCGGCCCCACATCACGGCGCGTCCGATGGAGGCAAACGAGTTGTCGATGATGGTTATGTCGCTCGCCTCCTTCGCCACCGCCGTACCGTCGCCCATCGACAGACCCACGTGGGCCGCCTTGAGGGCCGGAGCGTCGTTCGTGCCGTCGCCCGTGACAGCCACCACCTCGCCCCGGCGTTGCAATGCCTCGACGAGCCGCTTCTTGTCCATCGGACGGGCGCGTGCGATGATGCGAATGTCGGCCACGCGCTCGGTCAGTTCGTCGTCGCTCAGGGCGGCGAACTCGGGACCGGTGATAATCTTGCTCTGCATGGACTCCTGATTGTCAGCTTCCTCGGGCGAGAGCAAGGCGATTTGGCGCGCAATCTCACGGGCGGTGCCCGGAGTGTCGCCCGTCACAATCTTTATCTCGATGCCCGCACCGCGACACTCAGCCACGGCGGCGGGGACGTCCTCGCGCACGGGGTCGCTGATGGCGCAGCACGCAAGCCACTGGCCGTCAACGGCAAAGGCGAGTGTGCGCATGGCTTTCGCCTGCCATTCCGCCACCACCGCCGGCACCTCGCATCCGCACATCTGCGCAACAATCTCGGGTGCTCCCTTGACATATCTTGTCTCCTTGCCCGTGACGGCGCTCATCACCGTCACCGACATGTACTTGCGCTCCGTGTTGAACGGTTGCTCGGCTATGCGACGCGCGCCCTGTCGCAGGGTGGAGTAGTCCTGTCCCCGCTCCTTCAGCCACAGCAGGAGCGCACCCTCCGTCGGGTTGCCAATCGGCTGTCCGTCAGCGTCGAGCATGGCTGTCGAGTTGCACGCCATGCACTCATATAATATAGGTGAACCACCCTCAACTCCATTCAACGTGCCGCCGCCACCCTCGACCACCTCCATCACCCGCATGCGGTTCTGGGTCAGTGTGCCCGTCTTGTCCGTGCAGATGACCGTCGTCGCGCCCATCGTCTCGCAGGCGTGCATCTTGCGCACCAAGTTGTTCGTTTTCAGCATGCGGCGCATGCTGTAAGCCAGACTCAGCGTCACCGCCATCGGCAGTCCCTCGGGCACCGAGCAGACCACGAGCGTGACGGCGATCATGAGCGACTGGAGGAGGTAGGTAATCAGGTCCGTCAGACCGCTGTCCGCCTCGTTGTGCAGGGCGAACCACACCACGATGCGCCCCACGACGATGAGTCCGCCGATGGCGTAGCTGTTCCATGCGATGACACGTCCGAGGCGGTCGAACTGTTGGTCGAGTGGCGTTCGCTTGCCGTCATCGATCTGCGCCTCCGTGTGCACCTTGCCGTTCTCCGTGTGGTCGCCCACGCTCGCTACGCGCATCACGCCGTGTCCTTCCATCACCTTCGTGCCGCGGAGCACCATGTTGCTGGCGTAGGTCGCCTCGCTGTCGAACAGCCGTTCGTCGGTTGTCTTGCAGCAGATTGGCTCGCCCGTCAGCGACGACTCGTCGACACTCATCGCCACCGCCTCGAGGAGCGTGCCGTCGGCGGGAATCTCCTGTCCCGTGGCGAGGAAGACGATGTCGCCCACCACCACGTCGCTCTTCGGCACCATGCACGGCCGTCCGTCGCGCATCACCTGGACGGGCTCCTCGTCAGCCACGCGGTTGAGCACCTCGAACTCCCTCTCCGCCTTTGTCTCGAAGATGAACGAGAGCCCCGTGGCGAGCAGGATGGCGATGAAGATGCCCACCGGCTCGAACCACACCCGCGCCCCCTCGTGCAGACCGAAATACTCGTAGCACGAGATGCCCACGCTCAGCAGTCCCGCCACGAGCAGGATGATGATGAGTGCGTCGTTGAATTTCCCGAGGAATTTCCTCCACAGCGGAGTCTTGGCGGGCGGTGTCAGCACATTGCGTCCATGCCGCTCACGGCTCGCCGCCACCTCCGCCGCGGTGAGCCCCATATGGTGATTTGTCTGCATCTTTCAGCAATCGAATGTCATTATCAATATGCAAAGTTACGCATTATTTGCAAAACATTTGCCCCGCGGCGTTTGTTTTGTGCATTTTTCGTAACTTTGCAGGCGGAAATGATGTGGGTGCTGGTGATATATCTCGCACTGCTGTGGTGGGTGTCGCGACGGCAGGGGAGGGGGAACGACGCTTTTTTCCGCGGGGAGAGGCGGTCGTCGTGGCTGATGGTGGCCTACGGAATGGTGGGCGCCTCGGTGAGCGGCGTGTCGTTTGTGTCGGTGCCTGGCATGGTGGCGACGCAGGACATGACCTACCTGCAGACGTGCATGGGGTTTGTGCTGGGCTACGCGCTGGTGGCTTTCGTGCTGCTGCCCATCTACTATCGCCTCAACCTCACCTCCATATATACGCTGCTCGAGCGGAGGCTCGGCGAGAGCGCCTACAGGGTGGGGGCGTGGCTGTTCATCGTGAGCGACATGGTCGGGACGGCGGTCAAGTTCCTACTCGTGAGCGTGATACTGCAACAATTTGTGTTCGACGGGCTTGGACTGCCGTTTGCGGTCACCGTACCGCTGCTCGTGGGCGCCATCTGGCTCTACACGAAACGGGGCGGCGTGCACACGCTCGTGCTCACCGACGTGCTGCAGACAACGTGCATGCTGGCGGCTCTCTGCATGATTATCCGGGCGGCGATGGAGCAGACGGGGGTGAATTTTGGGGACTTGATGAGCTGGTTCGGTCGGACTTCCGGGGACGTGATGGAACGGACAGCGGTGAGTGCAGGAGTGATGGAACACACACGCGTGTTCGAGTTCAGTGACTGGACCTCGAAGCAACACTTCGTGAGGCAGTTCGTCAGCGGAGCGTTCATCGTGGTGGTGATGACCGGGCTGAACCAGAACATGATGCAGAAGAACCTCACCTGCAAGTCGTTGCGCGACGCACAGAAAGACATGTGCCTGAGCGGAACGCTCTTCCTGCCCGTCAACGCCCTCTTCCTCGTGCTCGGTGCCTTGTTGCTCCAGCTCCCTCTGACCGCCTCGGGCGACGGACTGCTGCCCGAGTTCGTGAGCGGCACGGCGCAGACGGGCGGAGTGGTGGCGGTGCTCTTCGTACTGGGCATCGTGGCGGCGGCTTTCAGCAGCGCTGACAGCAGTCTGACGGCGCTGACCACAAGTTTCTGCGTCGACGTGATGAGGCGCGAGGACGACACGCGGTTGCGGCGGCGCGTGCATGTGGGCATGTCGCTCGTGCTCGTCGTGCTCGTCCATGCGCTCAGCCTGACGGGCTCGCAGAGCATGATCGACCTCGTCTATACGCTCGTCGGCTACACCTACGGGCCTCTCCTCGGACTGTTTGCGCTCGCGCTGCTGCCCGCATCGTCCGGCGGCGAGCGGACGCTGCGCTTAGGAGCGTGGACGGTGGCGGCGGTATGCATCGCCTCGCCGGCGGTCTGCTACGTGCTGGCGCAGTATGTCACGCTGGGCTACGAACTGCTCCTCGTGAACGGCGCACTGACATTTTTGATGCTGAAAATTTTGTCACGTTGCCGAAAGTAACTAATTTTGCGTAGCAAAACAACCTTTCAACGTGCCGCCAGGCACTTTCAACAACATCAACCGTGCCGCCAGGCACATCAAACAAATTCAAACGGTGCCATAGGCACCAACCGTATATGCAAGCGATAATTTTGGCGGCGGGAATGGGACGCCGTTTGGGAGAGTGGACGCGCGACAACACCAAGTGCATGTTGCCCGTGAACGGCGTGCGGCTGATTGACCGCATGCTGGAGCAGCTGGCCAGGTACGGTCTCAGCCGCGTCATCATCGTCGTCGGCTACCAAGGGCAGAACGTGATCGACCACATCGGCACGCGCTACGACGGACGGCTGAACATCGAGTTCCACAACAACCCCATCTACGACAGGACGAACAACATCTACTCCCTCTCGCTCGTCAAGGACAAGATGACGGAGGACGACACGCTGCTCCTCGAGTCCGACCTCATCGTCGACAACAGAGTGCTTGACATGGCGGTGGAGAGCACGGACCGAAACGTCGCCCTCGTCGCCAAGTACGAGACATGGATGGACGGCACGATGGTGTGCATAGACAAGGACCGCAACATCGTCAACTTCGTGCCCAAGCAGGCGTTCCGCTACGAGGACACCGACCACTACTACAAGACGGTGAACATATACAAGTTCTCGCGCGAGTTCTCGCGAAACCAGTATGTGCCCTTCCTCGACGCCTACGTCAAAGCGCTGGGCAACAACGAATACTACGAGCAGGTGCTGCGCGTGGTGACGCTCATCAACCGCTCCGAGCTCAAGGCCCTGCCCATCGGTTCCCTGCCCTGGTACGAGATCGACGACGTGCAGGACAAGGACATCGCCGAGACCATCTTCGCCCGCGAGGAGGAGCGCCTCGGCAAGTACATGCGCCGCTACGGAGGCTACTGGCGCTTCGGCCATCTGCTCGACTTCTGCTACCTCGTCAACCCCTATTTCCCGCCGCGCAAGATGCGCGACGAGATGCAGGCGAACTTCGACAGACTGCTCACCGAATATCCCTCGGGCATGGAGGTGAACAGCCTCCTGGCGGGCAAGGTGTTTGGCATCGGTCAGGACCGTGTCGCCGTGGGCAACGGAGCCGCCGAACTCATCAAGAGTGTGTTGGCGATGCTTGAAAAGTGCCACGGCGGACGCATGCGCACAGGCGTTGTCTATCCAACCTTCGAGGAATATCCCCACCGCATGAACGAGGAGGACATCGTGCGCTTCATGCCTGAGACAAAAGACCTTACATACACCGCCGCTGACCTCAAGGCGTTCTTCGCCGACAAGCGGATAGACACCCTGCTGCTCATCAATCCCGACAATCCGTCGGGCAACATGATAGCCGCCGACGAGGTGAAGAGCCTTGCCGCATGGTGCGAGGAGCGCGGCATCCGGCTGATCGTCGACGAGAGTTTCGTCGATTTCAGCGAGGAGTGGGAGACGGCCAGCATGCTCGTAAACGAGACACTCGACCGCCATCGGAACATGGTCGTAATCAAGTCCATATCCAAGAGCTACGGTGTCCCGGGCCTGCGCCTTGGCATCCTCGCCTCGGGCGACCGCGAGTTGGTGGCGGAGGTCAAGAGGGACGTGGCGATATGGAACATCAACTCGTTCGGCGAGTTTTTCATGCAGATCTTCAACAAGTACGAGGCGGACTACAAGCGCGCTTGCCGGCAGTTTCAAGGCGAGCGCAAACGTCTGTTTGACAGGCTGTCAGCCGTGCCGTTCCTGCGCGTCATCCCCTCGCAGGCTAACTACTTCATCTGCGAGGTGGGCGCGCCGTTCACCTCGCACACGCTCACCGAGGAGCTGCTCAACCGCTTCGACATCCTCATCAAGGACTGCAACACGAAGACGGGGCTCGCAGGGCGCAATTTCGTGCGCATCGCCGTGCGCACGGAAGAGGAGAACGACAGGCTGGCAGCGGCTTTGGGGCAGTTGGGACAGTGAAGGTCAATACTTTAGGTAAGTGCATAAAGCGTCAATGCGATGAGAAGCATAACAGAGACAAGCGAGTTACGGAGCGTGCAGATGGGAGTGCTCGACTGCATCGCCGACGTGTGCCGTCGCCATGCCATCAACTACTCGCTGTCGAGCGGCACGCTGATTGGCGCACTGCGCCACAAGGGCTACATACCTTGGGATGATGACATCGACCTCTATATGCTACGCGCTGACTATGAGCGGTTTGTATCAGTATTCAACCGCGAGCAACGCGAGCAGGGCAGTCCCTACGAACTGCTCACACCCGAGACGGCGGGCGACCGCTATCTCTATACCTACGGCAAGGTGACCGACACGCGCACCGTGATGGTGGAGGACGAGGCGACGGAGTTTCCCATCGGCGTCTATGTCGACATTTTTCCCCTTGACTACGCCCACGAGGACGAGGACCGTCGCCGCCGTCAGTTCCGCTGGCGCGACCTGCTCAACAAGATACGCTGCTGCAAGAAACTGTCAACGTGTTGCCTGCGCTCGCGCCTCGCCTACCTGTGTTACAGGTACTTGCCTCTGCCGCTTGCGGCTGTCGAGTGGCTCCAGCGCCGGAAGGTCTTCCTGCGCCGTCCCACGTCTCTCGTCTGCAACCTTCACACCACCGATGTCGTCTATACGTCGGCGTTCCCCCTTGAGGCGATGCAGACATTCACCACGGCGGAGTTCGAGGGCAAGCAATACCAGATCATGGGCGGATACGACACATACCTGCGCCGCACCTACAAGTTCCACTACATGACGCTGCCCCCCGAGGACCAGCGCGTGCATCATCATTTCAAGGCATGGTGGAAGGAGTGAGGATTTCGGTTCTTGTGCCCGTGTATAACGTGGCTGACAAGATAGAGCGATGTGCCGTGTCGCTGTTCGAGCAGACGCACTGCGAGATGGAGTATGTCTTTGCCGACGACTGTTCGACGGACGGCAGCCTCGCTGTTCTTCAGGCTGTTATGGAACGCTATCCCGAGCGCAGGAGCCAGGTGCGCATCGTACGCCACGAGCGAAACACGGGAGTGGCGGGCACGCGCAACACGGCGCTGGCTAATGCCACGGGCGAGCGGCTGATGTGGGTGGACAGCGATGACTTCATTCCGCTCGATGCCTGCGAGCGACTGCTACGGGCGATGGAGGAGACGGGAGCCGACATCGTGTCGGGAGCCTATGTCACCATGCTCCGCGACGGCTCGACACGCACCACGTTGCCCAGCCATCTCAGTCGCGAGCGCCTCCTGCGCCGCCGCCTCTGCATGGGCTACGAACCATCGTCACTCTGGGCGCGCCTCTATCGCAAGGAGTTGTTCGTCAGGGAGATGTGGGCGCGCGAGGGTGTCAATCTCTCCGAGGACTACATGATGACCAACCGCATCTTCCTGCACGCACGGCTGGCGACCATCGACGAGGTGGTGTATAATTATGACTTCACCGCCGTGCGCGACATGGCGCGCCTCTATCCCGGCCACATCGGGCAGCTCACGCAGTCGGTGGAGGAGGTGGATCGCTACTACCATGCCGATGACGAGGGGCGGCGATTTCTTGGCTGCATACAGTTGGCATACCTCTTTATAATACGCATGGCGGTGGAGTATGGGCTGGAGGCCAAGGAGGCGGAAGGCAGGCTCATGTGGTGGGCGCGGCCGATAGCGTGGCTGCTGAAGCACAAGCCGACGTTCGGGCTCGGCAACCTGGTTTACAAGGCAGTAAGGGCGGGGATGCTGTTTTAGGGGAGTAATGCGCCTTGCGGAGCTGGGAGTTAATGAATGGGAGTTATGCCTGCCTGTGGCAGGCTGGGAGTTAACGGACGATACCTTCCGCTAACTACCGTAAGCAAATTCTTCCGTTAACTTCACGAGCGAAAGCGAGTTAACTTCAATTCATTAACTCCCGCTAACTCCCGTAAAAATATCCATACCATTGCCATGTAGAGGATGCCGGCGAGGGCGATGCGGATGACAAGGAGCAGAGTGTAGTGGACGGAGAAAAGGCTTGTCAACCACCAGGTTAGGAGCATCACGGCGGCGGCGGTGAGTGCGAAGGGCAGGGTGTCGGCGAGCAGGAAGCGCAGGCGGTAGTCGGTGGTGAGGCGGCGCGTGAAGGCGTGCCAGACGAGGAGGAAGAGGACTGTGAACACGCTCGTCGCCGCAATCATGCAGATGATGGCGTGATGGCGCAGCAAGATGACGATGAGCAGTTGGCAGGCAATCTGCACCACATTGAGCCACAGGTAGATATCCGACCGCCCATGGCTGATGGCGGTGTTCTGGAGAAGGGCGTAGAGGGGCAGGGTGCTGCCGGCGACGGCGAGCACGCGGAGCATATCGACGCAGGGCAGCCACTCTGCGCCGATGGTGGTCAGTATGAACTCCTCCGCCACGAGCGAGAGTCCGAACATGGCAGGGAACGAGAGGAAGGCGGTGAGGCGCACCATCTTGCGCAGGACTCGCAGCGAGCGGTCCTGGTCGTTTCGGATCTCTGCCAGTACGGGCTGGGCGATTTGGCTTACAGTGCCTTGGAGCATGCCCGATGCCATCGTGTTCCACTTGTTCGCCTGCGAGTAATGGCCCACGACGCGCATCTTGAAGATGTGGGCGAAGACCACCGTGAGCAACTGTCCCGAGAGGGAGTTGAGCACCGTGGTGAGCATCATCTTGACGCTGAACGGCAGCATGCGCCGCACGGGCTCGAAGGTGAAATGCCACGACGGACGGATGGGGCAGACCACGTAGCGGCCGATGGTAATCACGGTCGTGTAGGTGACCTGCTGCCACGCCAGCGACCAGTAGCTGCACTTGAGAAGGGCGAGCGTGACACCCACTATGCCGCTGACTATCAGTGCTATGATGCCGATAATCGTTGTCTCCTTCACCATCAGGTTCTTGAACATATACGCCCCCGCGATGATGCTCACGGCGGAGAGCGGGATGGTGAGGAAGACGAGTCGCGAGACGTTGAGCAGGGCGGGCTCGTTGAAGAAGCGGGCGATGAGGGGGGCGGAGAGGAAGAGGACGATGTAGAGGGCGGCGCTCATCGAGATGTTGAACCAAAACACTGAGTTGTAGTCCTTTTGCTCGGGGCACTCCATGTTGCACAGACCCTGCGTGAGTCCGCATGCCTGCAGGTTGCCGGCGATGAGCGTGAAGACGGACAGCACGCCCACGACACCGTAGTCGGCGGGGTCGAGGTTGCGCGCCAGCACGATGCCAAACACGAGGTTGAGCACCTGCATCGACCCCTGGTTGGCGAGTCCCCATGCGAACCCTTTCGCCGTCCGCTGTTTCAGATTGTCCTCCATAGACGCAAAATTACAAAAAAAGACGCAGAGAGAGCAGTGATAAGCGGAAAAATTCGTAATTTTGTACACAGATTAATAGTGAGATTTTTAAACGCAGATTAACGCAGATGCTTATTTTGACGCTGGTTGACAACCAAATTGACGCAGATATATAGCCACCGATTACACAGATTAGAACACAGATTAACACGGATATTTTGTTTGATTTGACGATATTTAGATATAACGTTCTTACTACGCACGGCGAAGATTTCGATATTTCGATTTGTACTCTACGCTCTCTACACTCTACACTCTACACTCTATCCTCTAAACAATGCTTGCTCCCGTTGCCCTTTTTGTATATAACCGTCTTGACAATACGCGCAGGACGATCGAGGCGTTGCTCGCCAACCACATGGCGAGCGAGACGCCAGTGTATGTCTTCTCCGACGGAGGCAAGGATGAAAAGTCGTGGGCGGACGTGCGCCGCCTGCGCGAATACCTGCACACGGTGACCGGATTCGGACAGTTCATCGTCATCGAACGTACTGAAAACTATTACATTGAGCGCAATACGACCGAGGGCATCGCCGAGGTGCTGTCAAGGCACGACCGCATCATCGTGCTTGAGGACGACCTCGTCACCTCGCCATGGTTTCTCACCTACATGAACGAGGCACTCGACAAATACCGCGACGACGAGCGCGTGTGGCACGTGGCGGGCTTCACCAACCTCGACGTGCCAGAGCTGGGCGACACCTATTTCTGCCACCACATGTCGGGTACGGGCTGGGGCACGTGGCGCGACCGCTGGGCGCACTTCGTCCACTTCACCTCGCGCGAGCAGGCGCTCAGCCGCCTCACCGACGCGCAGAAAGAGCGCATGGAGATGCGCGGTCACTTCCCTTGTTTCAAGTCGTTGGACAAGGACCCGATACCCTGGGACGTGTGCTGGGACATAGCTATCAACCAGGCGGATGCGCTCTGCCTGCACCCCACGCACACCCTCGTGCGCAACATCGGTCTCGCCACTGGCACCCATACCAACCAGATGAGCCTCTTCGGCTGGTATGAGTACGACCGCGAACCCCTCGGCCGCCGAGTCACGCTCCGGGACATCCCCGTCGAGGTGACGCCCGGCATCGAGGCTCGCTACGAGGTCGCCATGCACGACCACGGCATCCGCTACAACCTGCTTGGGCGCGTCGCCCGCTGGGTGCTACACAATGTCATCCGGCGTCTGCGCAAAGCATGACGCGCCGTGCGCCTCGAGCAATTCGCGCTCGCGAAATCCCCACAACACGCTGATGCAGGGCAGACCGGCGGCACGTGCCGTGTCGATGTCCACATCGCTGTCGCCCACATAGACCGCCTCCGTGACGCCCATCTCGCGCATCGCCGCGAACACCATGTCGGGAGCGGGTTTGCGCCGTATGCCCGCCGCCTCGTTCTCGCCCATCGCCACGTCGATGAGGTCGCCGAAGAAATGGCGGCAGAGGGGAACGGTCGCCGAGTGCACCTTGTTGCTCACCACCGCTATGCGGCAGCCGCGCTCGCGTAGCCGTCGCAGCATGTCCATAACACCCGCGTATGGGGCCGTTGTGTCCATGCTGTGCTGGGCGTAATAGGCGCTGAACGAGGCGAATAAGGCGTTGAAGTCCAGTCCCGCCTCGCCCATGGCGCGCTCCACGAGCGTGGTCACCCCGTTGCCCACCATGCGTCGTATCTCCTCGCGAGTGCGCGGTTCCAGACCCTGCGACACCAGTGCGTGATTCACCGCCGCGTGCAGGTCGCCGAGGGTGTCGAGCAGCGTCCCGTCAAGGTCGAAGATATAGTTCTCGTATTGTTTCATAATCCTGTCATTCAGTTGCTTGTTTCTGCACCTCAGTCCGCGACTATTTCCCAGTGCCCGCCCTTTTTCGGTCCGACGTGGCGGATGAGTCTTGACACAAGCGATAGTTTTGCAGTAGTTGATTCCCAAGTGCAAATTTACTAAAAAAATCAATGCCTTGGTGCTTTTGGTGGACTTTTTCCTTCCTAAAAGCATCGGAGTATATCCAATTGGGATTATTAAATTGCCCATTCAGCAGTCGGAAAAAAGATGTTTTATTCCGACTATGATGCATTATTAAAACATCATAGATAATGTTATCAACCAATAAAGTAGAGTAATTTTATAATCGAATTCATTGTATTTCTCCATCTACGACAGGAACGGTAGCTCTTGTGCCAGCAGTGGTGATATAAGAATACGTGCCTAAATGCATTGGCTTATTGATAGTTACAATTTTGTCGTCATAGTAGCCATCTTTGGGGATTAAGACGGTTGTTCCATAAAACGAATCCATGTACTCGTCATCACAATCTTTAGCTAACGCTCCATCACGAAGCACTTGAATAACCTTGCAACGAGTTACCGTCTTGCCTTCAAAGACAACAGGGGTTTCCAACATTTGGAATCGACCTGAATAAACATGGCCGTTGTCATTGTACATAAAGCCGATTATGAACAGGCAAATTATGGAAACAATGACACCTACAAGGACACCGAGAAAGAAAGATCTTTTATTCATTGTTGTGCGTTTAATGTGAGTACGCAAAGTTATAAAGAATTAGCGATATGTGGAAAGTTTGTCGAAGAAAAATTGTGTGTCGGGCGTAGAAATATGCGATTTTTGTGTAATTTTGCGGTAGAGATCAATATTGTCCTAAATATTTTTTGAGCGCGACGTAAGTTGCGATGCCACTTGACATT
>JABUTZ010000011.1:5917-17403 GCA_021443415.1 Bacteroidaceae bacterium | reverse complement strand
ATCTTAGTTTTTCAGCTTCCTTTTTTGTTTTTTCAAAAATATTTAGGACAATATTGGGTAGAGATATAGATTCTTTTTTGCTATGAACGTGAAAAGCATGATAAAGAGTGTGTTGGGGGCGGCGCTGGTGCTGGCCCTGCCGATGGAGGCGGGGGCGCAGCAGAGGGTGGCGCGCGCCTCGTCGGCGTATGACTACAACCTGACGGCGCAGTTGGCGGTGGACGGGATAGTGGACGACAGGGAGCCGGCATGGTTGGAAGTGTGGGCGGACGACAGGGTGCTGCCGAAAAGAGAGAGGGAGTGGGCGATAGGTGGCAACAGTTGGTGCAACAACGTGTGCTACAAGTCGTTGCGATACCGTTGGCACGGCATGGCGGTGACGGCTGACGAGGTGCGCGTGCTATGCTACGTGCAGCATGGCGAGGGCGTGACTTGTCGGCAGTCGGCGGTGACGTTGAGGGCTGGAAACAGGCAGTGGCAGACGCGGTTTGACGGACTGCCGGGCGAGCCGTACGGCAATTCCCAGCACAGCGACCCGAACAAGCGCACCGAGGGCAAGCGATGGCCCACACGAAGGGTGGAGGCGACGTTCAGCCTCGGTGGCGAGCGCACGATCGACGACCTGCAACTGCTCTTCGACATGAAGGGAGCGGAGTGCTGGCGCGTGAACGAGATAAGGTTTTTCCGCCGCGGCGAGGAGGTGACTGACGTTCTACCCTCGCATCGGTTCGGCAGTGTGTGGATGAGTGCCGACGAGCCGACGCGCCACCACGAAATGACGGTGGAGATGGATGCCGGGGCGAGAGTCGACTCGGTGCGCCCGATATGGGTGACAGGTTGGGAACCAAAGCATTGTGACTGGACATTCGAGCACGGACGGCTGAGGCTGACGATGGACGGACGCGAGCGCGTGGCGATGCGCGAACTGAAAATCTATCCAGAGCGGAAGGCGGCGAAGGCGGCAAAAGGCGAGGGCCTGCGATGGCAGGTGGCACGAGGTTGCGGCACGGCGGAGGGGTTCGACCCGACACGGGCGCAATGGATGGAGGCTGTGGTGCCGGGTTCGGTGCTGACCAGCTACATCGAGGCGAAGGCGGTGCCAGACCCCAACTTCGATGAAGACATGACGCAAATCTCCGAGTCGTATTTCCTGAGCGACTTCTGGTATCGCACCACGTTCAAGCGCACTTCGATGGAACAGGCTGCCGGGCGCACGATGCTCAACCTTGACGGCATCAACTGGATAGCGGAGGTAACGCTCAACGGTCGGCGCATAGGCGAGGTGAGGGGAGCGTTCCGCCGCGGACGGTTTGACATAACCGACTGTCTACAAGAGGATAACGAACTGATGATACGCATCCTGCCCAACGCACACCCCGGGGCGGTGAAGGAGAAGAGTGCCGATGAGACCGACTTCAACGGAGGTGCCCTCGCGGCCGACAGTCCGACGTTTCTCTGCAACGTGGGTTGGGACTGGATCTCGACCGTGCGCGGCCGCAACATCGGACTCTGGGGCGACGTGAGGATAACTCAGGAGAGCGAGGTGACGTTGATGGATCCGTTGGTCACCACCGGGCTCGACGACAGCCTGCGCGCCTCGATGCGCGCCTCGGTGCGAGTGGCGAACAACACCGGGCGAGGCGTGATAGGCACGCTCACGGGTACCATCGGCGACATCACGTTCGCGCGCCGCATCTCGATAGCCGGGAGCGACACCATCGAGGTCTCGTTCGCGCCCGAGGACTATCCGCAACTGCGCGCCCAAAGGATGCGCCTGTGGAACCCCAACGGAATGGGCGAGCCGTATCTCTACGACGCCTCGTTTGCGTTCCAAATCCAAACGACAGCCAACACAAGCAAACAATTTCAAACCACATCAAACAATCCCAAACAAAATCAACCCAAAATATCGTACCTCGCCGGCATACGCGAGGTGACCTATGCAGAGACCGATACGCGGCTGCAACTCTTTGTCAATCACCGCCGTGTGAACCCGATGGGTGGCAACTGGGGCTTCCCCGAGCACAACCTGCGCTACACGGCGGCGGACTACGACACGGCAGTGCGCCTGCACCGCGAGATGGGTTTCAACATGATACGCAACTGGGTGGGGCAGACACCCCACAGGGCGTTCTACGAGGCATGCGACCGCCACGGCATACTCGTGTGGCAGGACTTCTGGCTCGCCAACCCCGCCGACGGACCCGACCCGACGGACGAGCGCATGTTCATGGACAACGCCCGCGACTATGTCTATCGCATACGCCAGCACCCAAGCATCGCCATCTATTGCGGTCGTAATGAGGGCTTTCCGCCCGCGTCGCTTGACAGTGCGCTGCGCCGTTGCGTGGCTAAGGAGCACCCGCGGATGCTCTATATCCCGAGCAGTGCGGACGGCGGAGTGAGCGGTCACGGTCCCTACTGGGCGGTGCCGCGACAGGAGTATTTCGCCCGTCAGACAGGCAAGTTGCACACCGAGCGCGGCATGCCCAACGTGATGGGCATCGAGAGTCTGCGGCGCACACTGCGCGAGGAGCATCTCTGGCCGCAGGGCGACGCGTGGGGCGGACACGACTACTGCCAGAAGGGGGCGCAGCGCGGAGCGACATTCAACGCGCTTGTGGGCAACTACGGCGAGGTGACCGACGCGGAGACTTTCTGCCGATGGGCGCAGTGGCAGAACTACGAGGGTCACCGCGCCATGTACGAGGCGAACAACGTGGGGCGCCAGGGACTGCTCATGTGGATGAGCCACCCCTGCTGGCCCAGCATGACGTGGCAGACCTACGACTACTTCTTTGACCGAGGAGCGGCATTCTACGCCATTCGCAAGGCGTGCGAGCCGACGCATATCCAGTTTGACAGCCAGCACCTGCGCGTGCAAGTGGTGGGGCAACCAGGGTGTCGCGAAGGTCGGTATGAGGCTCAGGCACAGGTGATTGACAAGAACGGAAAGGTGGAGCGACAGTGGTCGCAACCAATTGACCTGCTGGCTGACAGCACCATGGAAGTGCTTGACGAACTCGCCCTGCCCACCGACAGTGTGACGCACTTCCTCCGTCTGTGCCTGACGGACGAGGAGGGGCGGACTGTGTCGGACAACACCTATTTATATAACGCGCGAGGCGATGACTACAAAGACTTGACATCCAATGCAGTGGACACCAAGATTGACATCACGGTCGATGGCAACACGGTGCGTTTGCGCAACCGCGCCGACCGTCCCGCCCTGATGGTGCATCTGCGCTTGTTGGACAAGGACGGCAAGCCTGTTCAAGCCACCTTCTCCGACAACTACTTCCACCTCATGCCCAACGAAGAACGGACGATTACGTGTTCGGCTGTCGGCGAGACCATAGTTGTATTTACAATTTGACGATTTACTATTTACGATTTGATTCATTTACAATTTTGCTTTTTGGGTTGATTTTAAACGCAGATTGACGCAGATGTTCGTGTAGTTTTGCTGGATGCAATCAAATTGACGCAGATATTTTGCCACAGATTAACACAGATTTTGAACACAGATTAACACAGATGTTCGTGTAGTTTTGCTGGATGTAATCAAATTGACGCAGATATTATATACCATTTCAAACAAAGAAACCTCATGCTTAGAGTTATAGACTTCCTGCGTCGGCTTGACGCAAACAACAACAGGGAGTGGTTCGCCGCCCACAAGGACGAGTATGTGGCGGTGCAGGGCTACTTCAACGCCTTTGCCGGGCGCATGATAGCCGCCATCGGCAAGTTCGACCCTACGGTAGCCTCGCTGACCGTCAAGGACTGCACCTACCGCATCTATCGCGACACACGCTTCTCGGCGGACAAGACACCCTACAAGACGCACATGGGTTGCTTCGTGTGCCGCGAGGGCAAGAAGTCGGGCTACAGCGGCTATTACCTCCACGTGGGTGTGGGTGGCGGCACGGAATATCCTGTGGGTCACATGCTTGCGTCGGGCAACTACTGCATCGAGCCGCGCGCCCTGCAGATACTGCGCGAGGACATCGTGATGGGCGGAGGCGACTTCCGGCGCACGATAGAGGCGGCGGACAGTTCGTTCTATCTCGACAAGGAATACAGCCTGAAGCGGCCGCCCAAGGGTTATGACGACACTACGCCCGAGATAGACCTCGTGAAGAACAAGGCGTTCTGTCTGGTGAGCGAACTCTCTGACGACGAGATGGTTGCGGACACGCTGTTGGACATGGCGGTGGAGCGTTTCAGCACCACGCGTCCGTTCATCGACTATATCAACCGCGCCATTGAGTACTCGCGCGAGGAGGAATGAGGCGCATCGTAATGGCTTTCGACTCGTTCAAGGGGTCGATGACCGCCTTCGAGGCGGTGGAGGCGGCGGCACAGGGAGCGCTGGACGCCTGTCCTGACGCGGAGATTGTGCGCCTGCCCATGGCGGACGGCGGCGAGGGGACAAGGGAGGTGCTGAGCCACTACCTGCACTGCCGCGAGTGCCGTTGCGAGTCGCACGACGCACTGATGCGACCGATGGTGGCGACCTATGCCGTGAGCGGGGACGGACAGACAGCCGTCATGGACATGGCGACGGTGGCTGGACTGTCGATGCTCAGCGCAGAAGAACGAAATCCATTGAAAACCAGTACATACGGAGTGGGCGAGATGGTTATGGACGCCATGCGCCGCGGTTGTCGGCGGATAGTCTTGGGCATAGGAGGCAGTTCGACACAGGATGGTGGCACGGGCTTGCTGACGGCTCTCGGAGTGCGCCTGCTTGATGGGCAAGGACATGATGTCCAGCCATTTGGCGGTGAACTGAGTCGCATAGAGACGATAGACTGGAGTGGGATGGTGTCGCTGGAAGGCATCACCATCGACGTGGTCTGCGATGTCACCAATCCGCTCTGTGGCGATAACGGGACATCGTATGTCTATGCGCGGCAGAAGGGGGCGCGAGAGGAGGACATACCAGTGTTGGAGGCAGGTATGCGCCACTTCGCCTCGCTCTGCTCACTGTCGCCCGAGACGCCGGGCGGCGGGGCGGCAGGCGGACTGGGCTATGCTCTCATGCTCATCGGAGCGAGGCTGGTGCACGGGGCGGAGGCGGTGGTGGACGCCGCCGGTCTGGAGCGTCTGCTCACGCCCGACACGCTCGTGCTGACAGGCGAAGGAAAGATAGACAGCCAGACGCTGAACGGAAAACTGCCGCTTGAGGTGCTGAGGGTGGCTCAGCGCCATCGGTGCCCCGTGGTCGCCTTGGCCGGACTCGTGGAGGACCGCGAGCATCTCCTCGCCACCGGCTTCCGCGACGTGCGCTCGATCAATGCGCCCGGAGCCTCGTTGGCGGAGGCGATGGAAACCGCCAAGGCGCGGCTGAGGGAGGCGGTGAAAAAACTTACTTTGCGCGGCTGAGGAGCAGGTGGTCGAGGATGACGATGGCGGCCATGGACTCGACGATGGGGACGGCGCGGGGGAGGACGCAGGAGTCGTGGCGGCCACGGGCCTTTAGGATGGTGGCATTGCCGTGGATATCGACCGTGGGCTGTTCGCGCAGGAGCGTGGCGACAGGTTTGAAGGCGACGCGCATCACGATGTCGGCGCCGCTGCTGATGCCACCGAGTGCGCCACCGCTGTGGTTGGTGCGCAGGGCGAATCCGGGTTCGAAGATGTCGTTTATCTCGCTGCCACGATGGCAGGCGGCGGCAAAGCCATCGCCATATTCGAAGCCCTTGACGGCATTGATGGTCAGCATGGCATGACCAAGGTCGGCATGGAGCTTGCCAAAGACGGGACTGCCCAAACCTACGGGGCAACCCTTTACCACACAAGTGATTACACCGCCTATGGTATCGCCCTCCGCCTTCACCTGACGGATAAGTTCGGCTATGCGCTCGGCCGTCTGCGGGTCGGGGCAGCGCACGTCGTTGGTCTCTGTCAGCGAGAGGTCGTAGTCGGTGTAGGGGCCGTCAAGACGGATGTCGCCCACCTGGGAGGTGAACGCCGCTACGGAGATGCCCTCCTGACGAAGCACCAGTTTGGCGAAAGCGCCCGCCACCACACGGCTCACCGTCTCGCGAGCCGACGAGCGTCCGCCGCCGCGATGGTCGCGGATGCCGTATTTCTGCTGGTAGGTGAAGTCGGCGTGCGAGGGGCGGAACACATCGCGCATGTTGTCGTAGTCGGCGGATATCTGCCGCTCGTTGGGCACGAGGAAACCGATGGGGCAGCCCGTCGTCTTGCCCTCGAAGATGCCCGAGAGGAGCTGGACGCGGTCGCTCTCCTTGCGTGCCGTGGTCAGCCTGCTCTGTCCAGGACGGCGGCGGTCCAGCTCGCCCTGGATAAACTCCTCGTCCACCGTGATGCCCGCCGGCATGCCGTCGATGACACCGCCCACGGCCGCTCCGTGGCTCTCGCCAAACGACGTGAGGCGGAAAATTCTTCCGATTGTGTTCATGCTCGTATGTGCTTGATTGTTAGATGGCCAATGGTTGTCTTAGCAACCTCCCTTGCAACCGCCGCAGCCTCCGCCGCCACAGCCGCCGTTGCAACCGCCACAGCCGCCTCCGCAGCCTGACATCTGACCCAGTATGTCCTGGATCTCAGCCACCGTGGCAGGGTGGTTGTCGATGACCTTGCCGATGAAATGGAGGTCCTTGCCCGCCAGTCGCTCGTTGAAGTCCATCGTTATGGTCGTCTCGTTGATGCTCTTGACCATGCCGTTGAAGCGCTGGCCGTCCTCGCTGATCATCTGGAGCAGGGCGCCGACATAGACCTGGTCTTCATCGATCTTGCCCTCCTCGTCCTGGAAGGCGGACAACTCGATGTCGATGACGCGCTTGGCGTCGTACTCTCCGTATGCCTTGGCGGCGGGAATCCAGAAGTCGAACTCCTCGCCGGCGGCGAGGTTGCTCACGTTGGCCTCGAAGTCGGGCAGCATCATGCCGAGCGACGAGATGAATTGCAGCGGCTTGTCCGCCGTCGTCTTCTCCACGAGGGGAGTGCGCTCGCCCTCTACGACACGCAGTTCGTAGGAGAGGGTTATGTTTTTGCAGTTGTCGAAATTCATTTTCTTAGGGTTTGGGGGTTATGGGGTTTGGGGTTAGTCGGTTTTTATTCCAGCTTGAAGATGCGCTCCATGAGTTGCCACTTGGCGGTGGAGGGAGCGTCGGCGGCGCAACCTTGGAACTGAGCCACATACGCTTCCCACTCAGCCTGGCGGGGGAGAGTGGCGAGACGTGCGTTGTCTGCCACGAAGTCAAAGTCGTCGGTGGTGTCCATGATCATGAACAGCTGGCGGCCGAGGCGGAAGATCTGCATGTCGATGATGCCCACCTCGCGTATGCCGGCTTGGATTTCGGGCCATACATTGGCGTGCGCCTCGACGTACTTGGCTATCATCTCCTCGTCGTCCACGAGGGTGAGGGTTTGGCAGTAGCGGTTCATTTTTTTAGGGTTATTGGGTTTGGGGTTGGGCGGTAATTCGGTTATTGTTGCTTTGGGGGTTGGCGTTAATTCGGTTATTTTACATCTCGTCATCGATGGTCGTCGAGGGGCCGTGGCCAGGGAGTACCTTGGTCTCGGAGGGCAGGGTGAAGAGGCGCTCGCGGATGCTTGTGAAGAGCGTCTGCGCCGAACCTCCCTCGAAGTCCGTGCGTCCGACACCGTTGTTGAAGAGCGTGTCGCCCGTGAAGACAAGCTGGGCGGAGGGCACGTAGTAGCACACGCCACCGGGGGTGTGGCCGGGCGTGTGAATCACCTGCATCTCCACGTTGCCGATGCGCAGGATGTCGCCGTCGGCGATGGCGGCGAGCGACTCGGGGGCGGTGGCGCCGAGTGTGCGGCGCATGAAGAGAAGGGCTTGACGCTCAAGGTCGTAGGCGAGACGATGGTCGGCGGAGTGGAGCAGGGGAGTGACCCCATACTCGGCGGCGCACCAGCGCACGCCCATCACATGGTCGAAATGACCGTGTGTGAGCAGGATGTGGCTGACATGCAGACCGTTGTCGGCGATGAAAGCAGCCACCTCCTCGCACTCCTGGGCGTAGAACATGCCCGGGTCGATGATGGTGGCGTCGAGCGTCTCGTCGTCGTAGGCGACAAAGCAGTTGACACCCAAGGGGTTGACCATGAATGACTTATATAGCAACATAGACGGCACTTTTAGTGGTGAAATAGTCGTTGTCAGGGAAGATGGTGGTGAGCGGAGTCACCTCGCACTTGTTGCGGAAGGGCGCCGTCTCCGCCTGCAGGTCGCCTCCCTTGAGGCAGAGGATGCCGTTGGGCAGGGCGTTGAACTGCTCGCGGTCGATGTTCTTGCGCACCAGCTTGACGAGGTCGGGCAGGGGCATCACGGCACGCGAGACGACGAAGTGGAACCGCCCCTTCTCCTCCTCCACGCGGCTGTGGGCGGTGGTGACGTTCGTCAGTCCGAGAGCCGCCACCACCTCGTTGCAGACGCGTATCTTCTTACCGATGCTATCGACGAGGTGGAACTGCGCATCGGGGAACATCACGGCGAGCGGAATGCCCGGAAAACCGCCTCCCGTGCCGAGGTCCATGACGTGCGTGCCTGGCTTGAAGCGCAGGATCTGCGCCAGGGCGAGCGAGTGGAGCACATGGTGGGGATAGAGGTTGTCGATGTCCTTGCGCGAGATGACGTTGATCTTCGCATTCCAGTCGCGATAGACCTCGTCCATGAGCATGAACTGGCGACGCTGGTTGTCGGTGAGCGAAGGGAAGTATTTGAGGAGTTCGTCCATGTGAGGGGGATAACTAATAGCTAATAACTAATAGGTAATAAGTTGTGGCGTGTCGTTGGTTGGGTGGGGGGCGTGATGTGGCTGCTTGCTCGTTGGCTGTTGTCTTACAGCAGGTTGTGCTCCACGAGATACTGCTTGGCCTCGATGCCGGCCTTGCAACCGCTGGCGGCGGCGCAGATGGCCTGGCGGTAGTGGGGGTCAGCCACGTCGCCGGCGGCATAGACACCAGGGATGTTGGTGCGGGGCGACGCACCCTCGGTGAGGATATAGCCCGTCTCGTCCGTCTCTAACCACTGGGCGAAGGGTGCCGAGTTGGGCGTGTGGCCGATGGCGAGGAAGAAACCGTCGATGGGCAGGTCGTAGTGGCGCTCGTCGGCCTCGCCGCGGCGGTGGACGACATGGGCGCCCTCGACACCGTTCTCACCGTAGAGTCCCTCGGTGTTGGTCTCGAACAGTACCTCGATCTTCGGATTTTCCATCACGCGGCGCTGCATGATCTCGCTGGCGCGGAGGAAGGGCTTGCGCACGATGAGATAGACCTTGGCGGCGAGACCGGCGAGATAGTCCGCCTCCTCGCAGGCTGTGTCGCCACCGCCCACGACAGCCACCGTCTTCTTGCGGTAGAAGAAGCCGTCGCAGGTGGCGCAGGCGGAGACGCCCATGCCCGCATATTTCTTCTCGTCGGGCAGACCGAGGTACTTGGCGCTGGCTCCAGTGGCGATGACCATCGTGTCGGCGGTCATATCCGTGCCGTCGTCGAGCGACACGCGCAGCGGTCGTTCGTCGAGATGACTGTTGACGACGGCGCGTGGCAGGATGCTTACGCCGAAACGCTCCGCCTGGGCGCGCATGCGGTCGGTGAGCTCGGTGCCGTCGATTCCATCGGGGAAGCCGGGGAAGTTCTCAATCTCAGTTGTTGTGGTGAGCTGTCCGCCCGGCTGCATGCCTTCGAGCAGGGTGGGGGTGACGCCGGCGCGAGCCGCATATATGGCTGCCGTGTATCCCGCAGGGCCGGCGCCGATGATAAGTAGGTTGGTGTGCATGATTTTTAGGTAATAAGTAATAGGTAATAGGTAATAAGTNTGTTTGGTGCTTGTTTGGTGCTTGTTTGGTGCTTGTTTGGTGCTTGTTTGGTGCTTGTTGGGCGATTTTTATCGCAGGTCGATGACCTCGACGTTGGGGTATTTGGCGTAGGGGAAGGCGAAGTCCTTGGGGCTGAACGAGTGGCCGAGCGAGAGGTTGCGGATGCTGAGTCGCACCCAGTTGGTCTTGGACTTCATGCGTATGCACAAGGGGTCGAACGTCTGCCGGTCGATGTTGACGATGATGGTCTGCAGCTCCGACTTGCTGTCCTTGCTGGTGAGCGTCACCTCGTAGGTCATTGTGCCGCGCAGGGCGACCTCCTTCTTCATCTTCATGCGGAAACCACTGCGGTAGAGGGCTATGAAGGCGTAGGGGTTCATGCGCGCCAGTTCCTCCTCGGTGGGCACCTGGATGTTCACCTCGCCCGAACCCTCGAACATCGACCACTGTGTCGTGCCGTCGAACCATGTCTGCATGTCGGGGGTGGAGAGATGGAAGCGGCTGCCGTCCATCTCTATCGAGCCCTCGGTGCGTCCGTTCTCCGTGTCGCCCTCGAAGTTGGTCAGTTCGAAGCGGGCCTTAGCTCCCTTGCTCTGCTCCAGTCGCTGCGCCGTTTTGTCCAGCACTTCCTTTGCCGTTTGGGCGACGGCGGTGCTTGCGACGGCGAGGCTTAGGAGAAGGATTGTCAGAAGGTGTTTCATTGGATTGGGGTTGAGGAGTGCCTGCGGCACGTTCGATATTGTTTGTCGTTGTTTGAGACGGTTTGGACTCGTTTGGTGTGCCTTCGGCACGTTGAATGTCTTTGTTTGATTTGCCTTCGGCACGTTTTGGGTCGTTCGATTTTGCCTGAGACTGTTTGGGCTTGTTGCCTGAGCGAGGTTTCTTCTTGCCCTTGCGCGACGTTTTGCCCAAGGACTTGCGGCGGCTGGCATTGCCCGTGTATTCGGGTGCCTCGCCCAGTTCGGGTGGCATGGGGTTCTTGTCGATGACTCGTTCGAGGAAGCGCTCAATCTGTCCGAAGAGGGGTTGGTCCTTGCTGCTGATGAGCGTGATGGCGCGTCCCTCGGCGCCGGCGCGGGCTGTGCGTCCGACACGGTGCACGTAGTCCTCGGCATCGTGCGGAACATCGTAGTTGACAACGAGTTGTATGTCGTCGATGTCGATGCCTCGCGCCACGATGTCCGTAGCCACGAGGATGTCTATCTTCTGCGACTTGAAGTTGAACATCACTTCGTCGCGCTCCGCCTGCGAGAGGTCGCTGTGCATGGCTCCCACGTTGTAGCCCGCGCGGCGCATGGCGATTGCCATGTCCTTGACTTTCAGCTTCGACCCAGCGAAGATAATCACCCTCTCGGGTTTCTTCTCGGCGAAGAGATGCTTGAGTACGCCCATCTTCTGCGCCTCGTGGCAGACGTAGGCGCTCTGGTGGATGCCGTCGGCGGGTTTCGACACCGCCAACTTCACCTCCGCGGGGTCGTGGAGGAGCGTCGATGCGAGTTGCTGGATCTCGCGCGGCATCGTGGCGCTGAACATTATAGTCTGGCGTTCGCCCTTGGGAGGCAGGAACTTGGCTATCTGCATGATGTCGTCGGAGAAACCCATGTCGAGCATGCGGTCCGCCTCGTCGAGGATGAAGAACGAGCAGCGCGAGAGGTCCACGTTGCC
>JABUTZ010000011.1:0-4283 GCA_021443415.1 Bacteroidaceae bacterium | reverse complement strand
TTGATTAATGCTTTATTTGTTTGTAGTCTGTAGTCTGTAGTCTGTAGTCTGTAGTCTGTCGTTTGTCGTTTGTAGTCTGTAGTCTGTAGTCTGTAGTCTGCAGTCTGCTGTCTTAGATTCGTTGTGATAGTTTGCCGACCACCTGCGACTTCCACGAGGCGAAGTCGCCGGCGGCGATGTGGGCGCGCGCCTGACGTACGAGTTCAAGGTAGAAGGCGAGGTTGTGGATCGACGCTATCTGCATGGCGAGCAGTTCGCCGGCCTTGAACAGGTGGTGGACGTAGGCGCGTGTGTAGGTGCTATCGACATACGACGTTCCCTGCGGGTCAAGGGGCGTGAACTCGCGCTCCCACTTTTTGTTGCGCAGGTTGATGGCGCCTTCCCACGTGAATATCTGTGCGTTGCGCCCGTTGCGCGTGGGCATCACGCAGTCGAACATGTCCACGCCGCGGGCTATTCCCTCGAGTATGTTGGCGGGCGTGCCCACACCCATGAGATAGCGCGGACGGTCCTTGGGCAGGATGGCGTTCACCACTTCAATCATCTCGTACATCACCTCGGTCGGTTCGCCCACCGCCAGTCCGCCGATGGCATTGCCGTCGGCACCCTTCGCCGCCACGTTCTCCGCCGCACGCATGCGCAGGTCGCGGAACGTGCAGCCTTGGACGATGGGAAAGAGGCTCTGACTGTAGCCGTATTTCGGTTCGGTGGCGTTGAAGCGCGCTATGCAGCGGTCGAGCCACCGCTCGGTCAGCGCCAGACTTTTCTTGGCGTATTCGTAGTCGCTCGTTCCTGGCGGACACTCGTCAAAAGCCATCATGATGTCGGCGCCTATCGCTCGCTCGATGTCCATCACGCCCTCGGGCGTGAAGATGTGCTTCGAGCCGTCGATATGGCTGCGAAACTCGCAACCCTCCTCTCTCAGCTTGCGTATGCCCGTGAGCGAGAATACCTGAAAACCACCGCTGTCCGTCAGCATCGGGCGCGAGAACCCGTTAAAGCGGTGCAGACCGCCAGCCGCCTCAATCACGTCCGTACCCGGACGCAAATATAGGTGGTAGGTGTTGCCCAGGATTATCTGCGCCCCGATGTCGTCCGTCAGTTCGTGCAGGTGCACACCCTTCACACTGCCCAGCGTACCCACGGGCATAAATATAGGTGTGAGAATGTCGCCGTGGTCGGTATGCAGCACCCCCGCCCGCGCGTCGCTCTGCGCGTCTGTATGTTGAACGTGAAAAGTCATAAGTACATATTGCCGTTGCAAAGTTACAACCTTTTTGCGACATGAGCAAATTTAACGGGGAGCATAATGATGCCCTCATGTCTGTTGAAAAGTCAACCAGCAAGTGCCGGTTACCCGCGAATTTACCACAAAACGTGCATTATCTCGCCAAAAACAGGAGATAATGCACGTTTTGTGGTAAAAATCCTTGTTTGAGTAAAGAAATCTCTGTAAATTTGCAAGCAAATCAAACACCACAAAATATGGTTGGCAGAGAGAAAGAGTGCAGTGAGTTGCAGCGTGCGGTCGACTCCAATCGATCGGAGTTGGTAATCGTGTATGGCCGCCGCCGTATCGGCAAGACATATCTGATTGAAGAGTTTTTCCAACGCCAGTTCGACTTCAGGTATGTGGGTGCCCACGGCATGACCACACGTCAGCAGTTGCACAACTTCGCCAAGGTGCTCGCCTCCTATTCGCACCAGTCATACGGGCAGTTCAAGAGCTGGTTTGAGGCCTTCGACGCCTTGCAGGACTACCTGGGTGAGTTGCCGGAAAGGAAGAAAACGGTGTTCATCGACGAGATGCCATGGATGGATTCTGGCAGATCCACATTTGTTGTGGCACTCGAAAACTTCTGGAACGGCTGGGCGATGGCGCAACGCAACATCATGCTGGTGGCGACAGGCTCTGCCGCGTCATGGATGCGCAACAAACTGGTTGCTAACCGCGGGGGACTGCATGGTCGGATTACGTGCAGCATCCATTTGTCGCCCTTCAACCTTCACGAGACGGAACTCTATCTGGAGAGTCTCGGCATACCATGGGACAGGCAGCAGACGACTCAGGCATATATGCTTCTCGGAGGCATTCCATACTACTATAGTCTCCTGTCTCCATCGCTGAGTCTTGCACAAAATATCGACGAACTTTTTTTCAGCCAGGACGGTGCTCTGCGACTGGAGTTTGAGGAACTGTACTCAGCCCTGTTCAGTCATGCTGACCAATACTTGGGGGTGGTCAAGTTGCTGAGCGAGCACAAGGCCGGTCTGAGCACATTGCAAATCGCCAAGTCACTCAATTACCAGGGAGGCAAAATCTCACACATCATCAAGAACCTCGAGCAAAGCGACATCATAGAGGCGTGGAACCAATATGGCACTAAACGGCGTGGCACCATTTATCGCCTCATTGACTTTTACACCATTTTCTATTACAAGTTCGTTGCCGACAACCTGTCGAAAGACCCCACTTGGTGGAGCGACAACCTTGACTCACAGAGCGTCACTGCGTGGATGGGCAACTGCTTCGAGCTGGTCTGCATGCGGCATCACCTGCAGATAAAGGCGGCTCTTGGCATCCGCGGCATTGCGACACAAGTGTCCACATGGCACGTGGCGGAGAACAAGCAAGAACAGACGCGGGGCGCACAAATAGATATGATCATCGAGCGAGCCGACCGCATCATCCATCTTTGCGAGATGAAGTTCAGCAACGACCTTTACACCATCTCGAAGGACTATGAGCGGTATCTTCGCGAGCGCTCAGGACTGTTCAAACATCTCACAGGTACGAAAAAATCTGTCGTCCATACCTTTGTCACCACCTACGGAGTGGCGAATGGCAAGCACAAAAGCATCGTACACAGCGAGGTGACCATGGACGACTTGTTCCGGCCATAAATCATCGGACAGTTCCACCGAATTTACCACAAAACGTGCATTATCTCGCCAAAAACATGAGATAATGCACGTTTTGTGGTAATGGGTTGTAGGTAGCCTATGAGTATCTCGACAACGCCTCCCTCCTTTGCGACAACATTATTACCGCCTAAGGATAGCCCTGAAATTGATGTAGGAACGTATTCCTGTCAGTGACATTGCTAATGTTACTGGGCTTTTTTTTGGCGCGAAATAGTTTACCGACCGACAATAATTATCTTTTTTTTAGAAAACGCAATCTATAAGTTGCGCGATCCAATTATAATTATTAATTTTGTAGCGTAAAAATCAGTCATTGTGAAATTCGTACGTACTATACCCGGCTATAATCATCTTTGGGCGGTCAAAGACGAGGGAAAAGAGACGGATGAGTTGTCATTGCTCTTCCGCCAATGGAGTAATTTCAACTATCTTCTTGACTTTTTCCTCGCTAACCTTGATGATTTGCAGGGATTCTTTCATATCGAGAAAGTTAGCGATGCGATTAAGGACACCATGGAGGATGCCCGGGAATTGGAACGTCTGATTCTTGATTTCCCATACACAGAACGACTTGACGGCTTGTTCCATCCATTGAGTCTTGCCGACAATAGAGCACACGAACTGACTCGTGAGAAAGCAAGAAACTGGGACAGGAAACAGCATCCAAGTTGGTTGCGCATATATGCAATACGTGTCGAGCCGAATGTTTATATCGTCACAGGAGGTGCGATTAAGTTGACAGCAACCATGCAGGAGCGTGAACACACCCAAAAGGAGCTTGACAAACTCAATGCATGTCGTGATTACCTTAAACAGAATGGAGTATTTGACCAAGACAGTTTAATGGAATTCTTAGAGGAGGATTGATTATGAGACAAAAGACATTAGACTTTTTGGAGGCTCACAAAAGTGAATCGCCTTCGACATTTACAGAAGACGCCAAATGGCGTCAAGAGAACGAAGTGTGGCTTAAATGGTCACGAGGAATTGCTTTGGCTATAGTTGATTACATGCAGGAGAACAAGTTTAGCCGTTCGGACATCGCTGCAAAGCTCGGTGTCTCACCTCAGTATGTTAGTCGCATACTCTCAGGAACCACCAATTTTTCGTTTAAGAGCATTGCTGAGATTGAGCGGTGTTTGGGTATCTCATGCATGGAAGCTGCCATGGCTTAATAAGGCGCATCCATAATTAACCTAATAGGCATTTGCGCTGTTGATTGGTGACGTGACAACACGTGTGGAGGTGCTTTTCAGCCTTCCGGCAGGGTACAAAAAAAAGAAGGTTGTCGTCACGACAACCAATCTTTCAGTTAACCTTAAATCTAATACCATGAAAAACACGATGCAAAGGTACGG
>JABUTZ010000010.1:186474-187897 GCA_021443415.1 Bacteroidaceae bacterium | reverse complement strand
GCCGACATGGGCGACTCGATGTCGCTCGTGAAGGTGGTGGGCATGGTGCAACCGACCGAGATTTACAATCTGGCGGCACAGAGCCATGTGCAGGTGAGCTTCGACTCGCCGGAGTTCACCGCTGACGTCGACGCCACGGGAGTGCTCCGCGTGCTCGAGGCCATCCGCGCCTGCCACCTTGAGAAGACCTGCAGGATGTACCAGGCATCGACCTCCGAACTCTATGGAAAGGTAGAGGAAGTGCCGCAGAACGAGAACACGCCCTTCCACCCCTACTCACCCTACGCCGTCGCCAAGCTCTACGGCTTCTGGATAGTGAAGGAGTATCGCGAGGCATACGACATGTTCTGCTGCTCGGGCATCCTCTTCAACCACGAGAGCGAGCGCCGCGGCGAGACATTCGTGACACGCAAGATAACCCTTGCCGCCGCACGCATCGCCCAGGGCAAGCAGGATAAGCTCCTGCTCGGCAACCTTGGTTCGCTGCGTGACTGGGGCTACGCCAAGGACTACGTCGAGTGCATGTGGCTCATACTGCAGCAGCAGAAACCCGAGGACTTCGTCATCGCAACGGGCGTGCAGCACTCCGTGCGCGAGTTCTGCTACTATGCCTTCAAGCATGTGGGCATCGAACTGGAGTTCCGCGGCGAGGGCATCGACGAGAAGGGCTACGACAAGGCGACGGGCAAGTGCCTCGTCGAGGTGAGTCCCGACTTCTACCGACCCACCGACGTGGTCAACCTCTGGGGCGACCCCACGAAGGCGAAGGCGAAGCTCGGCTGGAATCCCAACAAGACCAGTTTCGAGGAACTCGTCAAGCTGATGGTGGAGAGCGACATGGCCAAGGTGGCCGCCGAGCGCGCCGGAGAGTCCGTGCGCACCAACCTCGCCGCCTACCTTGAGAAGGGAATCGTCAAGTAAGCCGTCGCACTATGCTGAACAAGGAAGCAAAGATATACGTCGCCGGGCACCGCGGACTTGTGGGCTCGGCGATTTGGAACAACCTCATGGAGCGCGGCTATACGAACCTCGTGGGACGCGGGCACCGCGAGCTCGACCTCACCGACCAGCAGGCCGTGCGCCGCTTCTTCGACGAGGAGCGCCCCGACGCCGTCGTGCTTGCCGCCGCCCATGTGGGAGGCATCATGGCCAACTCGCTCTACCGTGCTGACTTCATGATGGAGAACATGAAGATACAGTGCAACGTGATCGGGGAGGCGTTCGCCCACGGCGTGCAGAAACTCCTCTTCCTCGGCTCGACGTGCATCTATCCCAAGAATGCGCCCCAGCCGATGACCGAGGACTGCCTGCTCACCTCACCCCTGGAATACACCAACGAGGAGTACGCCATCGCCAAGATAGCGGGACTGAAGATGTGCGAGAGCTACAACCTGCAGTACGGCACCGACTACATAGCCGTGAT
>JABUTZ010000010.1:184514-185897 GCA_021443415.1 Bacteroidaceae bacterium | reverse complement strand
CAGACTACAGACTACAGACTACAGACTACAGACTACAGACTACAGACTACAGACTACAGCCTACGGGCTGTTAGCCTAATTCAGAAGCGTTAGTGCTTCATCTCTCCCTCCCCAGTTGGGGAGGGTCGGGGTGGGGCATTATTTTATCCACTTCAGTATCTCCTTGAACGACACCTTCTTGCCGTACATGAGGATGCCCGTGCGGTAGATGCGGCCGGCGAGGTAGAGGATGCCGAAGGCACTGCCGAAGAGGATGGCGACGCTAAGGATGAGTTCCCAGACGGGTACGTCGTAGGGCAGGCGGATCATCATCACGATGGGAGATGTGAATGGAATCAGGCTGCACCACCATGCCAGCGGGCCGTCGGGATTCTCGATGCTGAACATGCCCGCGTAGAAGGCGAAGATCATCACCATGATGATGGGCGACATGAACTGCGAGGCGTCGCTCGGCTGGTCGACGGCACTGCCGAAGGCCGCGAACAGCGAGGCGTAGAGGAGGTAGCCACCAACGAAATAGACGAGGAAGAAACCGAAGATCTGGGCGTAGTTGACACTCATCACCATCTGGTAGATCTCCTGTATGCTGCCAGGTTCGATGGCGGGAGCCGCGGCTGCTGCGGTGGCAACATCACCGACCGACGACAGGTCGCCGCCCAGCTGCGTGACACCGAATGAGACACCCAGCACGATGGAGGCGACGCAGAGCATCGCACCCCAGATGATGATCTGCGTGAAGCCCACGAGAGCCACGCCGATAATCTTGCCCAGCATCAGTTCCATGGGGCGGCACGAGGACACGATGACCTCGACGATGCGGTTGGTCTTCTCCTCGATGACACCGTTCATGATCATCGCCCCGTAGAGAAGCACGAACATATAGGTAAGGAACGACAGTGCGAAGCCGATGACCTCGCCCACCACGGCTGACGAAACCTGCTCGTCGCCACTCTCGTCCCATTTCACGCTCTTGACGTTCATCGACACCGAGCATTGGCGCATGATCTCGTCCAGGCCCTCGATGCCGTACGACCGTATGCGCTCCTCCTCCATCACCTCCACCAATTCGGTCTCGACGGCACGCTCGAGCGAGCCAGCCACCGACTGGTCAGAATAGATGGTGAAGCAACCCGTGCGCGCCATGCTGTCGGGCAGATAGACGACGGCGTAGAGCGAGAGCGAATCCTTGTTCGCCTGGTAGTATTCAAGCATCTCGGTGCCGGTCATCGCCTTGCCCACGTTGACAAACTCGTACTCGTCGGTGGCGGTGAGACGGTCGGCATAGTGCTGAGCCACGGGGTCAGCTGCCACAGCCACCGTCTTCGTCTCGTGGCTCTTCACGTTGGCGAGGGCCACGGGCAGGAAGACGCAGAGAGCCAGCAT
>JABUTZ010000010.1:181735-184065 GCA_021443415.1 Bacteroidaceae bacterium | reverse complement strand
TCGTCGAAGATGAGCAGGGGGGGGCGGTGGATGACGGTGGCTATGAACTGCACCTTCTGTGCCATGCCCTTGGACAGCGTCTCCACCTTCTTGTTCTCCCACTCGCCGAGGCCGAAGCGCTCGAGCCACGTGCGCATCTCGCGCTTGGCGTCGTTGGCGGTCATGCCGTGGAGTCGGCCGAGATAGACGATGTGGTCGCCCACCTTCATCTTCTTGTACAGACCGCGCTCCTCGGGCAGGTAGCCGATGCTCCTGACGTCCTCGTCGCTCATCTCATGCCCGTGCATCAGCACGCGTCCGCTGTCGGTATGCGTGATGCGGTTGATGATGCGTATCAAACTCGTCTTGCCCGCCCCGTTGGGCCCGAGCAGACCGTAGATGGAACCGTCAGGCACTGTGAGGCTCACATCGTCGAGCGCCACATGTCCCGAGTAGTTCTTGCACACGTTCTGTACCTCAATCATATCTCTATTGTTTTTGTGTGTTTCGTGTTGTCCAACTCCTTCTGGAGATAGTCGAACACGTATAGGGGGGCTTCGTAGTACAAACCCGTCGCAGGGTCGCAGACGAGCCTGAAGGTGTCGGAGGCATACAAGGCATCAAGGGCGTGCCGCATATCCCATCCGTATTCCTGCATCAGGAGTGCTGTCAGTTCGGTTGTGAGGCACTCCACCTGAAAGCGCATCTCGCTGGTCATGTTGTCAGATATGGGTTAGAAGGGCTATGGCGCCAGGGGTGCCGAAATAATACTGGACGGCTCGGTTTCCACGCACGCGAAGCTCGTCAATCATTTGTTCGATGGAGATAAATCCGCGCGTGAAGCGGTAGAGTTGCACGCCTACCGTGTCGTCGGCTATCGGTCCCACGACGATGTCGTAGCCACCGACATTGCCCTCGCCCTTGTAGCGGCGGTTGGCAAGTACGAACTCGGCCCATTCGACCGTGTAGTCTTCAAAAGTCAGCACCTTGATGTCCGTATTGTCCGTCAGGTTCCGCTCGTCAAACGAGAATGCCGTCACTGTCGGCTTGCCGCACTCCATCCGTGCGGTTGTGCGCACAGCCATGTGCCGCGCCTGCTCACGGTTCCCGTTGAGATAGAAACCGCAACCGAAATCCTTGCACCTGTGCGAGCGGCTCAGCTCAATGTCCTCGATGGCTACGTTGGAGCCGTGATAGAGCGTAATCATGCAATATGGCCTCCGTGGCGGTAGCACACAGCCTGCAAGTCATCGACGGCATCATCTATGGATAAGGTGTGCTCGGCATCATAGCAACGCATGAGAAAATCGATGCCACTGTGACGGCTCAGGTAGGCATACGCCTGAGACATGACAATGCCATACCGCTCCGAGAATGCGCTCACGCAGCAGACCACATATTCTATTATGTCCCGTTGCTTTTTAGGCATGTGTTTGAAAATTATATCGGATAGTGGTCGGTGGCGAGGGAGCCACCGGCCACTATCCTGGGGGTTGTTTCAGTAGGGATTACTTGCCGAGCAAAATCTTCATCATCTCACAGGCGCTGTAGGCAACCGAGGTGCCGGGGCCGAAGATGGCGGCTACGCCCGCCTGGTAGAGGAAGTCGTAGTCCTGAGCGGGGATCACACCACCGGCGGTGACCATGATGTCCTCGCGGCCCAACTTCTTCAGTTCGGCGATGACCTGCGGAATGAGCGTCTTGTGACCGGCGGCCAGCGAGCTGACACCCAGCACGTTCACGTCGTTCTCCACAGCCTGGCGGGCGGCCTCGGCGGGAGTCTGGAAGAGCGGGCCCATGTCGACGTCGAAACCGCAGTCGGCATAACCCGTCGCGCATACCTTGGCGCCGCGGTCGTGGCCGTCCTGTCCCATCTTCGCGATCATGATGCGGGGGCGGCGGCCCTCCTGCTTTGCGAACTCCTCTGTCAGACGCTGCGCTTCCTGGAAGAGAGCGTCGCTCTTTGACTCACTGCTATACACGTTGCTGATAGTTCTGATGATTGCTTTGTAACGGCCGACGACAGCCTCGCAGGCGTCGCTGATCTCGCCCAGGGTGGCGCGCAGGCCGGCTGCCTTGACGGCGAGGTCGAGGAGGTTTGCCTCGCACTCCTTGCCGTCGTTCCACTGCTGCACGCACTTGGTAATCTCGGCGAGGGCAGCCTTGACAGCCGCCTCGTCGCGACCGGCGCGCACCTCGCGGAGGCTCTCCTCCTGCTGCAGGCGAACGGCTGTGTTGTCAATCTCGAGGATATCGATGGGATCCTCGTGGTCGAGACGGTACTTGTTCACGCCCACGATGGTCTGGTTGCCCGAGTCGATGCGAGCCTGGGTGCGGGCGGCTGCCTCCTC
>JABUTZ010000010.1:174096-181662 GCA_021443415.1 Bacteroidaceae bacterium | reverse complement strand
GCCTTGTGCACGAGCTCGTTGGTCAGAGTCTCAACGTAGTAAGAACCAGCCCACGGGTCGATGTGCTTGCACACCTGCGTCTCGTTCTGGATGAAGATTTGCGTGTTGCGCGCGATACGGGCCGAGAAGTCGGTGGGCAGGGCGATAGCCTCGTCGAGGGCGTTGGTGTGGAGCGACTGTGTGTGGCCGAGCACGGCGGCCATCGCCTCCACGCAGGTACGGCCCACGTTGTTGAACGGATCCTGCTCGGTGAGCGACCAACCAGAGGTCTGCGAGTGGGTGCGGAGAGCCAGCGACTTGGGGTTCTTGGCACCGAAGCTCTTCACGATCTTCGCCCAGAGCAGACGGCCGGCGCGCATCTTGGCAATCTCCATGAAGTGGTTGACGCCGATGGCCCAGAAGAACGACAGACGGGGAGCGAAGGCATCCACGTCGATGCCGGCGTTGATGCCCGCGCGCAGGTAGTCCATGCCGTCGGCGAGGGTGTACGCCAGCTCGATGTCGGCGGTGGCTCCGGCCTCCTGCATGTGGTAGCCAGAGATGGAGATGCTGTTGAACTTAGGCATCTTCTGCGATGTGTACTCGAAGATGTCGGCGATGATCTTCATCGAGAACGAAGGCGGGTAGATGTAGGTGTTGCGCACCATGAACTCCTTCAGGATATCGTTCTGGATGGTGCCTGCCATCTCCTCGAGCTGGGCACCCTGCTCCAGTCCGGCGTTGATGTAGAAGGCGAGCACGGGGAGTACGGCGCCGTTCATGGTCATCGACACGGACATCTTGTTGAGGGGGATGCCTGCGAAGAGCGTCTTCATGTTCTCGAGCGAGCAGATGCTCACACCGGCCTTGCCCACGTCGCCCACAACGCGCTCGTTGTCAGGGTCGTAACCGCGGTGGGTGGGAAGGTCGAAGGCTACCGACAGACCCTTCTGGCCAGAAGCCAAGTTGCGGCGGTAGAAGGCGTTCGACTCCTCGGCTGTCGAGAAGCCGGCGTACTGGCGGATGGTCCACGGGCGGAACGGGTACATCATCGAGTACGGACCGCGCAGGTAGGGCGGAATGCCGGCTGCGAAGTCGAGGTGCTCCATGCCCTCGAGGTCTTCCTTCGTATATACGGGCTGGATCTCGATCTGCTCGGCAGTCTTCCAGTTGGCCGTGATATTGTTCTCTTTCTGCCAAGCTTGGCCGTTCTTAGCCTCTATGCCTGCAAAAATATCTATTCCTTTAAAGTCTTTTTTCATGATTTACTATTTTTAGATTTACAATTTACAATTTATTTACGATTTGGTTTATTTACGATTTATTTTCCTTTGGCCTCTTCCATTGAGCTGAGCCTCGCCTTTGTCGTGATGATGCTTTTAGAGATAATGCTGAGCAACTCGGTTCCTTCTTCGTGGAGTTTTTCCATCTTGGAAGTGGGCATCAATCCGCTTCGTGTCAGGATAACAATCCAATGAATTGTTTCATCAAGTTCCTCTTCAACCATTTTCAGTTTGTTGATGAAGTCTTTGTCTGATTTTGCAAGACAGGCGGCGCGGTAGTTTGCCGACGGGGAAGTTCCTGAACGAACAATTTGCTTGGCAATGGCAGATCCAGATACCGTATTGGGGATGGAATCCACCATTTTTATTATGCGTACGGCAAATGTAATCAGTCGTTCTTTTAGTTCTTCCTTGGTCATTAAATTGTAAATTATCTAAATTGTAAATAAATAGTAATTAGTAAATTGTTAAATTGTAAATGAATTAGATACCAAGTTTAGCGTTATACTCTTTCAGCGTGGCGAGCTGGTCAACACGCACATGGATGAAATTCTCTATGCCAGCGGCCTTCAGGGTCTCGGTGCACTCGGGTGCGCCAGCCACCACGAACATGGCGCGGCCGGCGAGAGCCTGGAAGGCGGGGATGGCGTACTCGGCGTACTCGTCGTCGCTCGAGCACAGAACCACGATGTCGGCACCGGCCTTGACAGCGGCATCCACACCCTCCTCGACGGTCGGGAATCCGAGGTTGTCGATCACCTTGTAGCCGGCGCAGGCGAGGAAGTTGCAGCTGAACTGGGCGCGGGCCTGGCGCATGGCGAGGTTGCCGATAGTCAGCATGAACGCCACGGGCTGCTTCTTGGCACCCTCCACCTGGAGGCGCAGAGCCTCGAAGTCAGAAGACAGACGAGTCTGCTTGATGGCTGTGAAGTCGGGAGCGCAAGTCTCGCAGCAGGCGGTTGCCTCGACGGGGCGCTTGCCCTCGCTCGTCTCGTTGAAGTTGGGGAACTGGTTGGTGCCCAGCATGAACTCCTTGCGCTTGCCGGCGCCTGCGTGGCGTGCGGCGTTGGTGGCGTTGACAGCCTCCTGCACCTTGCCCTCGAGGGCGAGCTTCAGGATGCCGCCGTTCTCCTCGGTCTCGAGGAAGAGCTTCCATGCCTGCTCGGCGAGCGACTTGGTCAGCGTCTCGATGAAGTACGAACCGCCCGCCACGTCCACCATGCGGTCGAAGTGGCACTCCTCCTTCAGCAGCAGCTGCTGGTTGCGTGCGATGCGCTCGGCGAACTCGGTCGGAGTCTCGTAGGTGGCGTCGAACGGGGTGACCACGATCGAGTCAACGCCTGCGATGGCGGCCGACATGGTCTCGGTCTGCGTGCGGAGCAGGTTGACGTAGGCGTCGAACACCGTCTTGTTGTACGAAGTCGTGGTGGCGCAGACATGCATCTTGGCGGCCTCGCCGCAGGGAGTGTACTGGCTCACGATCTGGGCCCAGAGCAGACGGGCGGCGCGGAACTTGGCTATCTCCATGAAATAGACACCCGAGATGCCGAGGTTGAACTTAATTTTGCGGGCGGCGAGCCAGGGCTCGACACCGGCCTCGGTCAGTGCCTCGAGGTACTGTACGCCCCATGAGAGGGCGTAGCCCAGCTCCTGGTAGCTGTAGGCACCGGCGTCGACCAGCGCGTCGGCGTTGACGGCGAGGCAGCGCACGTTCTCGTAGTCCTTCAGCACGCCGACCAGTTCGGCGGCCTGTGCGATGAGCGCGCTCTTGTCCTTGCCCTTGAGCAGAATCTTACGGATGGGGTCGAAGTTGATGCTGCCGCAGATGGCCTTCTTGTCGTAGCCCTTCTTCTCGCAGTAGGCGACGAACAGCTTGGCGAGCTCGACGGTGTGTCCCTGGCAGGTCGAGAGGTTGATCTCGATGCAGGGCAGCTCGATGCCGGCGAGCAGGGTGTCGAGGTAGTCGGCGCCCAGGTCCTTGGCGGGAATCCTGAAGCCGAGCGAGTCGACGCCCTTGTTCAGCAGGTCGAGGGCCTTGGCGTTGGCCTCCTTGGGGCAAGCGACCTCGATGTTCTGGCGGACATACCATGTGTTGTCGGCTTTCTTGTTGCCGCGCACATAGGGAAACTCGCCCGGCAGAGCGTTCACGGTGCTGAGGTCCTTGATGTCCTCGAGGCGGTAGAAGGGCTGCATTGAGAAGCCCTCGTTGGTACGCCACACCATCTTCTTCTGATAGTCGGCTCCCTTCAGGTCAACGTTGATCTTGTCAACCCATTCCTGAGCGGTAGGCGCCTGGAAGTCAGAAAACAGTTTTTCTTTTTGTGACATAATTTTTGAGGTTAAAATATGAGGTTAATTTTTGTTTGTGTGTAAATCTCATACAAAGTTACACCTTTTATATTTAAGCACCAAAAAAGAAAGCCCCAAACCGATGTTTTTGTGCTATTTTTTTCGGTTTGGGGCTGTTCGCGATGTCCTTTTCACTGCCTTTGGCGCACCGCCTCGTAGAGGAGGATGGCCGTGGAGACGGACACGTTGAGCGAGTCGAGGCGTCCGAGCATGGGTATGCGAATGTGTGCGTCGGCGACCTTGCGCCACTGGTCGGTGAGCCCCGTCGATTCCGTTCCCATGACGATGGCGGTGGCGCGTCGCATGTCGCTGTCGTAGTAGGGCAACGAGTCCTGCAGTTGCGCCGTAAGTATCTGTATGCCATGCTCCTTGAGGAAACTGATGCACTCCTGCGAGGGGCATGCCACGCACGGCACGCTGAAGATGCCGCCGAGCGACGAGCGGATGAGGTTGGGGTTGAAGAGGTCGGTCAGTGGGTCGCACACGATGACGGCATCGGCTCCCGCCGCGTCGGCGCTGCGCAGGATGGCGCCCAGGTTGCCCGGCTTCTCCACGCGCTCGAGCACTACTATGAGGGCGTTCTCCCGCAGTCGCAAGTCGCTGAGCCGCAGTGTCTTCGTGCGCACGGTGGCTATCAGTCCCTCCGTCCCTCCGCGATAGGCTATCTTGTCGTAGACGTGCGCGCTGACGGCTATCGTCTGGCGGGCGTTGAACGATGTCTTCTCGTCGCCGAAAATCTCGTGGCAGACGAACAGCGTGTCCAGGTCGTAACCCGCTTCCGTGCAGTGGTTTATCTCGCGCACTCCCTCGACCACGAACAGTCCGTGGTCGCGTCGCTCCGACGACTTCTGCTGAAGTTCCGCCAACTGCCGTATGCGTGGGTTGTGCATGCTTGTTATTGTCTCCATCATTGCTGTATTGCTTGTTTGTGGTAGTCCCTGTACCAGTCCATGCACGCCTTGGCGCACGCCTCGGGATTGCCGTCGAACGAGGGCTCGACAACACCGTCCTTCAGGTAGCGGTCGATGTCTATGAGGTCGGACGTGGCGGTGAGTGTCATGGATATGTTGCCGAAATGGTCCTTCATCTGCTTGAACGCCCGTCCCCAGCCCGATGTGGTGCCTGTCGCCCACGTGCCATGGTTGCCCGGTACCCAGTCGCCGTGCTCGTTGTAGTGGCCGCGCCCTTCCTTGAGCGGACTCCAATCGACCTCGGTGATGAAGATGGGGTTGGTCGTGACCACGGGCACACTGCGCCGGAATCCCTCGATGAAGCGGTCGCCCGTGGCTGTGTCATCGCATCCGTACCATCCCACGTAGGCATGGGCGGCGTAGCCGATGTTTTCGCCCTCGATGGGGTGGGCGGCATACTCCTCGTAGTGGCTCTGCCAACCGGCGCCCGGTACCCAAATGATACCCGTGTAGCCGTTCGCACGTATCTCATCCACAATGGGTTGGAAGAAGTCGTGGAGGGCGGGGGCGGGGTGGTGTGGCTTATTGTTGTTGAATGCCGTTGAATGTCGTTGAATGTTGTTGGGGTCGGGGAGAACGTTGACGGGTTCGTTGGCAAGTTCGAGCGACACCTGTCCGGCGTGGCTGCGTATGCTGTCATGCTTGGACACGATGTCCCACACGAGCAGGAGGTAGCGGTGGTATTCGCCCCCCACCGTGATGTCCCTCGGGCACACCCCGGGTGGGCGCACCACGATGTGGAGACCGTGGTTGAGGCCGCGCCGTATGATGGGCCAGTAGAGCGTGTCGAGATACTTGCGCAGGCGTGCCTCGCTGAACTGCGATATGTTCGCTTCGCCCCCGTCGTCGCCCGTCCGCGGCGTTGCCGGGTCGTTGGTCCAGCAGGGGTCGAGATGGAGGCGGAACACGTTGCAGTAGGCACCCTGCGCCGTGTCCGTGATGGCTGTGAACAGACGGTCGAAGTAGGTGACGCACGCCTCTACGTTCTCGTCCTTCGTCTCCCGTCCCCACCGCCATGTGTTGAAGTAGGGGCTGGGCGTGTCCATCACTCCGTGCAGCAGCACCCGTTTGCCGTCCTCGTCCACCAAGTGCGCCCCCTCCACCCGTATCGCCTTCGGCATCTGCGCTCCCGCGCCCAATGCCCATGCGAGGGCAATGAAAAAGAGAGAAAATCTGTTCATGAATTTCCTAATCTTATATATATGTGAGACAAGATGAGTGATAGTGGTGCATAATATCCAAATCGCAAGTAACTTACTGATTTTTAATGTTAGTTTAAATATCTTGTTATACATTGTTCCCAAATGTTTCCCGATGGTGATTATCTGGGAAGTTTGGGTTCAGTATTTTTTTTGTTGCATTCACTTACTCTTCGTTTGTATTGCCTTACATTGATTTGAAGTTAGTGGGTATGAGAGTGAGATAAATACATAATTCTCTACCCAAAGAAGAGATAATTTCACGAAACAAAATTAATAAATTTTGGTCATAAATTATCAAAACCAGCTAAATAAATCTCAAAAAAGTATGATTTTTAGTTGTTTTGAGGGCATTTCTCATCCAAAAACAATGCAATTATATTCAAATTACATCGATAGCACAGCTTACAAAAGAATTGTTCTCTTATTAGAAGTCAAGGCATATGGTCGTTTTACTCAGATTTGCATGTTAATCCTTACAAAATGCTGGCAAAACCTGAAACTTGTACATGCAATAATCCCATTCCAAGTATAGCTTATATCATATAAGATGCTTATGAGAAGCGATATTGTGCCTGTAAATTGCCAACTGCTTGAAACTTTGAATCCAATTTTTTTGACAAGCAAGCAACTATAATCAATGCGACCAAAACAACGGCACTCAGTTCTAACGTGTTTCGCTTTAAGTAAAAATCACCTAATTGAAGTAGCATAGAAACATGCAAAATACTATTTGCCGCAAAATGTAGTATCATTGTGTATAAAAGGCTGCGTGTACGCACAAATACTATGCCGAATAATAATCCCAACAAAAATGCTGGCACAACCTGAAACAATTGAACATGTATCAAAGCAAATACCACGGAGGACAAAATGACAGACACTGGCGCGGAATATCGAGTTAGGAGTCCACGCAAAAGCACGCCTCTGAATATGGCTTCCTCCAAAATCGGTGCGACGATGATTGACCCAAAAATCATGACACTTGAATCCTCACTCCCCGCTGTGGCGTTGTCGCTAATCAGTGTTCTGCATGGAATTGATATAAATAACTGGATTATGCCTACTATCAGCAACGCCAACCATAAAAAATCAAGCCTTTTGGAATAATAGCCAAATATGCAGTTTTTCCGTTTCCTATTTATCGCTCCTACAATCAACAGAAAAGAGCAACAGATTATACTATAAATGATCGGACTCTGTGTCTGCTCTTCCCAATTGGAAAATAAAAAAACAAAGGGTGCAGAAATCACCATCGCAATAAATAGAAGAAGGAAAAAAAGTATTACCCTATTAGGGAAGAATCGGTCGCGTGACATTAAATTTGATATTTTTTGGCAATTATACACGAGTTGACCCCAATATATGAGCATCCTAAAAAGAGGGATGCTCTTTTAATTTATTTGGATATGCAAATTTATAAATTTCAGGCTGGTTTCAGGTGCAAGTGTTATGATTTTTGGGAAAAATTACATCTAAACAGAAGAAATAGGTCGTTTTGTTTGGTGGAATGGAAATTAAGATATACCTTTGCACCAACAGAACCCGTTAGCATCCCGAAGAACTGCTGGCGGGTCGCTTCTTTTATAAACGGCAATGAAAAATAAACCACGCACCATAGAGCAGCAAGTAAGTATCCTCAAATCCAGAGGTATGCTCTTCTCGAATGAGGAAGAAGCCAAAGAACAATTGGCGAGAACAAGCTATTTCCGACTGAAGTACTACTGGAAAGACCTTATTGAGGATGCAGAAACTGGAGATTTCTTTGAAGACACAGACTTTGGC
>JABUTZ010000010.1:163195-173558 GCA_021443415.1 Bacteroidaceae bacterium | reverse complement strand
TGGTTGTCAAGACCTATGACCGACAACCAGCGAAGAAAACCTTATGGCGTAATTGCCGCATTGGCGTATCTGTGCAAATCGATAAAGCCCGATTGCCCGATTGTCTCCAACATCCGCAAACTAATAGAACAGTACAAAGACCTGCCTGTGCATCAAATTGGTTTCGCAAGAGATTGGGAGAAAGAACCCTTATGGAGGTAGTCTTGGGTTTTACAGCACAATGGGCAGAAATGCCCTCTTCCGCCAAGAAACAAAGTGGCGAAGTCGGTTTTGGATATTTACAATTTCGTGCTCATGAAGTTTCCTGCAACCCAAAACATAGCCAACGGAGATATACACCTCTGGGTACACATTATAAAAGGTATGCTCGGAGCAGATATACTCCATAAAGTCTGACCTCATACTTTTCAAGCAGGTGGACAACTCTCGTTTTCTCCCCCTGCCTCACTCTCGGCAAAAACAGTTTCATAAGCCAAGAGCGTTGAAGGTTGCACACTCAAAATCAAAAAAATGGGACGGAACACACCAAAATAGGTGTTCCCACCAAAGTTCCCACCAAAGTTCCCACACATCCCTGTCATACGACAAGGCAACCAAATTCACCCAAATGGGCGACTTTTCACGAAACCTTTCAGTTTCAATGCGTTCAGTAAAACGAAATCCATTTCCTTTCAGTTTGCCTCAGCAAGCCTTCAGAAATGGATGTTATTTCACAAAGTTACGAAAAATGCAACACTTATGTTTTTCTCTTCACGTTTTTTTGGTGTTTGTTGCGCAAATTGCCCCTCTGCCCCCTCTCCCGCCGCAATAAATTTGGACTTAACTGAATAATTGCGTATCTTTGCGTTCAAAAGAAAGCAACGACCATGGCTGGCAGCATTTACAGGAGATACATGTGGATGGTGAACACCATCCGCCAGTACGACGGCATCACGTTCGAGGAGATCAGCGAGCGATGGACGCGCAGCTCGCTCGGCGAGGGGACAGCCCTATCCAAGCGCACTTTCCACAACTGGCTGAACGCCATCAGCGACACCCTCGGCATCGACATCGCATGCAGCGGGACAGCCCCCTACAAATATCGGATCGAGAACCGCGGCGACCTCAAGGCGGACCTGATGGAATGGGCGCTCAACGCCTTCTCGATAGGGCAGATAGCCACCGAGAACAAGGCCATCAAGGACCGCATCCTGCTCGAGGACATCCCCTCCGCCGACTGGCGCCTGGACATCATCCTGTCCGCCATGCGCAACGGCCATCGCATCCGCATGGCCTACCAGCCGTTCGGACGCGCACCGATGGAGCTCGTCACCGAACCCTACGCCGTCAAGCTGAGCCGCAAGCGGTGGTACGTCATCTGCCATAGCGAGAAGAAGAATAAGGAATACAGCTTCGGCATCGACCGCATCACCGCCATCGAGGAGACGGAGGAGACGTTCGCCGTGCGCAAGGACTACTCGGCGGAGCGTGTGTTCAGCACATGCATAGGCATCTCGGCGCTCGACGAGTACCAGCCCACGGAGGTGAGGCTGAAGATAACGGGCTTCCTGCGCGACTACATCGACACGCTGCCCCTCCACGCCTCGCAAAGGCTCGTGGAGAAGACGGATGAGTACACGATTTATGCCTACGACCTGCGCCCCGACTACGAACTGGTAGACATCATCTGCGGCATGGGCAACTGCTGCGAGGTGCTCCAACCGCTCGAACTGCGCCGCAAGGTGCACCTCTACGCCCTCGAGATAGCGAAAAAAAACAAATAATTTGCAAAAAACATTCGTCGTGGGAAACATTTTGGCACAGACAGCAAGTTACTTTGCATCGTCAAACCAATAAAAACGTTACAACTATGGCAAGAAGAAAGTATTTCACAGAGACAAGAGTGGCAGGTTTCAAGTACCACGAGGGTCTGCTTTGCTACGACGAGCTGAAGGTGGGAGCCGAACTGACCATGGTGCGCGAGGCGGACAACAGCTACGACCACAACGCCGTCGCCTTCTATCGCGGTGACTGCAAGATCGGCTACATTCCTCGCGGCGAGAACGAGCAGTTCGCCACCTTCTTCGACCTCAACCACAGCGACCTCTTCGAGGCGCGCATCAACAAGGTGGACGAGGACGCGCACTCCGAGAACCGCATCGGGGTCACCATCTTCCTCAAGGAAAGAGAATAAAATCTATTGATTATGAATACCGTCATATTAAAGTGGAACCCATCGTTCTCATCCTATTCGATGCTGGATTACCTCTACGACATCCGCATCATGAACTTGGAGGGCAAAAGCGATTTTGACTGGAGCGTTTGGGACTACGACAAAATCCACGCGGGCGACCGTTTCTACTGGCTCAAAGTGGGCATGTACGGACAGACGGGCATCGTGGGACGAGGCACCATCACATCGGAACCTTACGAAGAGAGGGACTGGTCGGGACGCGGACGCAAGACCTATTACGTTGCCTATACGCCGGAACTGCTGGTCAACCCAGACGCACTGCCCGTACTCACATCAGCGGAACTCAATCACGAAATTCCTGGTTTCGAATGGACAGGAGGTCATTCGGGCTTGATACTGAGTGCCGAACAGGCAGAGCGACTGGATGCACTATGGAGCAAGTACGTGCTCCGCAACGTCGCTGAGTTTGAGAAAGCCGCCAGTCTGGAGCGAGGGTCGAAAGACCTGATCTATTCACAGAAATTCAACGAACGAAATCCCCAGAGGCGATAACACCATTGGTCCTCTCTTGTGCATTTTCCCAGTGCGCAAGGGAGGACGTTTTTGAATCCCGGGGTTTGCAATGGCAATTTGCGTTATAAATCAATAAAAAATCGTGCAGATGGGGGGCGATGTGTTACATTTTTTGTAACTTTGCGTCAGTAAAGAATATTACACTTAATCACACGCGAATATGAAAAAGGTTTTAGTTATCGCCGCAGTGGTGTCGCTCATGAGCATGCCGGCGGCGGCACAGAGAAAGGTGGAGATTGTGGAACGCAACGCCATGGAGCAGCCCGCGGGCAAGACACTCAAGCGCAAGGTGGCGATAGGGCGTTTCTCCAACGAGACACAGTATGGCAAGGGCGTCTTCTACAACAAGGAGAACGACCCCATCGGCAAGCAGGCGCTCGACATCCTGTCGGCCAAGCTGGCGGCTTCCAACCAGTTCATCCTGCTCGAGCGCAACGACCTCTCCGCCCTGCTCGAGGAGTGCGCCAAGGGAGGCAATGCCGCCCAGACCATCGGCGCCGACTACATGATCATCGGTTCGGTGACCGAGTTCGGACGCAAGAACGTGGGACGCGACGGCATATTCACCAGCACCAAGCAGCAGGTAGTCGAGGCTAAGGTGTCGATGCGCCTCGTAGATGTCGCCTCGGGACTGATCATCTACTCCGACGAGGCGGCCGGTTCGGCTGAGCTCACCAGCCGCAGCACATTCGGCATCGGCGGCAAGGCAGGCTTCGACGCCACGCTGAGCGACAAGGCCATCTCGGAGGCCATCGGCCAGTTGGTGGAGAACATCATCAACAAGTGCACGGGCAAGCCCTGGCGCACATACCTCATCTCGCACGACAGCGACGGCACAATCATAGCCGGCGGTGCGAGCCAGGGCATAGCCGTGGGTGACACGTTCGCCATCATGACCAAGGGAAAGACGGTGAAGAACCCCCAGACGGGCGTCAACATCGAGCTCCCGGGCAAGCAGGTCGGCACCGTCACCGTGCTCTCGTCGGCGGGCGAGACTCCCGAGACCGAGTACTCGATCGTCGAGGTGTCCGACCCCCAGGCCATCGGCGAGGACCTGACCAAGTACGTCATCCAGGAAATCAAGTGAATTTACGATTGGACAATTTACGATTTACAATTTATTTACGATTTGGTTAATTTACGATTTTTTGAAACGCAGATTAGCGCAGATGCTCATTTTGTTCGTTGGTTGACAACAAATTGACGCAGATATTTTAGTTACAACATCAAACAATCCCAAACAATGAAGAACATATATATAAAGGTATTGCTCGGAATGGCAGTGGTGCTGCTGGCATCATGCCGTGTGCACAATCCCGTGGCGCAGGAGAGCGGAAAGGAAGACATGGGCTACCTGCTCTTTGTCAGTGTGGGCAACAACGACAACTACGACCTCGATGTCACGCTCGACGACAAGACGTTCAAGGCGAGGACCGTGAAGGCGAAGAAAGCAGGCCGCCGAGGCACGCAGTACGGCATCACGCCCGGTGTCCACACCATCAAGGTGATGAGCGAGGGCAAGCTCTACTACGAGAAGAAGATCATGGTGTCGGCACAGGAGGTGAAGCAAATCGAACTGCCGTAACAAACAACTTACAACAATGAAGACAAAGACATTACTTGCAATGATCGCCGTCGGCGGCTGCCTCGCATCGTGCGGCTCGACATCGACGACGAAACTCTATTCGTGGCACGGATACGAGGACGCGGCCTATAAATACGCGAAGAAGGCGACCGACGAGGCGCGCACACGCCTGCTGGGCGAATACGCCAAGATGGTGGAGAACCAGACCGCAACGCGCGCCACCGTACCTCCTGGACTGCTCGCCGAGTACGGCTACCTGCTCATCTCGACGGGCAAGCGCGATGAGGGACTGAAGATGATGAAGGAGGAGGTGGCCCTCTATCCCGAGTCGGAAACTTATGTCGGACGAATAATCAAACAGTTGGAGAAATGAAGCATTACATAACTATCATCGTTGCCGCCATCGTGCTGGCGGCGTGCGGCACACAGCGCACACTTGTCGAGCAGTATCCCAAGATGTACGAGGAGAAACCCCTGTCCATAGCCATCATGCCCCCCATCAACCAGACCACGCATGCCGACGCCAAGGACTATTTCTACACCACCCTCTACGCTCCCCTCTGCGAGAAGGGCTACTACGTCTTCTCGCCCTATCTCACCATGGAGATGTTCCAGAACGAGAGTGCCTACGACAGCGAGATGTTCCTCGAGGGTGACCTGAGCACGTTCAACCAGGTGCTCGGAGCCGACGCGCTGATGTTCACCATCGTCAAGGGCTGGAGCAAGAGCGCCCTCGGAGGTTCGGTGACCGCCCACGTGGAGTTCATCCTCCGCTCGGCGAAGACAGGCGAGACCATCTACCAGCGTGAGGGCAAGGTGTCTGTCAACACCAGTTCGGGCCAGTCGGGTCTGCTCGGCCTCGCCCTCACCGCCCTCAACACCGCCCTCACCGACAAGATCGAAGCCGGCCGCCGCTGCACGGCATACGTGCTGAGCAACATGCCCGCGGGCAAGTACCACCCCATGCACGACAAGGACCAGGAGAGTCCCGCCGGCGACGCCTACGTGAAGGGCTCGGCCAAGTAAGCGGCCCGCGCGCACTATCTGTCAGACAGAAGCTACCATCAACCCAATTTGATGCGCCGTAATCTGTTTCTCATCTTTAGCCTGCTGATGGCCGCCAGCATGGCGGCACAGGTGGAGGTGCTCGCCGACAATCGGGCGCAGCGTTTCCACAAGGTGTTCCCCGCGGGGCAGTACAGCGGCATCACACACATCAAGGACAGCCTCTTCGCCGTGGTCACGGACGATGAGGCTGGCTTTGCTTTCCACCTCTGGGCGCTCGACCTCGACGACGAGAGCGGGAAGATTGAGCGTGCCGAATACCTTGGTCGGCGCGGCGACGGCACCGAGGAGCGCCACGACCTCGAGGGCATCGCATACAACCCTTATACCAACACCCTGTTTATCAGCAATGAGCGCGACCACACGGTGGTAGAACTCGACATGGACGGACAGCGCACGGGACGGCAGATAGACCTGCCCGGGGACATACGCTCGGCCATCTCGCGCAACAGCAGTCTCGAGGCTCTCAGCTACGATGCCGCCAACCATCTGCTCTGGACTGGCATCGAGGGCACCATCCGTATCGACGGCGAACAGCCCTCAGCCACCAACGGCGAGCCGGCCCTCTGCCGCCTCTTCGCCTACGATGACAGCCTGCGCCTCGTCAAGACGATACGCTATCGCACCGAACCGCCCTCAAAACGGAAGGCGGCGCGCACCTATGCCCTTGGCATCAGCGAGATAGCCGCCGTGGGCGACGGGCGCATGCTCGTCATGGAGCGCGAGGTGCGAGTGCCGCAACGCTTCATCGGTTCGACGGCCACGGTGCGCATCTATCTCATCGACGCGGAGAACACGAAGGAGGGGGAGGTGGCTGACAAACAACTCGTCACGACCATCAAGACGCGCGTCAACCTCGTGCGCCAGAACTGGGCCAACTACGAGGGCATGACGCTCACGCCAATGCGCGGGGACGGCAGCCGCACCCTCGTGCTCGTCGCCGACTCGCAGGCGCGCTTCAAGGGCGTGCTGCGCGACTGGGTCAAGACCATTCATTTGTGCTTCGGCAGCCGGTAGGCGTCGAAACCGTTTCCGAAGACCGTGCGCACGGACGTTATGGTGATGTACGCCTTCGGGTCGCAGCTCACGATGATGCTGTTGATGTGCATAATCTCGGGCTTGCGGCAGAGCGACATCAGCATGACGCGCTTCTCGCCGGTCCAGTAGCCCTTGCCTTCCCACATGGTCACGCCGCGTCCCGCCTCGTGCGAGATGCGGTAAGAGATCTCCTCCCACTTGTCCGAGATGATGATGAACTGCACCGTCTGCTTGCCCGCGCTCAGGTAGCGGTCGGCGAGCGTCGAATAGACGTAGATCACTATCCATCCGAAGATTATCGTCTGCGTGCGCACCTGCAGGCGCTCCTCCCAGTCGCCGTCGAAGGGCAGCAGGAAACTCAGCGCCACGATGCTCGCGTCGACAATCATCATCACGCGTCCCATGCTCACGTCGCTGAAGTGCGTCAGGATGGCGGCTATGATGTCCGTGCCTCCGCAGGTGCCGTTGTGGCTGTAGTAGATGCCGATGCCGAAGCCGCAGAGCACGGCTCCGATGACCGAGCTCACCGCCGCACTGTCAATCAAGGGCGGATGGGAGGTGAAGTAGCCCTCCATTGAGCCGATGAGCACGGCGAGGACGGTGGCTCCGAAGATGGTGCGCAGGACAAAGCCGCGCCCCAGCACCTTGGCCCCCGTCGCGAGAAGCAGCAGGTTGGCCCCGTACATGGTCACGGCCACGGGCATCACGCCCCCCGTGGCGTAGTAGATGAGGGTGGCAAAACCCGTCATGCCGCCGATCACTATGTGGTGGGGCAGGATGAAGATGCTGAATCCCACGCTGTATATCGCTATGCCGATGAAGATGAAGATCGTGCTGCGCGTCTCTGTCCAGAAATGGCTGTGCGCTGTCGGTTTGAGGTCCATTTTTGTGTCGCTCGATAAGTTGTTTTTGGTTTCGTCGTGCAAAAGTAACTATTTTTGGCGAAATAGTTTGGCTATCCGCCGTAAATATGCTATTTTTGTAGCATTAATTATCCTAAACACAGCAAAAACATACTATGGCAACAGTCGATGACAAGAAGATCATCTTCTCGATGGTCGGAGTGAGCAAGACAATCCAGCAGAACCAGAAGCAGGTGCTCAAGAATATCTACCTCGGTTTCTACTACGGGGCGAAGATAGGCATCATCGGTCTCAACGGCGCGGGCAAGTCAACCCTGATGAAGATCATCGCCGGCCTGGATCAGCAGTACCAGGGCGAGGTCGTGTGGAGCCCGGGATACACGGTGGGCTACCTGCCCCAGGACCCCCAGCTCGACCCCTCGAAGACCGTCAAGGAATGCGTGATGGAGGGTGTGCAGGAAATCTACGACACCCTGCGCGAGTACAACGAGATCAACGACATGTTCGGACTGCCCGAGTACTACGAGGACCCCGACAAGATGGACAAGCTCATGGCGCGCCAGGGCGAGCTCCAGGACATCATCGACGCCACCGACGCGTGGAACATCGACTCCAAGCTTGAGCGCGCGATGGACGCCCTGCGCTGTCCGCCCGCCGACTGGAGCGTGGAGAACCTCTCGGGAGGCGAGCGCCGCCGCGTCGCCCTCTGCCGCCTGCTGCTAACCAAGCCCGACGTGCTCCTCCTCGACGAGCCCACCAACCACCTCGACGCCGAGAGCATCGACTGGCTCGAGCAGCACCTCCAGCAGTACGAGGGCACGGTCATCGCCGTCACCCACGACCGCTACTTCCTCGACGACGTGTCGGAGTGGATACTCGAACTGGACCGCGGCGAGGGCATACCCTGGAAGGGCAACTACTCGTCGTGGCTCGAGCAGAAGAGCAAGCGCATGGAGCAGGAGGAGAAGACAGCCAGCAAGCGCCGCAAGACGCTCGAGCGCGAGCTCGAGTGGGTGCGCATGGCTCCCAAGGCCCGTCAGGCGAAGGGCAAGGCGCGTCTGAACTCCTACGACAAGATGCTCAACGAGGAGCAGAAGCAGAAGGAGGAGAAGCTGGAGATCTTCATCCCCAACGGCCCGCGCCTCGGCAACAAGGTCATCGAGGCCCAGCACGTCGCCAAGGCATTCGGCGACAAGACCTTGTTCGGCGACCTCAGCTTCGTCCTGCCGCCCAACGGCATCGTGGGCGTGATCGGCCCCAACGGAGCGGGCAAGACGACGCTCTTCCGCCTCATCATGGGGCTGGAGACAGCCGACGGCGGTTCGTTCGAGGTGGGCGAGACGGTCAAGCTGAGCTACGTCGACCAGCAGCACAAGGACATCGAGGCCGACAAGAGTGTCTACCAGGTTGTCAGCCAGGGCAATGAGACGATACGTATGGGAGGCAAGGATGTCAACGTGCGCGCCTACCTGAGCCGCTTCAACTTCAACGGAGCCGATCAGGAGAAGAAGTGCGGCGTGCTCTCGGGAGGCGAGCGCAACCGCCTCCACCTCGCCATGGCGCTCAAGCAGGAGGGCAACGTGCTCCTCCTCGACGAGCCGACCAACGACATCGACGTCAACACGCTCCGCGCCTTAGAGGAAGGTCTCGACGCCTTTGCCGGCTGTGCCGTGGTCATCAGCCACGACCGCTGGTTCCTCGACCGCATCTGCACCCATATCCTCGCCTTCGAGGGCGAGGGCCAGGTGTTCTACTTCGAGGGTTCCTACACCGACTACGAGATCAACAAGGCCAAGCGCCTCGGCATCGAGGAGCCCAAGCGCATCCGCTACCGCAAACTTATGGACGACTGAGCGATGGGGGCGCGTCTCGACTACCTGGACACGATACGCTTCGTGGCGATGCTGATGGTCGCCGTCTGCCATGCCTGCGACCCGTTCAATGCGGGTGCCACGTACGGTGTGGGCGAGGTGGACCAGGACATGTTCCTCTGGGGAGGTGTGTGGGGCTCCGCCGTGCGGGCGTGCGTGCCTCTCTTCGTGATGCTCACGGGCGCTCTCAATCTCACCTCCGAGATGCCCTTGCAGGCGTTCTGGCGCAAGCGCATCACGCGTGTGCTGTGGCCGTTCCTGATATGGGCTGTCGTCTATAACCTCTTCCCTTGGTTCGTGGGGCTTGCCGGTCTGCCCGAGAGCACCGTCCATGACTTCTTCGTGTGGGCGTCCGACACCAGTCCCGACCTGGGCGTGTGCATGGCGAGGGTGGCGGAGATACCTTACCGCTTCGACAATCTCGCCTGCCATCTGTGGTACATCTACATGCTCGTCGGACTCTATCTCTTCACGCCCATCCTCGCCGCCTGGGTGCGCACAGCCACGCGCCGTCAGATAGAGTGGGTGCTGCTCCTTTGGGTTGCGGCGACGGCATTGCCCTACATGCACGAGTTCGTGGGCACGTACCTGTTCGGCGAGTGCGAGTGGAACGAGTTCGGACTCTTCCACTACTTCTCGGGATTCGCCGGCTACATGCTCCTTGGGCACTACATGGTGCGCTATCTTCCTGCCCGCATCGTCCCCTCGTTGCTCTATGCCGTACCTGCGTTTGCTATAGGCTTCGTCGTCACGTTAGCCGGTTTCCGCCACATGACCTCGCTACCCAGTCCCACTCCCGAACAAACGGAACTCTTCTGGCGCTACTGCTCGCCAAACGTCCTGCTGATGACCACGGCTCTCTTCGCCGCGCTGAGGCTGATAAGGACGGGTGGGGTGGTGGCGGCCGCCATGCGCAACTTCAGTGTGTGCTGTTTCGGCATCTACCTGATCCACTACTTCTTCGTGGGACCCACCTACAAATTAGTTGAGGCACTTTCCCTGCCCACCGCCGTGCGCGTACCCGTTGCCGCCGTGCTCGTGGTGGCATGCGCCTGGCTCGTCGTCGCCACCATCAAGCGCTCGTTCCGGCGCACTACCTGGCTCCTCGGCTGAGCGCCATCTTGCGGAACATCTGCCCGAAGACAAAGACCTCGCCGCTATGGCGGAAGCCCAACGATGTGTAGAGGGCGAGTGC
>JABUTZ010000010.1:146117-163114 GCA_021443415.1 Bacteroidaceae bacterium | reverse complement strand
TTCGTCCGAAGCCTCTGCCCCGAAACTGCGGCATGAAGGCGAGAGTGTCGAAGTAGTACTCGCCCTCTCCCGTCTCGGGAGTGATGCTGTCCATGTTCTGTCCGCGGAAGAACGAGAGATGGGGAAAGGTCTTGGCGCGCATGTCCACGTACCTGCTGCCGTCGTAGGCTATCATTGCGCCCGCCCGTTCACCGTCAACCTCGGCGATGAGCGTGTTGCGATAACTATAGAGCGTGTCATCCATCATGAACATCCTCTCCGCCTCCGCCATGTCGCGCACGTTGTCCTCTGTCGGCTCATCGTTCCACACACCTATTCCCATCAGCAGACACCGCACCACATGCGCCGCATCCCCCACGTCGCGCCTCGCACGCCGAATCACAAGATTATCCTTTTCTTCCATCGTTGATATTTGTCAGTTTGTTCAGATATAATCATGCGCAAAGTTATGAAAAAGGCGACAATCGGCAAAGGGTGTGGGGGATAATTTGGATAGGTATGGACGGCAGATGCGAAAAAACTTGCGGCAATCATTGTAAATATGGAAAATAATCACTAACTTTGTAGTATATATACAACCACATGGAAAAAAGGATAATAGAGTGCGTGCCCAATTTCAGTGAGGGACGCGACAAGGGAGTGATCGACGGCATAGTGGCCGCCATAGGCTCCGTCGAAGGAGTGAGTGTGCTCAACGTGGATCCGGGCGAGGCGACCAACCGCACGGTGGTGACCTTCGTGGGCGAACCCGAGGCTGTCGTAGAGGCGGCTTTCCGGGGAGTGCGCCGCGCACAGGAACTCATCGACATGCGCCGCCACCATGGGGCGCACCCGCGCATCGGAGCCACCGACGTGCTGCCCCTGATACCCGTGAGCGGAGTGACGCTCGAAGAGTGCGCCGCGATGGCTCGCACGCTGGCCGAGCGCATAGCCACGGAGACAGGCATACCCACCTACTGCTACGAGGCGGCGGCATACGAGCTCCGGCGCAAGAACCTCGCCGTCTGCCGCAAAGGAGAGTACGAGGGACTGCGCGAGCGACTGACTGTCAAGGGAGAGGCACCCGACTTCGGCGACCGCGCCTGGGACGAGACGATAGCCCGCGGTGGAGCCACGGTGGTCGGAGCGCGCGACTTCCTGATTGCCGTCAACTTCAACCTCAACAGCACGTCCACGCGCCGCGCCAACGCCATCGCCTTCGATGTGCGCGAGAAGGGACGCCCCATGCGCCAGGGCCCGAAGGTGACCGACAAACCCGTGCTCGACGCCAACGGCGAGAAGGTGTGGATACCCGGAACGCTGAAAGGTACGAAAGCCATCGGCTGGTACATAGATGAGTACGGCATCGCCCAGGTGTCGATGAACATCACCGACATCAACGCCACACCGCTGCACGCCGCCTTCGACGAGGTGAGCCGTGCCGCCGCCGCCCGCGGACTGCGCGTGACTGGCACCGAGATAGTCGGTCTCGTGCCGCGCCGTTGCCTTGTAGACGCCGGCAAGTATTTCCTCAGGAAACAGCAACGCTCGGTGGGCATCGCCGACGACGAGATCATACGCATAGCCATCAAGTCAATGGGACTGGACGAACTGCGCCCCTTCCTCCCCGAAGAGAAGGTCATCGAGGACGTGATGGCGGCGCAGACCCCCAAGGGACAGCAGTTGGTCGACATGACCTGCCGCGGGTTCGCCTTAGAGACAGCGAGCGAGTCGCCCGCTCCGGGCGGCGGTTCGATCTCCGCCTACATGGGTGCGCTCGCCGCCGCCCTCGGCACGATGGTGGCCAACCTCTCGTCGCACAAGCCCGGCTGGGATGACGAGTGGGAGCGCTTCAGCGATGCCGCCGAGAGCGGACAGGCTCTGCTCAAGGAGTTGCTCGCCCTCGTCGACGAGGACACGGCGGCGTTCAACCGCATCATGGACGCCTTCAAGCTGCCCAAGGGAACGGACGACGAGAAGGCGGCCCGCTCGGCGGCCATCCAGGCGGCGACGCTCTACGCCACCGAGGTGCCACTGCGCACCATGCGCGCCGCCGTGCGCACCTTCCCCCTGCTCAGGGACATGGCGGCGAACGGCAACCCCAACTCTGTCAGCGACGCCGGCGTGGGTGCCCTCGCCGCGCGCAGCGCCGTGCTGGGCGCCCGTCTCAATGTGAAGATAAACGCCGCGGGACTGAAGGACCGCACCGCCGCCGACACGCTGGTGGCTGAGGCTGAGCGCATCGCCGCCGAGGCGGTCGCTCTCGAGGCGGAGACAATAAAGATTGTGGAGGACAAGATATGACACTGCAGGAATTTCAACAGGACATCGTAGGGGGCATACCCAGTGAGTTGCCCGCCCCCAAACCCTACGACGAGACCATCAACCACGCACCGCGCCGCAAGGACATACTGACAGCCGACGAGAAGCGGTTGGCCCTGAAGAACGCCCTGCGCTATTTCGAACCGCGCCACCACGCCGTGCTGGCACGCGAGTTCGCCGACGAGCTGCGCCGCTACGGACGCATCTACATGTACCGCTTCCGTCCCGACTACGACATGCATGCGCGTCCCGTCGACCAGTACCCCGCGCGCAGTCGCAAGGCGGCGGCGATCATGATGATGATCCAGAACAACCTGGACCCCGCCGTGGCCCAGCACCCCCACGAACTCATCACCTACGGAGGCAACGGCGCCGTGTTCCAGAACTGGGCGCAGTATCGCCTCACGATGCAGTACCTCTCGCAGATGACCGACGAGCAGACACTGGTCATGTACAGCGGTCATCCGCTCGGCCTCTTCCCCTCGCACGACAAGGCGCCGCGCGTGGTGGTGACCAACGGCATGGTGGTGCCCAACTACTCGAAGCCCGACGACTGGGAGCGCATGAACGCCATGGGTGTGTCGCAGTACGGGCAGATGACGGCCGGCAGCTACATGTACATCGGGCCGCAGGGCATAGTCCACGGCACGACCATCACGGTGCTCAACGCCGCGCGCAAGATACGCCAGCAGCGAGGTGCAGCCGCCGACGCCGGTCTGCCCCTCTTCGTCACCGCCGGACTGGGAGGCATGTCGGGCGCCCAGCCCAAGGCGGGCAACATAGCCGGAGTGGTGAGCATCACGGCGGAGATCAACCCCAAGGCGGTGGCTAAGCGCTACGAGCAGGGATGGGTGGACGAGGTGCATACGAGCCTCGACGCGCTCATCGCCCGCGCCCTCGATGCCGTAAAGAACAGGGAGGTAGTCTCGCTCGCCTACCAGGGCAACATCGTCGACCTCTGGGAGCGGCTGGCGGCGGACAATGTGAGGGTGGACCTCGGTTCCGACCAGACCTCGCTCCACAACCCGTGGGCGGGCGGTTACTATCCCGTCGGTCAGACCTATGAGGAGAGCCAGCGCATGATGGCTGACAACCCCGCGCTGTTCAAGGAGCGCGTGCAGGAGAGCCTGCGCCGCCAGATAGCCGCCATCAACCGGTTGGCGGAGCGCGGCATGTACTTCTTCGACTACGGCAACGCCTTCCTCCTCGAGTCGTCGCGCGCCGGAGCCGACGTGATGGCGGCGGACGGCGGATTCCGCTATCCCTCTTATGTACAAGATATTATGGGCCCGCTCTTCTTCGACTACGGCTTCGGTCCCTTCCGCTGGGTGTGCGCCTCGGGCAACCCCGAGGACCTGGCAGTCACCGACCGCCTCGCGGGCGACGTGCTCGAGGAGATGGCGAAGACCTGCACCGACGACATACGCGGACAGCTGGAGGACAACCTCCACTGGATACGCAAGGCTGAGGAGAACCACCTCGTGGTCGGGTCGCAGGCGCGCATCCTCTACGCCGATGCCGAGGGGCGCATGCGCATAGCCCGCGCCTTCAACGAGGCGATCGCCCGTGGCGAGATCTCGGCTCCCGTCGTGCTCGGGCGCGACCACCACGATGTGTCGGGCACCGACTCTCCCTACCGCGAGACGTCGAACATCTACGACGGCTCGAACCGCTGCGCCGACATGGCCGTGCAGAACGTCATCGGCGACTCGTTCCGGGGCGCCACCTGGGTGTCTGTCCACAACGGTGGCGGCGTAGGCTGGGGCGAGGTGATCAACGGTGGTTTCGGCATGGTCATCGACGGCAGCGAGCAGTCGCGCCAGTCGATCGACGGCATGCTGTTCTGGGACGTGAACAACGGCATCGCACGCCGCTCGTGGGCGCGCAACCAGGGTGCCGTCGATGCCATCCGCCGCGAGATGGAGCGCACGCCCGGACTGCGCGTCACCCTGCCCAACATGGCTGACGAGAGATTGATAGAGGAAATGTTCAACTAACTAATAATCACAACGATGAGACGTCTTGTCATTGACCTGGCGATGTGCTTCGCCGTGTATCTTATCATGTGGGTGGCATTCAAGTTTGTCATTCACTGGGATGCGTTCCTTGAGGTGTTCTGGCTGGCTTTGTGCCTCAACATCCTGTGGTTGTTCACCGCTTGGTACAGACGCAGTCATCGAAAACAGTCATAACGAACGACCATGAAAAGCACAGACCATAACCACGCCGACCATTCCCACGCGGAGGGCGGCGTCCATCTCATCGGCCCCGAGCGGCTCACCATCGACCGCGTCGAGGAGATTCTCGAGCGTCACATCCCCCTCGCCCTTAGCGAGGAGGCGAGGGAGCGCATATTGAAGTGCCGCCAGTGGGTGGCGGACAAGGCCTACGACCCCGAGCACCCCATCTACGGCGTGACCACGGGCTTCGGCTCGCTCTGCAACGTGACCATCGACGAGGACCAGATCGAGCAGTTGCAGAAAAACCTCGTCATGAGCCATGCCTGCAGCCTCGGCGACCGTGTGCGCCCCGAGATCGTGCGCCTCATGCTCCTATGCAAGGTCCAGTCGCTGAGCTACGGCAACTCGGGTGTGCAACTCGAGACCGTGGAGCGTCTCATCGACTTCTTCAACATGGACATCCTGCCCGTTGTCTACAAACTCGGTTCCTTAGGCGCCTCGGGCGACCTCGCCCCGCTCGCCAACCTCTGCCTGCCCCTGCTCGGACTGGGCGAGGTGGAATACAAGGGCGAGGTGATGGCGGCCGGGAAGATGCTCGCCATGACGGGTCTCCAGCCCGTGACCCTCAAGGCAAAGGAGGGACTCGCCCTGCTCAACGGCACGCAGTTCATGTCCGCCCACGGCGTGTGGGCGGTCATCAACGCGCGCCGCATCAGCCGCCTGGCGGACATGGTCGGTTCGCTTTCGCTCGACGCCTTCGACGGACGCATAGAGCCGTTCTACGACCAGATTCATCAGGTGCGCGCCCACCGCGGACAGATAGACACAGCCGCCGCCGTGCGCGGCTATCTCGCTGGCAGTGAGATAATAAGCCAACCCAAGCAGCACGTTCAGGACCCCTATTCGTTCCGCTGCATGCCGCAGGTGCACGGAGCCGCAAAGGACACGCTCGCATACGTCGCCTCGGTGCTCGAGACGGAGATAAACAGTGTCACCGACAATCCCACCATCTTCCCCGACGAGGACCTGGTCGTGTCGGCGGGCAACTTCCACGGCGAACCCATCGCCCTGCCCATGGACTTCCTCTCGATAGCCATCGCCGAACTGGGCAATATCTCCGAGCGCCGCGTCTATCGCCTCGTGGCGGGTGTGCGCGGACTGCCCTCGTTCCTCGTCGCCAAGCCGGGCGTGAACAGCGGCTTCATGATTCCGCAGTATGCCGCCGCCGCCATCGTCAACCGCAACAAGGTGCTCTGCTGGCCCGCCTCGTGCGACAGCATCACTTCGTCGCAGGACCAGGAGGATCACGTGTCGATGGGCGGAAACGCTGCCACCAAGCTGTGCGAGGTGGTGGACAACACGCGTCGCATCCTCGCCATCGAACTCCTCAATGCCGCCCAGGCGATCGAGTTCCGCCGTCCGCTCCGCACTTCGCCCGTCCTCGAGCGGCTCCTTGCCGACTTCCGCCGCGAGGTGCCGTTCATCGAGAACGACACGGTGATGTACTCGCTGATCAACAAGGCGGAGCAGTTCATTAGTCAGTTGAGGTGAGGGCTCTGTTTTTAACGCAGATTAACGCAGATGTATGTGTTGTTCGTTGGATGACATCAAATTGACGCAGATAATTTACGATTTGACGATTTACATTTACTATTCTAAAGTTTCGCAAGCTGAGCTTGCGAAGACTACAAACTACAAAGTACAGACTACAGACTTTGTAGAACAGCACAATCTCGAAAAAGTCTGTAGTTTGTAGTCTGAAGTCTGTAGTCTCAAGTGAGATTGTGAAACAATCGAAACTTGAATTACTATTTATTTACGATTTGACTAATTTACAATTTAAGCGTTGACAAATAATTCCTGCAAACCAGTCTCTCCCCCCATTTCGGGGGGAGCAGGAGGGGGGCTCCTGTTCATAAATATCGGCACCCTCGTCGGAGTCGACGAGAGCGGGTTGCTCCGCCGCCAGGGAGAGGAGATGTCCTGCCTCGGCATGCTCGGCGACGCGTGGATGATGGTGCGCGACGAACTCATCGCTGACTACGGACCGATGAGTGAGCTGCCCGAAGCGGCCGGCTGCGAGGTGGTCGACCTGAAGGGCGAGTGGGTATTCCCCTCGTTCTGCGACTCGCACACCCACATCGTCTATGCCGGCAACCGCGCCACGGAGTGGTTAGACAAGATCAACGGACTGTCCTACGAGGAGATAGGACGGCGGGGTGGGGGCATCCTCAACTCCGCCGACCTCCTGCGCGACACCTCCGAGGACGAACTCTACCGACAGGCGATGGAGCGCGTCAACGAGATGATAGCCAAGGGCACGGGTGCGATGGAGATCAAGAGCGGCTACGGACTGACCACCGAGGGAGAACTGAAGATGCTGCGCGTCATCCGCCGCATCAGGGAGACAGCCCCGGTCGAGGTCAAGGCCACCTTCCTCGGCGCCCACGCCGTCGGTCGCGCCTATGCGGGCAGACAGAGCGACTATGTCGACCTCGTCTGCCGCGAGATGATCCCCGAGGTGGGCCGTCAGGGGTTGGCCGACTATGTCGATGTGTTCTGCGACCGCGGCTATTTCACGCCCGAGGAGACCGAGCGCATCTGCGTGGCGGCGGCGGAGTGGGGGATGACCCCCAAGCTCCATGCCAACGAGCTCGCCGTGTCGGGTGGCGTTCAGGTGGGTGTGCGCTGCAACGCCCTCTCTGTCGACCATCTCGAGAACACCACGCAGGCGGAGTTCGCCGCCCTCAGGGGTACGAGCACTATGCCCACCGCCTTGCCCGGCTGCTCGTTCTTCTCCAACCTCCCATTCGCCGATGTGCGCACGATGATCGGCGAGGGACTGGGCGTGGCCCTCGCCTCCGACTACAACCCCGGTTCGTCGCCCAGCGGCGACATGCGCTTCGTCGCCTCGTTGGCGTGCATACGCATGCGCCTCACCCCCCAGCAGGCACTCATCGCCTCCACCCTCAACAGCGCCTACGCCATGGGTGTCAGCGACCGCCTCGGCAGCATCACCCGCGGCAAGCAGGCCCGCTTCTTCACCACCGTCCCCCTCCCTTCGCTCGAATACTTCCTCTACGCCCACCACACACCCCTCATCAGCAAGATATACCTCCGCCCCTAAGCGCCGCCGCACCCCAATCACCAACCGGCTCCCCAAGCGCCGCCGGCCCTCCAAGCCCCAATCCAAGCCCCAAGCGCCGCCGGCCCCTCCAAGCGTCAGCCGGGTTCCGTGCGGCAAACGACAGTTTGCCGATCCAACCACCTAAAAAACCTCACCCCATCTCACCCCACCTCAAACACCTGACCGCCCGCGTCTCCGACGCCTGCCGCCGTTTCCGCCTCCTCGAGGACGGCGACCACATCCTCGTGGCCGTATCCGGAGGCAAGGACTCGCTCACGCTGCTCGAACTCCTTGGCCGCCGCCAGCGCATCCATGTGCCGTCGATACGCGTCGAGGCCGTCCATGTGCGCATGAGGGAGGTGGACTACATGACCGACACGCAGTATCTCCAGGACTTCGCCGACCGCCTCGGTGTCCCCCTCCACGTGCGCGAGGTCAGCTTCGCCAGCGACTATCATGGTCGCCCCAAGCCTGTCTGCTTCATCTGCTCGACCGTGCGCCGCAGCGTCATCTTCAACCTCGCCCAGGAGCTCGGTTGCAACAAGATAGCCTTCGGCCACCACCAGGACGACATCATACGCACGGCACTGATGAACCTCACCTTCCAAGGCCATTTCTCCACCATGCCCGCACGTCTCCAGATGCGCAAGATGCCCCTCACCCTTATCCGTCCGCTCTGCGCTGTGCCAGAGGCTCTTATCCGCGAGTGGGCTGACGAGCAGGGCTACCGGCCGCAGGCCAAGCGTTGCCCCCACGAGACGGAGACCACACGCACCGCCATCCACCGCGTCTTTGACGAGATGGAACGCCTCAGCCCCGATGCCCGCAACTCCCTCTGGCGCGCCCTCGTCGATGCCGGCAAGCTGGAGGAATAGGAAAAGCCGTCGGCATAAGGAAAGCCGATTGCTCGCACACAACAAAGCCCTGACAGACACCGATGGTCTGTCAGGGCTTTGCATTATGTGTCGTAAACTAAACTCTCGGCAGATGCCTTGAGCCGTTGCCTAAGCGTCAGACGATGCCTTGGGCCATCATTGCCTTCGCCACCTTCATGAAGCCGGCGATGTTGGCACCCTTGACGTAGTCGATGTAGCCGTCGGCCTGCTTGCCGTAGATGGTGCACTGCTCGTGGATGGAAGCCATGATCTGGCGCAGGTGGTCGTCCACCTCGCTGTCGCTCCAGCTCAGGCGCTCGCTGTTCTGCGTCATCTCGAGACCCGAGGTGGCTACGCCGCCTGCGTTCACCGCCTTGCCCGGGGCGAACACCATCTTGGCGGCTACGAATGCCTCAGCCGCCTCCGCCGTGCAACCCATGTTCGACACCTCAGCCACGCACTGAACTCCGTTGGCAATCAGCGTGCGCGCGTCGTCGCCGTTCAGCTCGTTCTGTGTGGCGCAGGGCAGGGCGATGTCGCACTTCACCTCCCACGGTTTCTTGCCCTCGAAGAACTTCGCCCCGGGGAACTCGTCGGCGTAGGGAGCGCAGATGTCGTTGCCGCTGGCGCGCAACTCGAGCATGTACTCGATCTTCTCGGCGTCGAGCCCCGCCTCATCGAGGATATAGCCGTCGGGACCGGAGATGGTGATCACCTTGGCACCCATCTCAGTAGCCTTCTTGGCGGCACCCCAAGCTACGTTGCCGAAGCCCGAGATGGCTATCGTCTTGCCCTTGATGTCCATGCCGGCGGTCTGCAGCATCTGGTTGACGAAATAGAGGGCGCCGTAGCCCGTCGCCTCGGGACGTATGCGGCTGCCGCCCCATTCCAGTCCCTTGCCCGTGAGCACGCCGTGGAACTGCTTCGAGAGGCGCTTGTACTGGCCGAAGAGGTAGCCAATCTCGCGTGCGCCCACGCCGATGTCGCCCGCCGGCACGTCCTCGTCGGGGCCGATGTGGCGGAAGAGCTCGGTCATGAACGACTGGCAGAAGCGCATCACCTCGTTGTCGCTCTTGCCGCGGATGGAGAAGTCGGAGCCGCCCTTGCCGCCGCCCATGGGCAGGGTGGTGAGGGCGTTCTTGAACGTCTGCTCGAAGCCGAGGAACTTGAGGATGGAGAGGTTGACCGACGGGTGGAAGCGCAGACCGCCCTTGTAGGGGCCGATGGCGCTGTTGAACTGCACGCGGTAGCCGATGTTCACCTGCACCTCGCCCTTGTCGTCGACCCAGGGCACGCGGAAGGTGATGATGCGCTCCGGCTCCACCATGCGCTCGATGATCTTCGCCTTCTCGAACTCGGGGTGCTGGTTGTAGACCTCCTCGATGGAGGTCAGCACCTCGCGCACCGCCTGCAGGAACTCCTGTTCGCCTGGGTGCTTGCGCTCCAGCTGGAGCATGATGTCTTGTGTCTTCATAAAGAATGTGTGTTTTTATGGTTTTTGGTTATAAGGTCTTCACGCTTTCTCCTACAAATTTAACAAAAATAGCGATACATTGTTATCCTTGGGGCGCATTTTTTTCGCTCCGACCCCCCAATCTCGCCCCGAAACGCACTTTTTTTGCCCTAAATCATTGCCATGTCGTGAAAAAGTCGTACCTTTGCAAGCCGATTATTAATTAGACACGGCACGTAACGACCCGGCATTGGCCTGCCCGGGTGGTTCGTCTTGCGCAGTCTGCGAAGATGGGAAGCGAGGCGGAATGCGTGCCAAAGGGAGCGTAAAGCACACGCTCCGACAGAGAAAAACAAACAAAAAAGCAACAAACAACAAAACAAGCAAAATGGACACATTAAGCTACAAGACCATTAGCGTGAACAAGGCAACCGCCCAGAAGGAGTGGGTGCTGATCGACGCTACCGATCAGGTGCTGGGTCGCCTTTGCACCAAGGTTGCCAAACTGCTGCGTGGCAAGTACAAGGCAACTTACACACCGCACGTCGACTGCGGTGACAACGTGGTAATCATCAATGCCGACAAGATCATCATGACCGGCAAGAAGCTCACCGAGAAGCAGTATCTCCGCTACACGGGCTATCCCGGCGGACAGAAGGTGATGACTCCCGCCGAGCTGCTCGCCAAGCCCAACGGCTCAGAGCGTCTCATCCGCAAGGTCGTGAAGGGCATGCTGCCCAAGAACAAGTTGGCCGACCGCCTCATCACAAACCTCTACATCTACGCAGGTGCGGAGCACAAGCAGGAGGCGCAGACCCCGAAAGCAATTGATATTAACACCCTCAAATAATTATATAAGGTATGGAAATGATTAATGCATTAGGCCGCCGCAAGTGCGCCGTAGCACGCGTTTACGTTACCGAGGGCACTGGCAAGATTACCATCAACAAGCGCGACCTCACCGAGTATTTCCCCAGCACTATCCTGCAGTACGTCGTAAAGCAGCCCCTGACCACCGTCGACGCTGTCGAGAAGTACGACATCAAGTGCACCCTCTGCGGCGGAGGCTTCACCGGCCAGAGCCAGGCTCTGCGTCTCGCCATCGCCCGCGCTCTTGTCAAGATCAACGAGGACGACAAGAAAGCTCTGCGCAAGGAAGGCTTCATGACTCGCGACGCACGTGAGGTTGAGCGTAAGAAGCCGGGACGTCCAAAGGCACGCCGCCGCTTCCAGTTCAGCAAGCGTTAATATTCGGCAACTACTCACGGAAGATTGTCGTTTAGCATCGAAATCCCGCGGACTGCGCCTCGTCGCCCGACCGGCGCCTACCCCGGGGTTGCTTAGGGAAAAACAAGTAAAAGAACGTAAACGAAACACAAAAAACAATTATGTCAAGAACAAATTTCGACCAGTTGCTTGAGGCAGGTTGCCACTTCGGCCACCTCAAGCGCAAGTGGAACCCCGCCATGGCTCCCTATATCTTCATGGAGCGCAATGGCATCCATATCATCGACCTGAACCAGACCGTAGTCAAGATTGACTCGGCCGCCGAGGCTCTCAAGCAGATCGCCAAGCAGGGTCGCAAGATATTGTTTGTTGCTACCAAAAAGCAGGCCAAGCAGATTGTCGCCGACAAGGCGACAGCCGTGAACATGCCTTACGTCATCGAGCGCTGGCCCGGTGGCATGCTCACCAACTTCCCCACCATCCGCAAGGCAGTGAAGAAGATGGCCACCATCGACAAGCTGACCAACGACGGCACATTCTCTAACCTCTCGAAGCGCGAGATCCTGCAGATCACACGCCAGCGCGCCAAGCTGGAGAAGAACCTCGGCTCGATCGCCGACCTGAACCGTCTGCCGAGCGCACTGTTCGTCATCGACGTGCTCAAGGAGCAGATCGCCGTTCGCGAGGCCAACCGTCTGGGCATCCCAGTGTTCGGCATCGTCGACACCAACTCAAACCCCGACAACGTCGACTTCGTGATCCCCGCCAACGACGACGCAAGCAAGTCAATTGAGGTCATCATGGACGCTTGCTGCGCAGCCATCGCCGAGGGTATCGAGGAGCGCAAGGCCGAGAAGGTGGACACCGAGGCCGCTGGCGAGAAGAAGGCCGAGGAGGCCGAGGAGGCCGCTCCCGCCGAGGAGTCAGCTGAATAATTTTTAGCTAATAACTGAAGTTTCGCAAGTTTTACTTGCGAAGACTACAGACTACAAAGTACAGACTGCAGACTTTGTAGAACAGCACATCCCCGAAAAAGTCTGTAGTCTGTAGTCAGAAGTCTGTAGTCTCAAGTGAGGTTGTGAAACAAGCGAAACTTGAACGAATAACCCAAAAAAACTGAAAAGTACTATGCAAGTTACAATGGACGATATCAAGAAGCTCCGCGAGATGACCGGAGCTGGCTTGGCGGACTGCAAGAAGGCTCTGGCAGAGAGCGACGATATGGACGGTGCGGTGGCATACCTCCGCAAGAAGGGCGCCGCCGTGGCTGCCAAGCGCAGCGACCGTGAGGCAGCCGAGGGTTGCGTGCTGGTAAAGGCCGCCGACGGCTTTGCCGCCATCATCGCCCTCAAGTGCGAGACCGACTTCGTGGCAAGCAACGCCGACTTCGTGGCTCTCACGCAGGAGATCCTCGACGCAGCTGTTGCCAACAAGTGCAAGACTCTCGACGAGGTCAAGGCCCTGCCCATGGGCGACGGCACCATTCAGGATGCCGTTGTCGCACGCAGCGGCATCACCGGCGAGAAGATGGAGCTGGACGGCTACTGCACCCTCGAGGGTGTGGAGATCGCCACCTACAACCACATGAACAAGAACGGTCTCTGCACCATGCTCTCGCTGAGCAAGTCAACGGGCGACGAGATGGTAGGCCGCAACATCGCCATGCAGATCGCCAGCGCAGCCCCCGTGGCTGTCGACGAGAGCGGTGTGCCCCAGAGCGTCAAGGACAACGAGATAGCCGTGGCTGTCGAGAAGACAAAGGCCGAGCAGGTGCAGCGCGCCGTTGAGGTAGCCATCAAGAAGGCCGGTTACAACCCCGCTCACTTCGACAGCGAGGAGCACATGGAGAGCAACCAGACCAAGGGCTGGATCACCGCTGAGGACGTCGCCGCCGTCAAGGAGATCATCGCCAAGGTTACAGTCGAGGCTACCGCCAACCTGAAGCCCGCCATGATCGAGAACATCGCCAAGGGCCGTCTCGGCAAGTTCCTCAAGGAGAGCTGCCTGCTCTCTCAGGAGTACATCTGGGACAAGACGATGACCGTGGAGCAGTACCTGAAGTCTATCGACAAGGAGTTGACCGTCGTTGATTTCAAGCGCTTCACACTCCGCGCCGAGTAAATGTCGGACAACGACACACGCTTCATACAAGGAGTTCCAAGGCTGCACCTGTTGGTCTCAACAGGCTGTGGCCTTGGCTTTTTTCCGCGATGCCCCGCCACGGCGGCGGGCTTCGTAGCCCTGCTGTTCTGGTACGGACTCTACCTCGTGCTGCCGGCGGAGGCCTTGCTGTGGGTGACCGCGGCGCTGATTGCGGTCACTGCCGCGGTGGGAGTCTGGACGACGAATGTGATGGAGCGCTACTGGGGTCCCGACCCTCGCACTGTGGTCATCGACGAGTTTGTGGGTACGTGGATTCCCCTCCTCGCCTGCGTGGCTGACACGGCGACCGCGACTGCCGCCTATGCGTTTGTCGGCTTCGCCCTCTTCCGCGTCATCGACATCTTCAAACCCCTCGGTTGCCGCTGGATCGACCGCAACGTAAGGGGAGGCTTCGGTGCCGTCCTCGACGATGTCCTCGCCGGCACTTACGCCCTCCTCATCGTCTACGTCCTCCGCGCCACAATCGACTATTGCATATAGATTTACACTCTACACTCTACACTCTACACTCTACACTCTACACTCTAAAAATGAACGGTTTGGTCCTTGAGGGAGGCGCGATGCGCGGCATGTTCACGGTGGGCGTCATGGACGAGATGATGCGCGAGGGACTGCGTGTCGACGGCATCGTAGGCGTGTCGGCGGGAGCCGCGTTCGGTTGCAACTACAAGTCGCACCAGATTCGGCGCGCCCTGCGCTACAATCAGCTGATGGCCAAGGACTGGCGCTACTGCTCCCTGCGCACGCTCATCAAGACGGGCGACCTGTTCGGGGCTGAGTTCGCCTACCATTATGTGCCCACCCAGGTCGATGTCTTTGACTACGCCACCTACGAGGCCGACCCGATGGAGTTTCATGTCGTCGCCACCGACGTGGAGACGGGACAGGCTGTCTATAAGCGGCTCGACCATATCGACTACGACGGACTGGAGTGGATACGTGCCTCCTCGTCGATGCCCCTCTGCTCGCGCGTTGTCGAGCTCGAGGGTCACAAACTTTTGGACGGAGGAGTGGCTGACAGCATGCCTCTGCGCTATTTCGAGGGCTGCGGCTACGACCGCAACATCGTCGTGCTGACGCAACCGCTCGGCTTTCGCAAGACTCCCAACCGCCTCATGCCGCTCATGCGGCTCTCGCTGCGTCGCTATCCCAAGATGGTGGAGGCTCTCGCCCACCGCCACATCATGTACAACGAGCAGCTGGACTATGTCGCCGAGGCCGAGCGCACGGGACGCGCCCTTGTCATCCGTCCGCCCTACAAGCTGCCCATCGGACACATCAGCCACGACCCCGCCGAGATGCAGCGCGTCTATGACATCGGCGTGGCGACGGCGCGCGAGCAGATGTCCGCCATCAAGCGTTTTCTTGCCCACTAAGCGACGTTTTGCGCATTTTTAGGCGGCGGAGGTTTTGTCCGTTGCGAAATTTTCGCTAATTTTGTGGGAGAAACGAACAAACGCTGTCAGCAAGATGAAAAAGAAAGGAATGACGTGGGTCGCCCTGCTCATCGTTGTGGTGGGTGTGGCAGGCTATGTCTATCAGAACCGTGGCGAGGGCGAGAAGGAGGAACCCGCCATGGCAGGAGGACGACGGGGTGGGGGAGGACCCCTCAACGTTACCTACGAAGTGCTTAGCCGCCAGTCGCTTACCGACGAGATACAGGTGACGGGACTCCTCATCCCCGACGAGGAGGTGTCGCTCTCGTTTGAGACGAGCGGCAAGATAGTCGAGATATGTTTCAAGGAGGGAGCGCGCGTGAGCCGCGGTCAGCTGCTGGCCAAGGTCAACGACGCGCAGCTGCAGGCCAACCTGAAGAAGTTGCAGGCGCAGATACCCCTTGCCGAGGGGCGCGTCTATCGCCAGAACGCCCTCTTGGAGCGCGATGCCGTCAGCAAGGAGGCCCTCGAGCAGGTGAAGACCGAGCTGGAGACGCTCAAGGCGGAGATAGATATGGTGAAGGCGCAGATCGAACTGACCGAGTTGCGCGCCCCGTTCGACGGCGTGATCGGCCTGCGCCAGGTGAGCCTTGGTGCCTACGCCACGCCCTCGACCGTGGTGAGCCGTCTGACGCGCCTGACACCGCTCAAGGTGGAGTTCGCCGTCCCCGAGCGTTACAGCAGCGAGGTGAAGGCCGGCTCGCAGCTTCAGTTCACCATCGACGGCTACCTCAAACCGTTCAGTGCCAAGGTGTATGCCTGCGAGAGCGCCGTGAACACGGAGACGCATACGCTCAGCGTGCGCGCCCTATACGCCAACGCCGACGGCGCACTCATGCCCGGCCGCTACACGTCCATCACGCTCACCAAGCAGACCATCGATGCCACGCTGGCGGTGCCGAGCGAGGCGATAGTGCCCGAGATGGGCAAGGACAAGGTGTTCGTCTGCCGTGGCGGCAAGGCGCAGCCCGTGGAGATAAAGACGGGGTTGCGCACGGAGAGTCGCGTGGAGGTCAAGGAGGGACTGAGCGAGGGCGACACGCTGATTACCAGCGGCATACTGCAGTTGCGCACCGGACTGCCCGTTGTGCTGGTTAGAGAATAAAGAATAGAGGTTTCGCAGGTTTCACTTGCGAAGACTACAAACTACAAAGTACAGACTACAGACTTTGTAGAATAGCACTACCTTAGAAATAGTCTGTAGTTTGTAGTCTGAAGTCTGTAGTCTCAAGTGAGATTGTGAAACAAACGAAACTTGAATAAATAAATGAATATCTCGGAACTTTCGATACGACGGCCGGTGCTGGCGACGGTGATGACGCTGGTGATTATCCTCTTGGGAGTCATCGGCTACACCTACCTCGGTGTGCGCGAGTATCCGTCGGTGGACAACCCCATCATCTCGGTGCAGTGCTCGTATGCCGGAGCCAATGCCGATGTGATTGAGAACCAGATTACCGAGCCGTTGGAGCAGAACATCAACGGCATACCGGGCATACGCTCGCTCACGTCGGTGAGCCAGCAGGGGTCGGCGCGCATCACGGTGGAGTTCGAACTCGACGTCGACCTCGAGACAGCCGCCAACGACGTGCGCGACAAGGTGAGCCGCGCCCAGCGGTGGCTGCCCCGCGACTGCGACCCTCCGACCGTCTCGAAGGCGGACGCCGACGCCATGCCCATACTCATGGTGGCGTTGCAGAGCGACAAGCGAAACCTCTTGGAACTGAGTGAGATAGCCTCGCTGACGGTCAAGGAGCAACTCCAGACCATCAGCGACGTGAGCGCCGTCAACATCTGGGGCGAGAAGAAGTGGGCGATGCGCCTCTGGCTCGACCCCATCAAGATGGCGGGACTCGGACTGACGCCCATGGACGTGAAGAATGCCGTCGACAAGGAGAACATCGAGCTGCCGAGCGGAACCATCGAGGGCAACACCGTCGAACTGACCATACGCACGATGGGACTGATGAACACGGCGCGTATGTTCAACGACCTGATCATCAAGGAGACCGAACACGGCATCGTGCGCTTCAGCGACATCGGACGCGCCGAGCTCAATGCCGCCGACATCAAGAGCTACATGAAGATGAACGGTGTGCCGATGGTCGGCGTGGTGGTCGTGCCGCAGCCCGGCGCCAACCACATCGAGATTGCCGACGCCGTCTACAAGCGCATGGAGCAGATGAAGAAGGACCTGCCCGACGATGTCACCTACACCTACGGCTTCGACAACAC
>JABUTZ010000010.1:133397-143841 GCA_021443415.1 Bacteroidaceae bacterium | reverse complement strand
ACGGTGACCGCCTCCGCCGGCTACGGACTGGACTTCCTCTCCTCGCGCTCGGAGGCGCGGGCTACGGGCATCACCACGCGCAGCAGCAACTACCTCGACCACGCACTGACGGCGCAGGTGGGGCTGACCTGGACCGTGTTCGACGGACTGGGCATGCAGGCGCGCTACGCCGAACTCAAGTTGCTCCGCCAGCAGGGCGACCTCGAGAAGCGCATGGCTGTCGAGGACCTCATCTCCAGCCTCACCGCCGAATACTACAACTGCATCCAGCAGCGCATACGCCTGCGCAACTACCGCAACTCGATGCGCCTGAGCCGCGAGCGCATGCGCATCGTCGAGGAGAGATACGCCATCGGCAACTTCTCGCGCCTCGACTACATGCAGGCGAAGGTGGACTTCAACGCCGACTCGGCGCAGTTCATGAAACAGCAGGAGGCGCTCCGCACGAGCATCGTGGAACTCAACCGCCTGATGGGCAATGCCTACGGCGAGGGGCGCGTGGCGCTGGTGGCGGACACCGTGATTGCCGTGATGGACAGGATGGACTACGAGGCGCTGTGGCAGGACGTGCTCGCCTACAACACCGACCTGCGCAACGCCCAGCTGGCGAAGGGGCTGGCGGAGCAGTCGCTGCGCTGCGTCCTGGCCCGCAACTATCCCTACGTCAAGCTCAACGCCTCGTACGGCTACAACTACAACCGCTACGACGTGGCGGCGAACCGCTTCAGCGACCGCTGGGGACCCTCGGCGGGCGTGACCGTGGGCTTCGACATCTTCGAGGGTTCGCGGCGCAGTGCGCGCAAGGCGGCGCGCAAGGAGATGGAGAACAAGTCGCTCGAGGCCGCCGACCTTCAGCTCAGCCTGCAGTCGAAGTTCAGCACCCTCAAGCAGAACCACGGCAACAACCTCGCCGTCCTCGCCCTCGAACAGCAGAACCTCGCCGCCGCGCAGGAGAACTACGACATCGCCCGCGAGCGCTACCTCCTCGGTGACCTCTCAGGCTTCGAGATGCGCGAGGCGCAGCACAGCCTCCTCAACGCCGAGGAGCGCATCCTCCAGGCCGCCTACGACACCAAGATGTGCGAGATCTCGCTGCTGCTGATTAGTGGCGGGATTGAGAAATACTTGGTTAGAGAATAAAGAAGAGAGCGTAGAGTGTAGAGCGTAGAGTGTAGAGTGTAGAGCGTAGAGTGTAGAGTGTAGAGGGCGTAGGTCTATAGGTGACGTGCTTGACTCTGTCTGCCAGGCTTACTGGTTTTCCGATCGTTTCTTGATGGCCTCGGTGATGACGGGCACGAGTTCCGACTTGCGGTTCACGTTCCTGCCCGTGTTCACCCATGCCTTGCCCTCAATCGACGGGCCGTAGGCACCCTCGATGATTTCGCGTGCGCCCTCGCCGTCATAGGCGATGTATGTGACTGACTCCTTGCGCACGACGGTGGGCGGCGTGTAGGGAGGGTCGGAATGGAGGCTCACCTTGCAGAAGATCATCTCCATGCCCTTGTCCTGGCGTATCTTCCTCATGGCGGCTACGATGCGGTCGAGAAAGGCGTCCAACGTAGTGCTCTCGTACCAGTCGAGCGAGCCGATGCCGAAATATGCATCGTCGACCACATACTCCTTGGCGTCGCTTTGGTAAATCTCCTCGTCGGTCATGCCGTCGTAGCTGCACGCCGCCTCCACCATGCCCTTGTATATGTCCTCGAAGTCGGTGATGCGGAGCTGGTCGGCGAGTGCAGTGATGGCGATGCTGTCCGCCTTGGTGTAGTTCTTCGTGCCGTTTTCCGTGTCGGAGAGGATGCCCGCGAAGAGCGACGTGGCGATGGAGTCGGGGATGGCGACGCCGAAGTCGCGGTAGGTGGAGTAGACCATCGTGCAGGAAGAGCCTACGGGTGCGTTGCGCATGAATATCCTCTCGCCGCTGATGGCGTTGCCAAGTGCGTGGTGGTCGATGATCTGGAGCAGCTTGGCGCGGTCGGCGCCGTCGACTGCCTGCACGTACTCGCTGTGGTCCACCATGATGAGGCGGTCGGAGGCGGTGAGCATGTCAATCACCGGGGGGATGTGGATGCCGAGCCGCTTCCGCAGGTAGTCCGTCTCGCGGTTGGTCACGCCCGCCCTGCGTGCCTCGCACCTGAATCCCAATGAGCGCATCAGCGCCGCGTACGCCACCGCCGAGCACACAGCGTCGGCATCGGGAGTCTTGTGCCCCACCACGTATGCCGTCCCCGTGCCCCAGTCCAGCCCCTGCAGCGTCTCCTTCCACTGCATGTCCTGCGCCACATACACATACTCCTTCTCCGTCTGCTTGTCGCAGGCGCAGCAGACCGCCAGCGCGGCAATCAGGCAACCGAGCCTGCCAACCGTAAGTCCTTTCATTGCCATTTCTGTTTTTGTCAACTGCAAAGTTACGAAAAAAGTGCTTATACCTGCTGGAAATCCATCGTTTTTTGAGGCGTTCCACCACGATTGGCCACGATTTCGGGCTGGAGACCGGTGAGGGTGAGGATTGGTTATAGAATTTGGATATTCGTAAAGATTGCTTGGCAGGGCAATGGTTTGTCCGAAATTCTTAAAGTTTTTCGGACATTTTTGCTGATTTGTCAAATATATTCCGTAACTTTGCGACGTAAAATCATTCGTGCGATAATATGGCGGAAATATTGGCAAAGCAAATAAGGGAGCGCATAAAGGCGCAGGGAGCGAACACATTGTACATGGTCAGTGACTTTGCTGACCTGAACAATGATGGAGTCGTGGCTCGCACTCTGTCGCGCTTGGAGAAAGAAAGTGTGCTTGTGAGAATTTCGCAAGGCATTTATCTGTACCCGCGGCGCAATCATTTCGGCATATTACGTCCAAGCATCGACGAAATATCCGTTGCTATAGCCCAGAAAGACAAGGCACGCATCATTCCATCTGGACTGACAGCCCTGAACAAGCTCGGGCTCTCGACCCAGGTGACGATGAATGCCGTGTATTTGACAGACGCCACGGCAAGGGAAATCAGAATTGGTAACAGGACGATTACATTCAAGCGTAGTGCCCCACGCAATTTTGCATACAAGACGGACCTCTTCCCACTGATTGTCAGTGCCTTGAAGGAGATAGGATCGGCGAATGTCACCGACGAGCACATAGCGAGGATACAGGAGACAATAGCCCGATGCGAGGACAAGGAAGCCGTCAGGCACGATTATGGGCTGCTGCCCGGCTGGATCAAAAAAAGACTCAGCGTATGACACCTTGGACACGACTCGCCGATGAGGAGCGGCTGACAATCCTCACCAATACTGCGGAAGAGAAAGGCATCGTGGAGAATGCCGTCGAGAAAGACTATTGGGTGAGTATGGTGTTGAGAGCCATCTTCTCGTTGCCATATTCCGATGCCTTTGTCTTTAAGGGTGGTACCAGCCTCAGCAAGGGTTGGAACCTCATAGACCGCTTCTCGGAGGACATCGACATCGCTATCGACCGCAAGTATCTCGGGTTTGGAGACGAATTGAACAAATCTCAACGTACAAGGTTGCGCAAGGAGTCCAAGAGTTTTGTCTGCACCACTTTTGCGCACGATGTTGAATGTAAGCTGGCGGAGTTCGGGCTTTTGGATGACTGTACGGTCATCGTTCCTGAAAGTTCTGTCAGCGACCTTGACCCTGTGGTACTCTTCGTTGAATACAATTCTGTATTGTCTCGCAAGGTGCAATACATACCTGAACGCGTGAAGATAGAAGTCAGTTGCCGTTCCATGATTGAACCATTTGAGAGGATTGCCATGCGTTCAATTATAGAGGATGCATATCCCGACGAGTCGTTTACGACACCTCGGGTTGATGTGCAGACAGTGCTTCCGGGCAGGACATTCCTGGAGAAAATCTTTCTCTTGCACGAGGAATTTGCCCGTCCTGGTGGTTGTTCGCATATCGAGCGGCTGAGTCGTCACATGTATGATATCGTGAAGATGATGGACAAACCATTTGCGGTCGAGGCAATGGAAAATCGGATGCTATATGATGAGATAGTCGCTCATCGTAAGGCATTTACGGCATGGAGCGGACTGGATTACAACAAGCATCAACCGCAGACCATATCTTTTGTTCCACCAATCGAGATCGACGCTGCCCTGCGCCATGATTATGAGTTGATGAGATATGGATTCATTTACCGTGAGGCTCCGTCTTACAATGATTTAATCAAGTGTCTTGCGGAACTACAGCAGAGATTCAGAGCGTTGGCGTGACCTACATGAGAAAAAGCATTTATAACGGGTGGAAATCCATCGTCTTTTGATGCATTTCCACCCGTTTCGACGTTGTGAACGTTACGGGAACTGCCTCGGGGTATGGCATAAATGCGCCAAAGACAAACAAAAATCGCTCTGTCGGCGGACAAAACGTGCGATAATCCAATAATTTTTATTACTTTTGCGACCAAAGGTCGCCGGAAGGACACGGAAGGCTGTGCCTTTGCGCGTAAAGACATTCTCAATCACCTCAACAACAGGCAGGTATGGGCAGATACATAGACAAGGGAAACAGGCATTTCTCGATTGCCAGAAATTCGACGTACGTCGACAAGTCCGGACTGATTGCCGTCGTCAACGGGACGTTGTTCACGGAGCAGTGCCGCAGTTGCGTCACGCGCTCGCGACGCTTCGGCAAGTCCATGGCGGCGAATATGCTCTGCGCATACTACGACCGCTCCTGTGACTCGCGTTCCCTGTTCGCGGATTTGGAGATAGCCAGGGACCCTTCGTTCGAGAAGTATCTGAACAAGTTTCCCGTCATCAAGCTGGACGTCACGGACTTTACGACGAGATACAAGGACTGCCCCAATATCGTCGACTTGATACAGAAGGAATTGAAGGCAGACGTTCGGGAGGCGTACCCGGGCATTGTGCCCGACGACTTCGACGATGATTTCATGTCGATGCTCTTCAGGATCCATCAGGCTACGGGCGACACCTTTGTCATGGTCATCGACGAATGGGATGCCATCTGCCGTGAGTTCGACCCCAAAAGCAAGGTGATGGACTCGTTCGTGAACTGGCTGCGGAGGATGTTCAAGGGAGGCGATACGCTGGATGTGTTTGCGGGAGTGTACATGACCGGAATCCTGCCCATCAAGAAATACAACACCGAGTCCGCGCTGAACAACTTTGAGGAGTATTCGATGGTGGAGCCCGGCGATATCGCAACGTATCTTGGCTTTACCAAGGAAGAGGTGGAGAAACTTTGCCGGGATAACGGAAGGGATTTTGAGGAGATGCGGAAGTGGTATGACGGATATATCATCGGAAACGCAACGGCGATGTTCAACCCAAATTCTGTGATGACCTCCATCCGAAGAAAGAAGTGCGGCAGTTATTGGGCCTCGACAGGGGCTTACGACAAGGTGGCTACTTACATGGAAATGAATTATGAGGGGCTCAAGGACGATGTTATCTCCATGCTTGCCGGGGAATCTTGTTCCGTTGAAGTGACCAAATTCTCCAATGACATACACGATATCAGATGCAAGGATGATGTGCTCACCGTTCTCGTCCACCTCGGATATCTTGCCTACAACCCAGAGACAAGAAGATGCTTCGTGCCTAATTTTGAGGTAAGGCAGGAACTCAGGAACGCCGTGGAGGATTGCAGCTGGAGGATAGCGGAGGTTATTGGCAATTCAAGCGACCTGCTCAATGCCACCCTCGCCGGCGACATCCATTTGGTCGGAATCAATTACGACAAGAAGGCAAAAGTTCACAGTTGCACGATTGAATCGGTTTCGAAATAAGGTTTAGCTGCATGTGATGCATGCGCTCGAAACTTGACCAAAGAAAAAATATTGCCACAGAATCCTGCCTGACGGCGGGTAAATAGCCCACCGTAGACAACTTTTGTCCGAAATTCTTGAGGTTTTTCGGACAATTTCGTAGTTCGCGTGGGGCAAAGATTGGTTTTGTTCGGCATAAATTGTGGAAAGATGGCTGAAGTGTGGAAATAAAGTGCTAACTTTGTGTCGTGAAAGGTAGTTTCGTGACAAAGGAGATTACCGCAAATGAATTTACGAATGAAGACGCAAGATAAAGGTTTTTCGCTTTTTGACTTTTGCCAGCGCAGAGCGGATAAGGTGGAAGTCTTTGGAGAAGAGACGCTTGACGAAGAAGGAAATGTGATTCATTTCATCGATCAGGCGGCTCTTGTCACGCATTATCTGCAACTGAAGGACTCGAAGATAAAGTTGCCGTATAGGAGCAAGGCCGAGGACATACTGACTCTGTGGTATGAGTTTGTGAAAGGCAAAGTGGCTCAATGCACGACGGAATGCACCGGCGTCTCAGACTCGGCTAATGCCTATCAGACATATCTGTTCCCGGACTTGTTTCAGGCACCATTCCAAGCGCCCAAGGACCCCAAGTTCACATTTATTGACCTGTTTGCCGGCATTGGCGGTTTCCGCATGGCATTCCAGAATCTCGGAGGCGAATGTGTGTTCTCCTCGGAATGGGACGAACAGGCGAAGAGAACCTATTACGCCAACTATGGCGATGTACCCTTTGGAGACATAACCAAGGAAAGTACGAAGAATATGATTCCCAAGGGATTCGACATACTTTGCGCCGGTTTCCCCTGCCAGGCTTTCTCCCTTGCCGGCAAGAGGCTTGGCTTTGAGGAAACGAGGGGTACACTCTTCTTTGATGTGGCTGAGATTCTTCGCCGTTACCAGCCCAAAGCATTCTTTCTGGAGAATGTCAAGGGATTGGTGATACATGACAAGGGACGAACTTTCAAGACCATCCTAAATACGTTGGACGAGGTGGGGTATGTGGTGCCCGACCCCGAGATTGTCAATGCGATGTACTTTGGTGTGCCGCAGCATCGTGAGCGCATATACATCGTCGGTTTCCGTAAAGACCTTGGAATCAAAAAGGAAGACTTCACGTATCCTGTCCAGAAAGAAGTCACGAAGAAGTGGATTGATGTGAGGGAAGAACAACCCGTTCCTGCCAAGTATTATCTCTCGACGCAGTATATCACGACGCTCGTCAGTCACAAGGCGCGCCATGAGGCGAAGGGTCACGGATTTGGCTATGACATAATCCCGGACGATGGCGTCGCACATGCCATCGTTGTCGGAGGCATGGGCCGCGAAAGCAACCTTGTCATTGACTTCAGGCAGACCGACCTAACCCCCACCACAAGGATAAAAGGTGAGGTGAACAGGCAGGGATGGCGCAAGATGACTCCTCGCGAATGGGCCCGTCTGCAGGGCTATCCGGATGATTTTCGGATAGTTGTGGCGGATGCCTCTGCATATAAGCAATTTGGAAACAGTGTCGCTGTACCGGCCATTCAGGCGACAGCGGAGCAATTACTTAAGCCCTTACAGAACAATGGCATTATCAGGAAATAAAGGCGAATGGAGTGAGATTTTCGCCCTCTTCCGACTCTTGGGAGAGGGCAAGGTGCATGCCGGCGACGCCGACATGAGGAAGTTGGAGGTGTACTACCCGATTCTCAGCATCATCCGCGAGGAAAGCGAGCGATACGAGTATAGACCGAACGTGGAGAGGAATGTTGTCCTGATAGATGCGGACGGGCGAGAGTTTGACCGGATTCCCATGGACAGGTTCATGGAGGAATCGTCCAAGTTGCTGGAGAATATCAAAAGTGCCAAAGGTGCGTCATTCTCAGTCCCCTCGACGGAGTCGTTCATGAGAACGATTCGATGCGAGAAACTCAAGGCTCCGTCAGGCGACAAGGCGGACATCCATATCGTAATCCATGACTTGCGCACAAACATGACTCCCTTGCTGGGTTTCAGCATCAAGTCGCAGCTGGGCACCCCCTCAACTTTGCTCAATGCGGGCAACACGACAAACATCACTTATCGGATAGAAGGTTGCAGGCTGTCGGACGACGACATCAGCGAGATAAACGCCATTGGCGACCATTTGTCGCGCATGCAGGCAATCATCGACCGGGGCGGACACCTTGACTATCATGACATTGAGCACGGCACGTTCAAGAACAATCTGTTGTTTCTGGATTGCTGCATGCCACGGTTCATCGCCGAGTGTCTGCTTGTGGATAGTATGCCGGGTTCCGCATCAACCATCAAGGACGCAGTTGCCAAGGTAGCGAAAGCCAATCCGTTTGGCTTCACGGGAGGCAATGTCGAGGCATTCTATGCCCATAAGATGAAGGTCTTGCTTTTGGACTCAGCCTTGGGCATGACCCCAGCCAAGGAATGGACTGGTCGTTACGATGCCAATGGCGGTTATCTTGTCATCAGGAAAGACGGTGAGATAGTCTGCTACCACTTCTACAACCGCAACGATGTGGAGGACTATCTCTACAACAACACGCGCTTTGAGCGTGCAAGTCGAAGCCGATATGGTTTTGGCAGTCTTTACAAGGTTGGCTCTGAGGTGTTTGTGAAGTTGAATCTACAGATTCGTTTCAAGAAATAATAGGCAAGATGCGCCGAAAACATGCTTATAACGGGTGGAAATCTATCGATTTTTGATACATTTCCACCCGTTTGGACGCTATTTTTGCAAAATTAGCTCTTGTGGCGGTTGGCGCGGCGACGGCGGATGTCAGCCTTTTTCTTGGCGCTGCCGCTGCCGTGGGCGCCGGTGGTGTAGGCCTTCTTCTTGGCCTTGGTCTTGACGGCGGACTTGGTCGTGTCCGCCTCGCGCTTGGGACCGCTGCGGAAGACGACGCCTTCGGTGATGACCTTCTCAATGTCATCGCCGCCAAAACGGTTCTCGCGCGGGGCGCGGCGGGGTTCGGTACGCATGGGCTATACGGGAGTTAGCGGAAGTTAATGAATGGGAGTTATGCGCCTGCGGCGCTGGGAGTTAGTGGGAGTTTTCCTTCCGTTAACTCCCAGCCTGCCACAAGGCAGGCATAACTTCGATTTATTTAATTCCGGCGCCGACGGGCGCATAACTCCTGTGGAAAAATCAGTGATGGAAGAGGCGGACGCCGGTGAAGGTCATGGCGATGCCGTACTTGTCGCAGGTGGCGATGACATGGTCGTCGCGGACGGAACCGCCGGCTTGGGCGACGTAGCTGACACCGCTCTTGCGGGCGCGCTCGATGTTGTCGCCGAAGGGGAAGAAGGCGTCGCTGCCGAGGGCCACGCCGGTGTTCTGGTCGAGCCAGGCGCGCTTCTCCTCGCGAGTGAGAGGTGCAGGACGCTGGGTGAAGAACTTCTGCCACTCGCCCTCGGCGAGCACGTCCATGCAGTCGTCACCGATGAAGAGGTCGATGGTGTTGTCGCGGTCGGCACGGCGGATGCCGGGCACGAAAGGCAAGTCCATGACGCGCGGCATCTGGCGTAGCCACCAGTTGTCGGCCTTCGAGCCGGCGAGGCGCGTGCAGTGGATGCGGCTCTGCTGGCCGGCTCCGATGCCGATTGCCTGTCCGTCCTTGACGTAGCAGACGGAGTTGGACTGCGTGTATTTCAGCACGATGAGCGCGATGACGAGGTCGCGGCGAGCCTCGAAGGGGAACTCGCGACACTGCGTCGGAATCTCGAAGAAGAGCGAGGGGTCGTCGAGGGCGACCTCGTTGCGTCCCTGCTCGAAGGTGATGCCGAAGACCTGCTTGCGCTCGATGGGAGCGGGCTGGTAGTGCGGGTCGATCTGTATGATGTTGTACGTGCCCTTGCGCTTGTCGCGGAGGATGGCGAGAGCCTCGGGGGTGAACCCGGGTGCGATGACACCGTCGCTCACCTCGGGCTTGATGAGCAGGGCCGTGGCCTCGTCGCAGGTGTCGCTGAGGGCGATGAAGTCGCCGTAGGACGACATGCGGTCGGCGCCGCGGGCACGGGCATAGGCGCAGGCGAGGGGGGAGAGCTCCAGACCCTCGGGCACGAAGTAGATGCGGCGGAGGGTGTCCGTCAGGGGCAGTCCGATGGCGGCGCCGGCGGGCGAGACGTGCTTGAACGATGCGGCGGCGGGCATGTCGGTGGCGGCTTTCAGCTCGCGCACGAGCTGCCAGGCGTTGAGCGCGTCGAGGAAGTTGATGTAGCCGGGACGTCCGCCGAGCACCTCGATGGGCAGTTCGGCGTCGCCCTCCATGAAGATGCGCGAGGGCTTCTGGTTGGGGTTGCAACCGTACTTGAGGGGAAGTGAGTTCATTGTTTTAGAGAATAGAGTGTAGAGTGTAGAGATTAGAGTGTAGAGTGTAGAAGATTTGCTCTGTGTTAATCCGTGTCCATCAATCTGTGTTAATCTGTGTTTGCAAAGTTACGCATTTTTGTGGACATGGCAAAATAATTGTGGGGTGGAGGAGGGGAGTTTGAATGTTATTTGTCGGTCGGCAAGTATAAAAAAGATTAAAAAGGAGGGGGAGGTGATAAATTTTGTTTGCTTCGGGATACATCTTGTGCCAATTATTTATAATTTTGCGCATGTATTGTTATAATAATAAAAGATGAGAGA
>JABUTZ010000010.1:127525-132945 GCA_021443415.1 Bacteroidaceae bacterium | reverse complement strand
AGTGTAGAGTGTAGAGAGTAGAGTGTAGAGTGTAGAGTGTAGAGTGTAAAAAAAATAAAGACATTGGTTATGATAAAGATATATTTCTTCTGTTTGATGTTCGTGATGAGTGCGTCGGTGGCGCTCGGTCAGTATCAGGATGCGGACCTGTCGGCTCCCCGGTGGGCGAAGGACCTGCTGGCGAAGGGAGCGGACGGATGGCACAACCACACGCAGCAACCGACGGCGAACGGTACGTACCGCGACCCCGTGTGGAACTTTGAGACGACCGTCTACGAGATACGCACGCCCGAGCAGTTGGCATGGGCGGTGTTCGACAACGGGTCGATCTCGGGCAAGCGCGTCTGCTTCCGCCTGATGAACGACATCGACCTCAGCGCGCATCCGTGGATCACGTTCGACGCGACACGCCACACGCGCGAGTTCCTCAGCCAGCATAAGTTCACCTTCATCTTCGACGGCCAGGGCCACACGATACGCAACCTCTACAACAAGGACCAGTCCGGCTCGCAGGCCAAGGACCAGGAGAAGCGCGGCAACGGCAACGAGGGCTACATGGGACTCTTCCCGCTCGTGTCGGGCTATGCCATGTTCATGAACGTCAACCTCGAGAACGTCTATATGTGCGGACCGCAGGGAGGTGCGTTCATAGGCAGGGCGGAGGCCCTCAACCGCCCGTTCAAGGCGTCAGACAGCGACCGCAGCGCGTTCACGTTCGCCGAGAACATCGTCGTGCGCAACGCCGTGGTGGCGGGCTACGGCGAGGTGTACATGGGCAAGGACTACGTCTATGAGCAACCGATCGGAGGCGTGATCGGCACCCTCCATCTCAGGGACGGCGACGGATATGAGAAGAAGAACCGCAAGCCATGCGTGCTGACCCGCGTCAACTTCTACGGCGAGGTGGTGGCGGCCGCCAACCGCTGCACATCGATAGGCGGCATGCTCGGCGAGTACCGCGGCAACCAGGGCAAGCCCTACGACAACGGCATCTCGTTCCAGAACAGCGTCATCGCCGTCGACTTCGTGTCGCGCGCCGCCGATGGCAACTTCACGGCGCACGAGTGGATAGGCGGAGTGGTCGGCCTGGCGTATCGCGCCGACGGCAACGACTTCTCGTACGTCGTCCTCGTCAATGACAACGCCGCCGTCAAGCAGAAGGTGCGCAACGCCAATTTCGGCAACGCCATCGGACGACTGGACAACGGCTCCACCTATTTCGTCTCGGCATACGCCCCCAACTCCGGCTGCAGGGACTGGTACGGACTGAAAACCTACTTCAGCGACGTAACGAAGAAGGACGACATACAGTACACGCTCCCCACTACCTACCGCACCAACCCCCTGTCGCCCAAGGAGTCGCTCGAGGGGATGTACGACAACGGCGGCAAGTTCCCCGGCACCAACGTGCCCGTGCGCTTCCAGGGCGGCCGGCTCGTGTGCCTCAGCCAGGGCGGAAGCGACGCCGTCAAGTTCACGTCGTGCGTGGAGGGCATGCGCGACATCACCGTCTCGGACGACGGCTACGACTACCGCGCGCAGACGGAGAAGGAGGTCATCAAGGACCGCACCTACAAGACAAGCGAGTACGTACTCCTGCCCAACATCGACAATGCGAAGCTCATCAGGGAAAATGGCTACCTCTTCAACGGCGAGCGCATGTACCGCTACCTCAGGGACACGCTCCGCTGCACCGTCCCCGGCGACGACTGGAGCAAGATACGCGCCGGCGGCAGCCAGATCGTGCGCCTGCCCGCCAGCCAGTCGGGCGACGGAGTCAAGTTCCGGCCCACGCCCATCTCCACACCCGTGGCGCACGGCGTGCGCGGCTACACAAGCAACTACGCCCGGGAGTTCGTCGTCTACTGGACCAACGCCTTCGGCAAGTCGTCGTCCGACAAGGGCGGCTGGCGCGTCTACCGCACGCTCAACGACGAGACCGAGCTGCTCAACCGCGACACCCGGCTCAGCCTCAACCAGCGCGAGTGGCACGACAAGGACCTCTTCACGCGCAAGGATGTCGCCGCGCTGCCGTCGGTGCAGGTGACCTACACCGTCGTGTGGGTCGACGAGAGCCAGGGCGTCACCGAGGACATCTCCTACAAGTGCAGCTACGACTTCACGCTCACCGTGCCCACCAACCAGCTGCAGGCACGCCAGCGCGAGACGGGCGAGGTGGACATCGACCTCAGCCTGCCCTGCTACGACTGGTACCAGGACTGCACGGTCAACTTCTACCGCGGCATCAAGGTCATGGAGCAGGCGGGCGACACCATCAAGGAAAAGACCCGGATCGACACGCAGCAATTCACGTTCACGAGTGCCGACAAGGCGGCGGGCAAGAAGCAGATCTCCATCGTCGACGCCGGCCGCAAGAGCATCTGCGACGGCTATGTCTACTGGGCTGACCTCGGCATACGCGATGACGCAGGTGTTTACCACTCGGCGGTCATCGACACCACCTCGTTCATGCCCTACATGCGCGACCGCCTCATCTACCTGAAGGCCTCGCGCGGCGAGTACGACGACCGCGTCAAGCTGCAGTGGGAGATGCACTACTCGAGCGACAAGCTGCGCTTCACCATCCAGCGCCGCCGCATCGACCCCACGCAGGCCGTCGACGACGCCTCCGCCGTCTGGGAGGACCGCCACACGCTCATCGAGAGCAAGAACGTCATCACCTACGAGGACAAGGTGCTGCCCGGCCACGTCTATCAGTACCGGCTGCTCATCAAGCCCGTCTGCAACGAGACAAGCGCCATCGGATACCTCGAGGAGGCGCTGAGGAACAGGCAGTACGGATACGCCAACAACATGGGCACGGTGGCGGGACGCATCACGTTCAAGAGCAACACGGGCACGAGCGACATCTCCGCCCAGGGGGTCGATGTGTTCGTCTCGACCGACGACAGCGAGATGGCGTCGTTCGCCATGACCCACAACGCCATGCGCGTAGCCGGCAGCCACAGCGTCACGACCTCCATTCCGCGCATAGCCGCCAAGACCTTCAACGAGGCGGGCGGCAAATGGACCGTGCAGTGCCACGTCAACCCCGACATCGACACCCTCGGCGACCGCGATACGATGATGGTCTATCGCCTGCCCAACGATGTCCGCCTGCTCATGTGCAAGGGCGACGCGAACACCTTCCGCCTGGCCGTCGACGCCGACGGCATAGCGCGCGACTGCGGATTGGCGATCAGCCGCAGCTGCCCCATCAACTTCCGCCACATCCTGCTCCGCGGCGACGCGGGCAAGGTGCGCGCAGGCTATGTCGAGCACACGTTCCTGCAGGACGGCGCCAAGCTCGACTCCGTCGTCTGGGGCGAGGAGATCAAGATGGGCAAGCAGAAGGCGGCTGACTCCACGCTCTGCCTCTTCGACGCCACAAGGCGCTCGGCCTACGTCATACGCTACCGCGGCGACTTCGACGAGTTCCGCGTCTGGGGCAAGGTGCTGACCGACGAGCAGATACTGCACAACTACAACCGCTATCTCGCAGGTACGGAGGACGGCATGGAGCTCTACTACACCTTCGACGAGGCAATAGCCACGGCTGTCTTCGACCACCAGCACCGCGGCAACGACTGGAGCGACAACGTCGGCGAGGTGCGCAACCACGACAGCGATGCGCCCGCCCAGCTGGTGCTCGTCCGCGACTATTCGCCCGAGACCCAGTTCAACCAGACCTCGCTCGCCGCCCATGGCGTGACCAACGAGCAGGGCGAATACCAGATTGTCGGCATCCCGTACGCCGGCTCCGGCACCCAGTACTGCCTCACGCCCATGCTGGGCACCCACAAGTTCAACCCCGCCGTGTCGCGCCGCGTGTTCAGCAACGACTCGCGCACCTACACGGGCGTCAACTTCGTCGACGAGAGCAGTTTCGACGTCAATGTCAAGGCCATGTACGCGCTTGGCACCCTGCCCGCCGAGGGCCTGCAGGTGCTCGTCGACGGACAGCCCCAGACCACAAGCAAGGGCACGCTCAAGACCGACATCGACGGCATGGCGATGGTGACCGTGCCCATCGGCAAGCACCGCATCTCGCTCATGTCGCCCTACCACACGATGCTCAATCCCGTCGATGCCGACAAACCGACCGAGGGACTGCCGTGCCTCGAGCGCTCGATCGTGGGGGGCGAGGTGACCGTGAAGCCCTATCCCAGCCAACTGATTGACATACAGTCGAACATCACCGACCCGCTGCTCTTCTACGACAACACCTACATGCGCGTCGTCGGACGCGTCGTCGGTGGCGACCGCGAGGCAACGCGACAGTTTGGCTACACCGAGTGCAGCGCCGACTCGCTCGCCCTGCGCAGCAGCCGCAACAACATCGGACGCGCACGCATCGTCTTCCGCGCCGTCGGCGGACGCTATGTAGGCAAGACTGTCTACTGGTCCGCCAACCAGCCGGTTGAGGGTGCCAAGGTGACGCTCACGCCCGACAGCATCTACAGCCGTAACGACTTCGGCATCGCAGGCTCAATCAACTCGGGCAGCGAGTATGTCGACGACCGCAACAACCAGTGTGTCAGCGTGCTGACCGACTCGCTGACGGGCGAATACATAGCCCTCCTGCCCCCCGTCAAGTGGGAGATAGACCCCGAGCAGACCGCCCTCTGCTTCGACCCTGCGGAGGAGGAGCGCCCCAAGGGCTACATCCGCTCTCTCGGCAACGAGATACAGGCGATGGGCGTGGGCAGCACCTTCTCCGTCGACCTCTCGACAGGCAGGGTGGAGACCGACAAGATAGTCATCGACAAGGACTTGCACCGCGATGTCATCGCCAGCAAGTTCAACGCCGACACCACGCGCCGCTACACGGTCGATTTCCCCTACCACGTCAAGAAGAACATCGTACGCTACGCGCAGAGTCCCGAGGTGACGCTCTACGACGTCGACCGCCTGCTCATGGAGATGCAGGACGCCCGGGACATGGGTGAGGAGCAGATGCGCAACCTGACCATAAAGAAGGCGCACATGCTCGGCGAGGACACCGTCTTCGTGCGCAGCCAGGAGCACATCGACGACACGACGGTAGTCGACCGCAAGCACATGATCCGCTTCATGTCGGGCAAGGACAGGAGCGACCTGAAGTACAAGTTCAAGGTGCCCGTCTTCCTGCAGAACTCCGACTACAGCATAGCCATCGGACTGCACGAGACCTACCACAACTACGACATCGACCCCAGGAATCCCGTCGAGGACTACGTGCCTCTTGACAGCACCGAACTCACCGTCTACAACAACTGGGCGTCGCGCTCGGTCAAGATGGACCAGAAATGGCTGGACGAGCGTGTGAAGACGATGGCGAAGGACGAGATGGAGCAGTTCACCTACGAGACCAACGACACGCTTAAGTTCGTGGGCAAGATGAACGCGAACGGCTTCGCCGTGATCCAGTTCCAGGCCGG
>JABUTZ010000010.1:94139-127496 GCA_021443415.1 Bacteroidaceae bacterium | reverse complement strand
ACCATGCAGCTCTCGTTCAAGTTCCACGGCAACACCATGACATGGCCCGAGCAGCCGATGGAGGGCATCGTGATGGGCATGGTCGGCATTCCCGGCAGTTCGTTCGTGACGGACGGCCCCTCGAAGGTAGATTTCGTGCTCAACGACCCTCCCGGCTCCAACAGCTTCGCCTACATAGACAAGGGCTCGAGCATGACGCTCGGCGTGTCCAACGGCTTGACGTTCGGCGACGTGACGGGCGACGAGAGCCAGTGGGCTGTCGGTGCGGACGTAGCGACATTGACCGGCATGGGCATCATGACCAAGAGCAACGTGACCAAGAAACTGGTCGGCACGCTCCAGAAGGACGCCAGCTTCGACCTGATGACCTTCTCGGACAAGAAGTCGATGACCTACACGTTCAACCAGCGCATACAGACCAGCTCCAGCCCCGACTTCGTGGGAGCCAACGGCGACGTCTATATCGGACGCGCCACCAACTACTTCTTCACCGACACGCGCTACACCAACATGACCACCGAGGCGGAGCGTGTCGTTCCCGCACTGGACAAGGAGATGTACTGCGTCGAGAGCGAGAATTACGTCCAGCGCGGCGACACGCTCCTGGGCGGCACGAAGTTCTACCTGACCAACTGGCTGCAGCCCATCGGCGGCACCACCAACGAGTCGGTGTTCAGCTTCACGCAGAAGCACATCGTCACCGAGCTCATCCCCGACCTGCGCAAGCGCCGCGCGCAGCTGGTGACCTACGACCCGGCATACGCGCAGAAGAAGTCAGCCGACATGCCCGTCCTGCCGGAAGGCGAGTGCCGCTATTTCGCCAAGCGGCCGCTCGACCAGATGGACGACAACATGGACGTGTGGCGCAGGGACACCGACTATGTCTTCCAGCACACCGCCAAGGACAAGTTCGACAAGGTGGCGCTCTACTCCAACGCCATAGCGAAATGGAAATCGACCATCGCCGCCAACGAGCGCAACAAGGCGTACAACCTCTACAAGCTTGACGGCCAGACGAAAGGCAAGTACAAGCAGTCGTCGCTCATCAGGAACATCAGTCCCGAGATGATAGCGGAGAAATACGCCCTCAATCTGCGCGACGGCATCATAGCCATGGATGCAGTCACAGGAGCGCTGAACATGGCGAACAATGTTGTCAAGTTGGTGGATTTGATGGGTAAGGTCAAGGATTTCGGCAGGATAACAAGCTCCGTCTTCAATCCGTTCGCCATCGCTTCACAGGCCTTGGCAACAGTATGGGAAGTGGCATACACCGTCGTGAAGAACACGGAAACACAGGATGCCAAGATGACGCAGAACCTGCACTACATCGACTCCAACACGTTCGATGCAGGAATGACGATGTCCAACTCGATGACGACGTCGCAGACCTATACGACGACACGCGCCTTCAGCGACCAGCATGATATCCAGTTCGGAGGAGTGGACAACAGCGAACTTGCCGTCATGGGCGCATCCACCCAGGAGTCGGCCAAGTCGTGGGCGGGCTTCCGCTACGGCTCGACCAAGAATGTCGACGCCGCCTCCACGGGCACCACGACCTTCGGCTACACGCTCTCGACCTCGGGAGCGAGCACCTACGAGTCGGTGGATATCTACCTGCCCATCTCGCCCGACGCGAAGATCGGCGACGACGGCGAGGTGACGGGCAACACCTCCATGCCCTACATGTTCTACCTCCGCGGCGGACAGTCGAAGGTGCCTTGGGAGAAGCCCGACTCGACGCTCTACTTCAAGCAGACCGAGTCGTTCAAGACCTCTACGGGCAAGGCGGGCGACGCCTTCCCGCTGAGCGACGGCACGGTGGCTCTCGTCATCCCCGAGTTCGACATGCCGTCGGAGTTTGCCATGCTGCCCGCCGGCGAGAAATCGAACATAGAGGCCACGTTGCGCAACGTCTCGGTAGCCACCTTCTCACCCACGGTGTCGGAGACCGCCCCCAAGCTCGTCTTCGGCATCGACCCCAAGACCAACCAGCACGGTCTGCAGTTTGACCGCGGCGTGATGACCGGACAGTATGCCGTCGGGCTCAAGCCCCAGACTTCGACCAAGCTCTCGTTCACCGTACAGCAGACGCGCACCGACGTGACGCGCGACACCGTGACGTTCATCCTCTATCCCGATGGCGACCTCGGACGCGCCGTCAGGAAGCCCGTCATCTTCAATTTCGTACCCATGGCGTCGCCCGTGACACTCGAGACCGACCGCGTGACAGTCAACGGCGAGGCGATCGAGGGCAAGCAGGCGGCACGCGAGATCGGTGTGACGCTGTCCAACTACCACATGGAGTACAAGAACTTCGCCGGCGTGGTCATCCAGACGCGCCTCGTGGGCACCAACGCGTGGAAGCCGATTTACCTCTTCTATATAGATAAGGATAAGTACGACCTCGAGAAGGACTGGAAGGGAGCCAACGTCAAGCTGCAGGCGGGCAAGTCGTTTGCCACCATAACGCTTGGCGACCAGTTCACCGACGGCGACTACGAGATACGCGCCGTGGCGCAGTCGAAGGCGAGCCGCGAGGACGCCGGACTGGAGACAGCGAGCGAGGCGCTCCGCTTCTCCCTCGACACCAAGAAGCCGATGGTCATGGGCAAGCCCACGGGCGAGCTGCTCTACGGCGAGAACCTCCAGCTGACCTTCGACGAGGACATCCGCTACGAGCGCGTGACGACCGACAACTTCACCATCGTGACCGACCTCGACGCACAGGTGGCGCGCGAGCATGCGGTGGCGATGAAGTTCTACGAATGCGGACCCGCCGAGACCAAGCACGAGTTCAGCCTCTTCGGCTATCGCGACTTCACGCTCGCCATGAAGTTCAAGCCCATCAGCACCAAGCGCGAGGCGGTGCTCTTCTCGCAGATGGGCCAGGTGGGCGACTTCCGCGTCAGCTACGACTCAGCCCGCGTCTACGTCAAGTACGGCGACAAGGTGATGGCGAGCCCGATCCAGGCCCTCGACGCCACGGGCGGCTACAACTCCGACTGGATGCAACTCGTCGTTACCTACCGGCAGGACGAGGACACCACCGACGGCACCATCTCGTCGATGCTCTACACCACCAATGACGAATACGCCGGTCCCGCAATGACGCTCAACGCCATCCCGAAGACACAGGCCATCCTGCGCATGGGAGCCGATGCCGGCAGGACAAACGGCAACGTGCTGATGCACGACGTGATGCTATGGGACGGCATAGTCAGCAAGGAGGAGATGGAGGCCAACCTCGAGAACGCGCTCATCGGCCTCGACAAGCGCATCATCGCCTACTGGCCCGCCAACGAGGGACGCGGCACGGTGGTCACCGACCTTCGCTTCGACCGCAACCTCGTGATGCCCGACGGGGCGGAGTGGTACTCGCGCATCCCCAACTACTCGCTCGCCCTCGACGGCAGCCAGGCATTCCGCATCCCGACCCAGAAGGTGGTCTTCTCCCCGCAGGAGAGCTACGGCCTCTCGTTCTGGTTCAAGTCGACTGCCGCAGGGCAGAACGCCACGCTCTGCTCGCTCGACAACGGCACCGCCGTCAACGCCTTCACGATAGGCGCCGGCGGCGAGGTGACGGCAGAGTTCGCCGGCGGCGGACTGAGCATAGCCAAGGTGACCCCGAACGTCTGGCACAACCTCTTCATGGAGTATGTGGGCGGCGGATACACGCGCTTCTACCTCGACGGCGAGGTGGTGCGCGAGGTCGAGAGCACCCGCATTCCGCGCTTCGCCTTCGACACGATGACCATGGGCGGACGCACCGTCTACCAGGACGCCGACACGACACGCCGCGTGACCGACTTCTTCAAGGGCGGTATCGACGACGTGCGCGTGCAGCAGGGACGCTTCACGCAGAACATCATCACCGACGCCGTCAACCGCTGTCTGACGGGGCGCGAGGAGGGACTGAAGATCTACTATCCCTTCCAGCGCATACGTAAGCTCGACGACCCCGTCGTGGCGGAGCCCTGCGGCTACAACCACATCCTTCAGGTCAAGGACGGCGACGAGTATATCGACGAGAGCGACCGGGGAGCAATCATCGGTGCGGCGGCAATCGCCGATGTCGTCGAGCAGGACGACGCTCCCATGCAGAAGTCAGCCTCGTTCCGCCGGCCGCTCGCGGGCAAGACCGAGTACAGCGTCATCGCCAGCGAACGCGAGGTGCTCATCAACATCAGCGAGGACGTGGCGCGCCGTCTCGAGGGAAAGACCCTGCACATCACCGCACTGGGCATCCAGGACGTCCACGAGAACACAATGACTCCCTACACGTGGGATGTCATCGTCCACCAGGACTGGGGCACGTGGGTGCCCTCGCTCCTCGACCTCACGCTGCCCGTCGACACGGTGGCTGAGATCGAGACCGGACTCGTCAAGTACTCGCGCATGGGCTCCCTCCACCTGAGCGAGCTGGCCGACTGGATGAGCGTGCGTACGATGACCGACGAGGGCTTCTACTACTTCGTCGTCTACCTCGTCGACACGCGCCATCTCTCGCCCGGCGTCTACTACGCACAGGTCAGCCTCTCCAACCACGAGGGAGCGGCCATCCCGCAGACTATCAAGCTCACCGTCAAGGGCAAGGACCCGGGCTGGAAGGTCGACCCGAGCCGTTTCAACGCCAACATGAACCTCATCGCCGACCTCCATCTCAACGACCGCCTCTGGGTGTCGGAGGACGCACGCGTGGCGGCGTTCATCGACGGCGAGTGCCGCGGCGTGGGACAACTGAAGTACAACGAGAATACCAACCGCTCGCTCCTCTATCTCACCATCTTCGGCAACGACATGGCGAAGGGTGGCGACAAGGGCAAGACGGTGACGTTCAAGGCGTGGGACCCCAACAAGGGTGTCATCTACAACGCGCTCCGCGTCAAGGACGGCGACAGCCGGGACGTGGCGAACGTCACGTTTGACTCGTCGGTGCTCTGCGGAGCCTACGACCGCCCGTGGCACCTCATCGCCGTCGATGTCGTCCAGCACGACGTGCCGCTGACGAGCGGCTGGAACTGGGTGAGCACCTATGTCGAGGCGGTCACCCCGAAGGCAAGCGACCTGCTGGCTGATGTCCAGGGCCACATCTCGATGGTCAAGGACCGCACGCTCGCCGCCGTCCCGGGCTCCGCCGCCATGGGCAGGATCACCATACGTCCCAACTCGATGTACATGATCCACGTCAAGACCGACGACCCCATCGACCGTCTGAGCATCAGCGGCGAGAAGGCCGTCTCCGAGGAGACGATCATTACCGTGCCGGGCTCGAAGACGGGCTGGGCGTGGGGCTGGATTGGCTATCCCTGCCAGCGCACCATGACGCTCCGCCAGGCCCTCTCGTTCCTCAACCCCCACAAGAACGACATCATCAAGAGCCAGACCGAGTTCGCCGTCTATGACGGACAGGACTGGCAGGGCACGCTTGGCTATCTCCGTCCGGGACGCGGCTACATGTACGGCAACAGCCTCGGCACGGGCGAGACTCTCGAGTTCCACTTCCCCGCCGACATCGGCGCCGCCACACAGGCTCCCGCCGCACCCACCGCTGACAATCCCCGCGGCATGACGGCCAGCGGACAGGCTTCCGCCTCGGGCGAAGGCTCAACGGACTATCCCCACAACATGGTGGTCATCGGACAGACGCTGCCCGGAGCCAAGGTGTGCGCCTTCGTCAATGGCGAGCAGCGCACCGAGTCGGTGGCCGATGCCGACGGCCGTGTCTACCTGACCGTGGGAGGCGAGGGCGCGATGGGCTCGCTCACGTTCGTCATCGTCGACACCGACGACAACTCGCGCGCCGCGACCACCCGCCTGCAGTACGCCGACGACCGCGTCGACGGCACCGTCGAGACACCCGTCCTCCTCCTCCCCGCCGCCACCGACGGCCATGCCGACGACGCCGTCTACGACCTCGCGGGCCGCTACATGGGCCGCTTCGCCGACCTCCGCCGCCTCGCCCCCGCCGTCTACATCATGAACGGCTTGAAGTTCAACACCCAGCGCTGACCCTCCCGCCGCCAACAATGAAAGCCCCCCGCGAGCAAATGCTCCCAGGGGGCTTTTCCGTTTGCGCCTACGGCAACCACGTCGTATGCTGTGCTCGTAATAGCTATGCCTTTGGTCCGATGCGTTTCAGCATATCATAACCTGATGATGCTTAATCCCAAAGTAATGTCCATTAATACTCGCTTAAATTTTACTTAACAAAGATTTAAGTAAATTTTATTCTTATCGCTGATATACAGGGATTTGTGTCTATATATTGACTCTGTTCTCACTTAAATCTCACTTAAATCTCACTTAAATCTCACTTAAATTTTTATTTCTTCAATTGCCAGAATTGTTTGCCTATAAACTCTATTTTCCCTTTCTTGCGCAGTACGGTCAATAGGTTGCCTACCTTTGCCAGTTTCTGTTTGTCGGAGAGAATGTCAGGTAGTTTGCTTACAAGAAGTCGATTGAAATCTGCTCTTTGAAGTCTGCCATGCTGTTCAAGTGCTTTCAGTATCAGGTCCTGATAGTATTTGTCATCCAAGCCTTTGAGCTTGGTGTATTCCATTCCTTTGTTTGCGACCTGAGCCAGCAGTTTCCCGACAATATAGTTCGGTTTTCGGCCTTCGATCAGTTTGCGCTTACGCAACAGTTTGGCGGCATCGTCTGGTATGGGTTTCTGCTTTTGTACCTTATCCAGCAGAACCGCCTCTGTCAGGGAGATGTCCGAACGGTTCATCAAAGCGAGACTGTAATTCTTGTCTATAACACAGCCAGGCACGCTAAGCACCACCTTGTTCGGATCGCTCTTGTCATAGTCGGGCATCGGCAGATAACGTTCCTTCTGATGGAGATACATCGTGTGTATTCCATATCCCTGCGTGTCTATCATCTTTAGGTTGACCATAGCTTGCACAAGAAACGGATTGCGATAACGCTCTGGCGTTTTCTTCCCTTCCACATAGTCCTCATAACTGCCGGCAAAGAAAGAGCCGCAACTTTCTATAGTCAGATGCTCGGGTTCTTCTGTGACAATTATTCTGCTGCCCAGCCTGTAATCTTGATGAGCTATGGCATTATGCAGTCCTTCGAGGATTGTGCGCGTGTCGTACTTCCATACTTCTGCCGGAATCAAACTGTTGTCGGGGTAAATTTTGATGCGATAGTTTCGGATGCGGTCTTTTACCTTCGTTGTGGAAATGATGAACGGAAGTCCGAAAGGCTCTCCTGCCAAAGGTTCTCCGGGGGCACGCAGTCGCCAGTTGATTTGTCGCATTCCACCGAGGTAAGCAGACGACTCCTCTTTGCCCACGAGCAGCAGGGCGGCCTTGGTAATCCTACCTCCCAAAGTCAACTTGGCTTTATCCAAGAATGTCACCACATCCCACTGTCTTGCTTCTTCTTCCAAATGCGGGAAACGCTGGCAGAAACCGTCCAATGCAACCTTCAAAGCTTCCGTGTCAAGGTCTGCAACCGTTGCCTTTTCGACAATCTCGCGGCTCCAATCACATTGGGAATTATACACCTGACGCATCCAGTCATTGTATGGACGCATATCCGTAAGACTGCTGTCAACACGGATATAGGGGGTGCTTTTATAACATGTCGGCTCTTCTCTTGCCGCGGGAATTATAAAAACGACAAGACGATTATCGTCCTCATCTTGGAACTCTTCTATCTTGAAATCAATTTTTGGTGAAATCATTTGACGCAGGTACAACTCCAAGTCTTGATTGCCTTGCGCCTTTGTCTTGGCTGCATCAAAAGTCGTTCCTTTTATATGAAGAGTATCATCCTCCACGCCGAAATAGAGATATGCCGTCTCTTCGTTGGCAAGGCAAGCTCCATTTGATAGTGCAGAAATGTATCTACCAAGTTTATCTACTTCTTGATAGTTGCTTTTGAACTCCAAAAAGCGGTTCTCCTTTTTGAATGTTGCTATCTGCGCCTTCAATAATTCTGCATATTCCTGATCTTTTGATGACATGACCGTATAACATTGATTTAGTATATGTGGGTGCAAAGTTAATCTTTTTTTTTGCAAAAAGATAACATATCACGCACTAATTATCGCTCCCCACCGCAGAATTATCGGGGTTGGGTGGACGGTATGTGGATAATATGTGTTATCTTTGCAGTCAGAACGGGCGGATGGCCGCAATGGGACGCTCGGAAGGGGCGGCGGGGCTGTCCGCGAAGACATCAAGGAAATGACAAATATGAAGATACTGCTGGTGGGCGACTTCGTGGGCTACGGTAGGCTCGCGATAGGGGCGCAGGCATCGGTGCTGACAGGGAAGGGACATAGCGTGTCGTACCTGCCTACGGCACTTGTTTCCAATAATTTCTGCTATAAGCGGTATGCCATGCTCGACACTACCGACTATATGCGGCAGACGCTCGCTACGTGGCGACAGTTAGGCTTCGGCTTCGACCTCATAAGCATCGGGTTCATAGCCTCCGACGAGCAGGCGGAGATGCTCGCCGCCTTCTGCGCGGAGCAGAAGGAGGGTGGGGCAAGGGTGATCCTCGACCCCATCATGGGCGACAACGGAAGCCTCTATTCGGGGCTGGGTGAGGAGACGGTTAGCCGCCTGCGCCGACTACTGGGCATCGCCGACCTCGCACTGCCCAACTACACCGAGGCGTGCCTCCTCGCCGACTTCCCCTACCATAAGGAGGGACTGCGGCAGGACGAGGCGACGCAGATAGTTGACCGCTTGCGGGCGGTGGGTGCGCAGTCGGTGCTGATCACCTCGTCGCGCATCGACGGCGAGCCGCACGTCGTGGGTTACGATGAGCGGACGCAGGAGTACATGCGCCTGCCCTACCGCGAGGTGCCCGTCGACTTCTCGGGCACGGGCGACATCTTCTCCGCCAAGCTCATCCACCTGCTCACCAAGGGCAAGGCGCTGCGCGCCGCCGCACAGATCACCATGGAGAAACTCTCGGCGCTGATAGACACCTATCAGGACGTGGAGAACAAACTGGAGGGACTGCCATACTGATGAAGGAGATAGTCAAGGACATAGTAGTCAAGTCGCTGGCGAAGTCGATAGGTACGTCGCTGTGGATACTGCGCATCATGGCTCCCGTGTCGCTGGCGGTCAAGGTGCTGTGGTTTTTCGGTGTCGTGGACATCCTGGCGCAGTGGCTCGAACCGCTGATGCACTTCGTCGGACTGCCCGGTCACTCAGCCATCGTGGTCATCACGGGCGGACTCGTGGGCACCCACGCCGGACTGGCGGCTCTCGTCTCGATGCCGTTCACCCTGCGCGAGGCGACCATCATCACCGTCATGATATGCCTCTGCCATGCCCTCATCCTCGAGGGGGCGGTGGTGAAGAAGATAGGCCCGCCGTTCGCCAAGACGGTGAGCATACGTATCGTGGCGGCTTTCATGGCGGCATGGGCGCTCAGCCACCTCCTGCCCGCGATGTCCGAGCCGTTCGCCTCGGGCATGGCCACGGGTGCGGCGCGCCCAGCGGAGATCACGTGGGTCGCGTTCGGTCATGCGATGGCCGACGCGGCGATGTCAATCCTGCAACTGGCGGTGATGATACTTGCCATCATGTTCCTGCTCATCCTGCTCAAGAACGTGCTCACGAAGACTGGTCTCATGGACACGTGCATCAAGCCGTTCAAGCCCCTGATGGCGGTGTTCGGACTGAGCGGCGAGTCGTCGTACCTCTGGCTCGTGGGCAACATCGTGGGGCTCAGCTACGGAGCGGGCGTACTCAAGGAGTGCATCGACGAGGGGCGCATCACGCAGGAGGAGGCGCGGGCGGCGTCTTATCACTTGATAATGAGCCACTCGATTATCGACGACACCCTCTCGTTTGCCGCCTTCGGTGTGCCCGGACTATGGATTGTACCCCCCCGCCTGGTGATGGCGATAGGGCTGGTCTGGGGCAGGAAATTTGTAAAGAAATACAGACAGCGGACTTCAATGTCATTGCAATAAATCTTGACCTATAGATCCAAAAATAACCCTAAACGCTATTGCATAATATTAATGAAAAAAAGAATATCAGCCCTACTAAACAACCCATATGAAGAACCGCAATATCATTACGATTCAACATTAGATGGAAACCTCGATTACACTAAGGTATTGCAAGGTCGTTGTCCATATATGACCAATCTGAACGTACTGCCCAATGGTAATATTCAGGTGGGGTTATTCAACAACTCCGATATGCCTTAGGAACAAACAGGCAATGCCATTGAAAGTGGACTTGTAAAGATTCCATTCTTGCCTTCGATGAGATAAGCAATATTGATGACATTAAGGCAACACTCATAGATAAAATCAATCAGTTATGACAGATAGTGGTTTAACAACTAATGACGAGATGGCATTTGAGCAATCTCTTGTCCTCGTCGTATCTTCCGCAAGACAAGCGGCTGGTCGCTCCGTAAACCTTATGCATGTGGTTTCATGCTGGTTGATAGGTCGGCAAGTGGTGGAGCAAGAGCAAAATGGTCGTGGCCGCGCCGACTATGGCAAGAGGGTCGTCGAGATAGCCTCCCAGATTCTAACAATGAATTTCGGAGCTGGGTATTCAGTGACAAACATAAAGAATTTCAGGTCTTTCTTCCTGATGTTCAAGGAGATGGGAATTGGTCAGGCATTGCCTGACTTATTTGGAGAACAAATTGGTCAGACAATGCCTGACCAATCTTCCTATGTACTACCCACTAATTTGTCTTGGTCTCACTACGAACGCTTGATTCGTGTGCATGATGACACCGCACGCATGTGGTATATGCAAGAGGCGGCTCGCGAACAATGGGATTATCGCACATTGGGTCGCAACATTTCCTCGCAATACTATTACCGTATGATGCAAACGCCATCCGAGGTGCGAAGCGAGGTGGAGCAGGAAATGCACCAACTGACAGCAGAGTATGAGCGGCATAAACTGGAATATCTTAAAAACCCGATTGTGGCTGAATTCCTTGGATTGCCGCCAGACAAGTCATTCACAGAGAGTCGTTTAGAGGATGTGATAATCTCTCATTTACAGCATTTTATCCTTGAAATGGGAAAAGGCTATGCTTTTGTGGCGCGGCAGAAACACATAAAAACTGATATGGGCGATTATTACATCGACCTCGTGTTTTATAACTACATTCTTAAATTCTTCTTGCTTATTGACCTGAAAACGGAGCAAATAACCTATCAGGATGTCGGGCAGATGGATCTTTATGTGCGAATGTTTGATGAACTGAAATGCACAGAGGGCGACAATCCCACCATTGGTCTTGTGCTATGCGCCGATACAAGCAGAGACTTGGCGCGTTTCAGCATACTGAAAGAAAGCAAACAGATTTTTGCGGCGAAATATCTGACATATTTACCCACAGAGGAAGAATTGAGAAAAGAGATTGAGGAACAAAAAGCAATTTTTGCACTAACCAATAAATAAATCTGATTCAAGTTTCGCTTGTTTCACAACCTCACTTGAGACTACAGACTTCTGACTACAGACTACAGACTTTGTTGGGCGGAAAACCCTGAAATAGTCTGTAGTCTGTAGTGAAACTTGAAATCATGTGCCGTCTTACGGGCGCACCGCGGGGTCGACGCCGAAGGTCGCCGATGGCTGGTCGCCCATCGTGAACTCGAGCGTGCCGCCCGCCTTGATGTCGTCGAACATGATGTACGACTTGTCGTAGGTCTTGCCGTTGAGCCGTGCCGACTGGACGTAGATGTTCGTTGCGCTGTTGTTTATGGCCTTGATCGTGAACTCCTTGCCATTGCCCACGTCCATCGTCGCAGAGTCGAAGAGGGGCGAGCCGAACACGTACTTGCCGCCGGCGGGCTCCACCTGGTAGAGACCCATCGACGAGAGGATGTACCACGATGACATCTGTCCCACGTCCTCGTTGCCGCAGAGACCGGCGGGCCCGGCGTGGTAGAGGGTGGTCATGATGCGGCGCGCGAGCGCGGCTGTCTTCCAGGGCATGCCGGCATAGTCGTAGAGATAGGCGATGTGGTGGCTCGGCTCGTTGCCGTGGGCGTACTGTCCGATGAGGCCCGTGATGTCGGGCGAGGCATCGGTGCCCAGGTCGCCCGTCACCACGAAGAGCGAGTCGAGCTTGGTGGCGAACGGCTCGTCGCCGCCGAGCAGGCTGATGAGGTTGTGCGCGTCGTGGGGCACCAGCCAGAGATACTGCCAGCCGTTGCCCTCGGTGTAGTCGTCGCGGCGGTGCTCGATGTAGATGGGGCTGAACGGTTCGCGGAACTTGCCCTCCTTGCTCACGCCGCGCATGAAGCGCGTCGCGGGGTCGAAATAGTGGGTGTAGGAGCGTGCGCGCCCGTCGAAATAGGCGGCATCGTCAGCCTTGCCCAGACGCTCCGCCACCCGGGCGACGCACCAATCGGCGATGGCGTACTCCATGCCGCGCGCCACCGTCTCAGGTTCGCCGTCGCCGTCGTAGGGCAGGTAGCCGTAGGTCTTGAGCATGTCCAGGCCGCGCTCGTCGAGCATCACGCTCGTGCGCAGGGCCTCATAAGCATCTTCATAATCCTGCTCGTCCACATAGCCCTTGAGCAGGAGGTCGGCAAGCACGATGACACCGGGGTTGCCCACCATGCAGTCCGTCTCGTTGCCCATCAAGTGCCAGACGGGCAGTTTGCCCTGCTGCTTGAATATGTTTATGAACGTATGCGCGAAGTCAGCCTGCCGCTCGCTGTGAATGAGCGTGCTCAGCGGATGGGCGGCGCGGTAGGTGTCCCAGAGCGAGAGGGTGGTGTAGTTGGTGAAGTCGCCCCGGCGCGTCACGCCGTCGGCGCCGCGGTAGTCGCCATTCACGTCGCAGAACACCGAGGGGGCTGTCATCGAGTGGTACATGGCGGTGTAGAAGACACGCTTCGCGTCCTCGTCAGCCGTCTCGATGCGTATCTTGCGCAGGGCGTCGTTCCACGCGCGGTCAGCCGCCTCAGCCACGGCCTCGAAGTTCCAGTCGGGCATCTCCGCCGCGAGGTTCTCCTTGGCGTTGGCGACGCTCACGGGCGAGAGGGCCACGCGCACCATCAGCGACGGGTCGTCCGAGGGGGCGAAGTGGAGGGTGCTGACCGCCGAGTCGCCGTCGATGCCCGCGATCGTGCGGTCGAAGACGGCGACGAAATACGTGCGCTGGTCCTTAGCCCAGCCCGTCGAGAGGCGGTAGCCAGTCACCACCGAGTCGTTCTCCACGGTAATCCGGCTACCCGTCATCGCGTCCCAGCAGAGGCCGTACCGGAGGTCGAGGAGCATGTGGATGGAGTCGTTGGCGGCGGGGTAGGTGTAGCGGTGCATGCCCGCCCGCGCCGTGGCGGTCAGCTCGACGCGTATCCGGCTGTGGTCCAGCGTGACGGAGTAGTAGCCCGGGCGCGCGATGGCGGTCGTCCTGTCGTGCGTCTCCATGCGTTCGCCGCCCCTGACTACGGGCATGAGCAGCACGTCGCCCAGGTCGCCGATGCCCGTGCCGCTGAGGTGCTGGTGGGCGAAGCCGTAGATGGTGCTGTCCTGGGCGTGGTAGCCCGAGCACCAGTCCCAGCCCTGGCAAATCTGGCTCGGGCCGAGCTGGACGAATCCGAAGGGCACGTTGGCGCCCATGAACACGTGTCCGTGGTCGTCGGTGCCGATGTTCGGGTCGACATACCTGGTCAGCGACTCCTCGCTGTCCACCTGTGCCGTCCCGCAGCCCATGATGGCCATGGCGGCGGCGAAAAGCAGTATCTTTTTCATATTATTCAAGTTTCGCTTGCTGCACAATCTCACTTGAGACTACAGACTTTTTTGAGATTTTCTGTCCTACAAAGTCTGTAGTCTGTACTTTGTAGTCTGTAGTCTTCGCAATCTCTGCTTGCGAAACTTTAGTCTTCTTATTTCATTACGTAGCGCAGCGTGCCGCCCCGCATGATGTCCTCGTGGTTGATGCAGGGCTTGTCGTAGGGCTCGCCGTTGAGGTAGATCTTATCGACATAAAGATGCTCGCGGCTCAGGTTCTCCGCCTCGATGGTGAACGTGTTGCCGTTGGGCAGGTTGAGCACGAAGCGCTCCATCTGCGGGGCGCCGAATACATACTGCCCGGACACGGGGTTGACGGGATAGAACCCCATTGCCGAGAGCATGAACCACGCCGACATCTGTCCGCAGTCATCGTTGCCGCAGAGTCCGTCGGGACGCGGGGCGTACTGGGTGTCGAAGATCTGGCGGATCAGTTCCTGCGTGCGCTCGGGCTTGCCAGCCAGCGCATAGAGGTAGGCGACATGGTGGCTCGGCTCGTTGCCGTGGGCGTACTGTCCGATGAGACCGCTCACGTCGCTCAGCGTGCTGACCAGCTCGGTGGTGAAGAAAGTGTCGAGGCGGGCGGTGAACGCGTCCTTGCCTCCCATCAGCTCGATCAGTCCGGGCACGTCGTGCTGCACGTGCCATGTGTACTGCCATGCGTTGCCCTCGGTGTAGTCGCCGCCGCTGCTCTCGGCGTGCGCCAGTCCGGCGGGGTCGAAGGGCGACTTCCATTCGCCCGTGGTCAGGCGCGGGCGCATGAAGCGCGTCTCCGGGTCGAAGAGGTTCTTGTAGAAATCCTTGCGACGGGCGAAGTAGGCGGTGTCCTCCGTCTTGCCCATCAGTGTCGCCATGTCCCAGGCGGCATAGTCGTCGTAGACCGACTCGAGGGTCGAAGAGACCGACTCAGCCTCGGTCGAGTCGGTGGCGAAATAGCCGTAGCGCATGTACTGCTCCCAGTCGGACTTGAGGTCGTGCGAAACGGTCTGCGTGCGCTTCACGGCGTTGTAGGCGCGCTCGGCGTCGAAGCCGCGGAATCCCTTGTGGTAGGCCTCCGCCACGATCGACACGCCGTGGTTAGCTATCATGCAGTAGTTCTCCTTGCCCCACAGACCCCAGATGGGCAGGAAGCCCTGCACCTCCGCCTGGCTGACCATCGAGCTCACCATGCCGTCCACCTTGTCGCCCATGACAATCGTGTAGAACGGATGGGCGGCGCGATAGGTGTCCCAACACGAGAACGTGCTGTAGAACACGTTGTTGTCCGCCTTGACGACCTCGCCGTTGGCGTTCCGGTAGAGACCATCGACGTCGGCGATGTTGTTGGGCTGGATGAGGGCGTGGTAGAAGCAGGTGTAGAAGTTCTGCTTCTGCTCCTCGGTGCCGGTGACCTGGATGCGCGAGAGATACGAGTTCCATGTCTTCCTCGCGTCCTCGGCGGCGTCGTCGAAGTTCCACGCCGGCAACTCCGCCGCGAGGTTCTTCCTCGCTCCCTCGACGGAGCTTGACGAGAGGGCGACCTTCATCTCCAGCTGCTCGCCCTCGTCCATCGCGAACGAGGCGACCATGCGGTTGCCCTTCTCCTTTTCGGCGAGGGGCAGGTCGGCGAGGGCGGCGATGGGCTTGCTGAAGGTGATGACGAAATAGACGTCCTTTTTCACCCATAGCGAGTTCTGGATATGTCCCGAGATGGTGGTCTCGTCGTCCTTGCTCACCTCGCAGGCGAGCACGTGCGAGTGGTACTGCCCCTCGTTCCACACGGGTCCGTGCTGGAGGTCGATGAGCACACCCGCCGAGTCCACCTTATTATATGTATAGCGATGGTAGGCGACATGGCCCGTCGCTGTCAGTTCGGCGCGCACGCCTGTCTGATCCAGCTCGACGCTGTAGTAGCCCGGTCGCGCCGTCTCCGTCTCCTTGACGTAGGTGCTGCGGTAGCTGGTGCGGTCGGGACGAGCGGTGACGGGCATCACGAGCACATCGCCCAGGTCCATGCAGCCCGTGCCGTTCAGGTGGTCCTGGGTGAAGCCCCATATCTCCCTGTCGGTGCCGACATACTCGGCGCAGTAGTTCCAGCCCACGGCTCCCGTCACGGGACTGGTCTGTATCATGCCGAAGGGCACGCAGGCTCCGGGGAAGGTGTGGCCCGTCCCCTCGGTGCCGATGAACGGATTCACGTACTGGGTGTAGTCGACCTCCTCGGCCTCTGCTGATTTATTGGCGCAGGAGGCTGACAATGCGGTCAGCGCGAGGGCGAAGGCGCTGAGTCGGAATATGTTCTTCATGGACTTGTGATAGATTTTTGTAAAACTTTAATCCGCCAGCCACTTCCCGTGTGGAGGTGACTGGCGGATTGTATCGTCGCTTACTTGCTCACGAATTTCTTGCCACCCATGATGTAGAGGGCGTTTGCCTTGGGGGTGGTCACTCGCTGTCCGGCGAGGTTGTAGATGGCGTCCGACTGGGTCGTGGCTGCCGCCGCACTCACACCGCTCGCCTCGTCCGAGAGGAAGGTCTTGAGCAGGTAGTGCACCATGCCCTCCTCGGCCTTCACGGGCCAGTGACCGCCGTTGCTCGTCGGCCACCACAGGCCGCGGTTGATCCAGCTGGTGATGACATTGCCGTACGACTGGTGGTCCCAGTCGGTGTCGTCGCCGCAACCGGCCTCCTCGGGGAACCAGTACATCAGTCCGTTGCAGTTCTCGTATTTGGCGAGCTCGGCGATGAGCGCCTTCACGAAGCCGTACTGTCCGTCGGCGGTGCGGCCCCAGATGCATGCCGACTCGGTGGTGGGTTTGCTGAACTCGTACTGGAAGTTGTAGGCTGTCTCCACGATCTGCACCTTCTTGGCGGGGAACACCTCGCCGAGGCGCTTGATGGTGGTGCCGAGGGCACTCAGCGTGCTGTGCCAGAAGGGGTAGTAGGAGAGGCCCATGACGTCGAACTTCGAGGCGTCGATGTCCTGGAAGAAGCCGACGATCGTGTTCGTGTTCTGCGGACGCTCCACGTGGAGGATAATCTTAGCCGCGGGACAGGCTTCGCGCACGGCGTCGCAACCGCGCTCCACGATCTTCTTGAAGCCGGCCTGGTCGGTCGACCGCCATACGCCCACGATGCCCGACGTGATCTCGTTGCCCACCTGCACGAGGTCGGGGGTCGCTCCGTAGGCCGCCAGTGCCTCGAGTGTCTCCTTGGTGTAGGAATAGACCTTCTCCGCCTTCGCGTCCACGGTCGAGTATGCGCTCCACGAAGCCGGCGGTGTCTGCGTGACGGGGTCCGCCCACGTGTCGCTGTAGTGGATGTCCAAGGCGAACTTCGCCCCCGCGTCCTTGATGCGCTTGCCGAACTCCTTGACGTAGTCGAGGTCCTGGATCACGCCGTCGTGCCCGGCGTTGGTCGGCTTGACAAAGAGTCGCACGCGGAATGTGTTCCATCCGCACTCCTTGGTCAGCCAGACGAGCAAGTCGTCAATCGGCTGTCCGTTGCCGTCAAGATAAGCCTCGTTGTGAGCCTCATAGGCAGGCAGCAGCGATACGTCGCCGCCCACATACTCTCCGTGCTGCGCCCTGGCTCCCATGGCCACCGCCAGCACCACCAAAATAGTGTAAATGTGTTTCATGTGTATTTTTATAAAAGGTTATTTTGGGGTTTTAGTATCTGTCTCGTTTTATTTCCATGTTGGCGGATATTTTCCGATATATATACAAAAATTTCCGCTACAAAGTTAGTGAATGTATTTCAATCGTGCAACAACTCAGGCGGCAATTTTGTGATTTTTCCTCAAAGGCATGTTCCACGTACGGCATAAAATTCGGTCTTTTTGTGGCAATTTCGGTAAATTTCTTGGCTGAATGGGAATAAAGTGGTAATTTTGCAACGAATTTGGTGGAAAAGTCCACAGCACTAATATGGAAAACAAAAACATAACAATGAAACAAATTTTGAGACATATTTTCCTGCTCATCGCTTTCTGTGCAAGCATGAACTCATGGGCAGTCAGCAATGCAGATGTTACGGTTCATGTCATTGGCGACAGTAACTGCGGAAAGGTTGGCGTCAACTCTTCCAATACAGTTAGTTGGGAGACAAACCTGATACAGAAAGGAGGATTTTTTGACGTGAGCAAATCTTTCACATTCTATTTCTTTGCTCAAGCCTCTACGGGTTATGCCTTCAAGGGTTGGTATAGTGATGAGGATTGCACACAAAGTATAAGCAGTTCGGCGAATTATAGCGAGAGCCTCAAAGGTGGAGGATCAGGAACGAATTATTATGACAGATATGGAAAATTCGTAAGGGTATATAACTCTTCCCTTACCATCGTTTCAACGGCTGGAGGCACGGCCACTGTCAATGGCAGTTCATCGTATGCGTCAATCACCAACAACGAGTCCCCCAACCATTCATACACATTGTCTGCAACACCAAGCGAGGGGAAGGTTTTTGTGGGATGGTACAGCGATGCCGATCATGAACACCTCATATCCAATGCGAGCACATACACTTACAGCCTGACAGCCGCACACCTCGCAGACAACGTACATATCGTATATGCCTATTTCGCCGACAAGCTGAAGCCAAGCATCAAGTGCGGGACGAATGCGATGAAAGTTGACGAGAGCAAGGTCATCTTCTCCTTTGCCAATGTCAGCAACGCTGTTCCCGCCGCGGCAAGCGACGGCGCGAACTTCTACTACACCATCACGAACAACACGCCGGCGGGGGCGCAATGCCACCCGGACCATCCAAGCGAGATAATCGTTTACGATGCCGCCAGCAACACGATAAAGGGATATAATGCCGGCACTGCCACCATCACCTTCGTGCAGAATGCCACAGACAGATATGAGGAGGCGGTGAAATCCTTTGACATTACCGTCTCAAGACACGCGAACACCATCAGTCTGCAGGGCTATACTGGCTACACGCTGACAACAACCTACGGCAAGCAGTTCCCCATCGTCTCTACCAACGACGCCACACGCCCCGGGTTTACGGTCACCCCGCTGTCGGGGGGCGAGTATGCCACTTTCCACGAGAACAACGGCTCTCCGTACATCCAGTCAAACTTCAAGGACGGTACCGCCGTGCTGAAGGTCTCACAGGCCGAGGACTATAAATACAGCGCCGCAGAGGCGAATTTGGTGATTACCGTGGCACAGGCGGCGCCAACGGTTGCCTATGTGTATTACGATGAGGACGGAGGAAGCAGCGCGTTGGTAAATTATACAAGCAGTTCTATGGCATTGAGTGGTCCCGCGGATAAATTGTATTTTGATGCGGAAATTCCCAGTGCGTCCATTAGTCCACACATCAAAGCCCAGTATTCTGTCGATGGGTCCAATTGGACGCAGATCGCAGATGTAACGAAGAGCGGCAGTTATGGCCCTTACGACCTCAGCAACACCGGAGCCAAGTATATTCGCTTCGTCATGTCAGGCTCATTATCTAAAACATTTAAGAACATCAAGGTGACGCGCAAGATCTATCTCAACGCTTCCGCAAGCAGACTCGACTTCAATGTCTATGAGGGCGAGAAGGCGCAGCAGACATTCACCATGGATTGGAGCATCGGCAACGGCGGCGAGATCAAGGTCCGCAGCGACCATCCTGACTTCACGGTTTCGCCAGCAGGCTTCGGCAACGGTGACAATGCCGACGGAACGACCACCGTAACCGTTAGCTACAAGGAGGCGGAGGGAAGCCCCAACACCGCCATCGGACACATATATGTATACAACGATGTGAACAGCCTTGCGATCCCGGTGTCGGGCGTGACGAAATGGAAGGCTGACTCAGGCAAGCGTTACAGCCTGCAGTCGGGCGGCGACAATGTGACCGTGACCGGCGAAGGCGCCACGGAACTGATGAATCCGAAGAGCCATCTGTTGCAGGCATTCGCTTTCGGGGAGCAGGGTGCCAACACATATTCGGTGAAGTATGACGACGCGGCCGGCTCCGAGCAGACCCTCTATTCCTCAGTCACAACGATTAAGGAGAACGGCAAGTGGAAGGCAACCGTCGACGGCACCGTCGTGGGCGACATCGTCGAGGCAGGCAAGTACGACTGCACATTGTCAATCAAGGCGGAGGCGCAGTGGGGCACGTTCATCGCACCCTACAAGGTGCAGATGCCAAGCGGAGTGACAGCCTACGCCTGCAAGTCAGTGGAAGCGGGCAGCATCGTAGTCACGGAGCATACGGGCAACGAGCTCGAAGCCAATGTTCCGTATATCATCAAGAGCGAGAATTCGGTGAGTCAGACATACAGCAACTACGGTTGCGCGGCTCAGGACGACTATTCGTCGGACTTCCTCACCGGCACATACGTGGACTACGAGACCGTGCCCGGCGACTATGTGCTCCAGAAGCACGAGTCTGGCACAGGCTTCTTCATCGTGATTGACGTGAGGCCCATGGTGAAGCCCTCGCGCTGCTACATCCCCGCCTCATCAACCCAGGAGAGCCGCGCATACATCATCCGCACAGACGGCACGTCGGCGATAGAGGCCATCGAGGCCGCCGGAGCAAAGGCCGCCGGCACTCTCCACACAATCGACGGCATCAAGGTGACAGCCACCAATCCCGCCCCCGGAATATACATCCGCAACGGAAAGAAGTTTGTCGTAAGGTAGCGAATAGAGAGGCCATACAAACGAAAATTTGCTGTCTAATGACCATTTTTCGGGTTCAAGATTACACATCTTTGAACTCATGCGCAAGTTTTTGATAATATAAGGCAAGGATTTAATATGATGGCGGAGAGAATCGGCTATTCCCTCCTGTAGTGGTCAAACCAGTCGATGACGGCCGCGTTCCAGTGGCTGTAGTCGACGTGGTGGCCGTGGCGGGGATAGACGGTCAGTCGCTTGGCGACATTCATCAGGTTGTAGCCCGAGAGGTTGGTGTGGGGCGGACAGGTGGGGTCCTGGAGTCCGATGCCAAGGAAGACGGGGCACTCGACCCATCGTGCCAGGTTCTTGATGTCGAAATAGGACATCGTGCGGTACATCTCCCCGTCGCTCAGCCCCAGTGCGTGCTGCTGCTCGAAGATGGGACGCGCGGGCCAGTCCACGATCCGGAAGTAGTCGGGGAAGTCGCTCATGAACGTGATGTAGGGGGCGACGGCGGCAAGACGATGGTCGAGAGCCGCCGCGGCGGTGGTGAACGCCCCGCCCTGGCTGCCACCCTCGGCGTAGATGCGGCTCTTGTCCGCCTCGGGAAGGGTGCACACGAAGTCGATCGCCCTCACGCAGTCCATGTACGCCCCGCGGTAGTAGTAAGTCTGCGGACTCTGCAGCCCGTGGCGAATCCAGTCGCCGTACTTGTTAGTGGGCTTGTTGAGAGCCTGTCCGCGCACGCTCACCAGGAGTTGGATCCAGCCGTTGTCGCCCGTGTCCAAGTCCCACACACCGCTGTCGTAGCCCATATAGACGATATGGACGGGATACAGCTTGCCCTGCGCCTGCTCGCCGAGATAGGACGACCGGTGGGGCTTGCTCGCCTTGGTGGGAATGGTGAGATAGGCTTGGATGGTGTCGCCGCCGAGGGAGAGCATGCGTACGAGATAGAAACGCTTGAAGCGCGAACTCTTCTCCTTCAGCTCCGTCATCTCGTAGTGGGGTTCCACCTGGGCGAGTTCGCGGCGCGCCTCGTTCCAGAAAGCCTCGAAGTCGGGCTGGTGGTCGGGCAGCGACACGATGTTCTCGGGCTCGAAGGCGATGTTGAAGTGGCTCGCCTTCGCCGTGCCTGCATATTGCTGGAAGGGGAAGTCAAGGACGTCGGCTCCGTCGGCCATCACACGGCACTTGTAGATGCCCGGCACGGTGACCGACGGCTTGAACGTCAGCACCGCACTGTCGCCGGCGGCGATGCGCACACTCTGCGCCAGTTCGCACACGGGAGTCTGTGTGTCGGTGGTGACGACGAGCGTTATTTCTGCCGACACGGCTTTCAGCGCGGCGTCCTTGGCGACTATCCGCACCACGGGAGTCTCGGGCGCATGCCACACCCATTGGTTGTCGGGATGAACACTCACTTGCACCTGCGCCGCGGCAAGACTGACGCCTGCGGCGAGAAGGACGGAGGAAAAAATGCGTTTCATGCGGTTGTTGGATTTTTATTTGTCTGTTCGGAAAGGCACGATGGGCTGTTGGCGCGAGTTGTGGAGCCTGCCCACGACGAAGTTCTTGAAGCAGTAGCGCACACTCTTGACCTCGGCCACTGCGGGGCAGACGAGGCGCAGGAGCGGACTCTGGCCGTTGCTGGTCGCCCAGACCACGGCGGGGTGGAACACGCCGTCGTCGCCGGCCGCCTCGAAGCCCTCGATGTCCTGCATGCGGTCGAAGCCGTCGCGGCAGTTGGTGAAGTACATCTCCACCACCTTGCCCCGATGGTTCGCATTGTCTGCCACGGAGCTGCCCGCAATCACCTTCCTGTCGCCGGCGTTCGCCTCGACGACGCACATGCGCTCGAACTCGGGATTCTCAGCCCAGAAGCCGCTCATGCCATAGTCGCGCGTGGCGGCCATATACGCCAGTCGCTGGCCGATCTCGCGCTTCTTCGTGGCGTGGATCTGCTCCACCTCATAGTCATAGACGAGGTCGCTCGTCGAGACACAGCCGCAGTGCTCGAGCGTGTGGGCGATCCTGTGCTGCACCTCGCGGAAGCGGGCGGCGGCATCTCCGTTCCGGTCGCCGTAGCTGTAGCCCGGGAGTTCGACGGTGTAGATGGGCAGGCGGTCGGCGGGCTGGTCCCACAGCTTCCGCCACAGGCGCACCATCGTCTGGAAGCGCTCGAAATACTCCTGCTCGCGCCCCACGTTGGTCTCGCCCTGGTTCCATAGAAATCCCTTGACCGTATAGCCGGCGAGAGGGTGGAGCATGCCGTTGTACATCACCATCTTGCGGTGGTACTCGGTGTCGTCCATCGGAGTGAGTCCGTCGGGATAGGTCTCGAGGATCTCCTTGGGCATCCACCCCTCGACGGCGCTGCCTCCCCACGAGCAGTTGATGATGCCCACGGGCACGTCGAGCAGGTCGGTCAGCGTGCGTGCGAAGAAATATCCCACGGCAGAGAAGTGCTGGGCATGCTGCGGCTCGCACGTCTCCCACCGGCCCCGCACGCGGTCGGCGGGTGTCGCCGCCGCCGTCCTGGCTATCGTGGCCATACGGATTGCCCTGCGGTACTTGCCCGCTGTGGCAATCGCCTCGTTCGACCCCTCGACGGGGCAGTTCCAGAACCCGCCCAAGGGCATCTCCATGTTCGACTGTCCGGAGCAGAACCACACCTCGCCGACGAGGACATTCCCTATCCGTCGCGTCTCGCCGTCGCCCGTGACGGTGATGGAGTGGCTGTCGTACGATGCCTTTGGTGTGCGCACACGCACCTCCCAGCGACCGCTCCTCGCGTCGGCGGTGGCCGTATGTACGGCGTTGTCCCACGACGTGGCGACGCATACCTGCGAGCCGGCGCTCGCCCAGCCCCACAGCCTTGCCTCGGTCTGTTGCTGGAGCATCATGTCCGAGCCGATGATCTCGGGCAGTTCGAGGGCGAGGGCATTCGTCGCCACCGCCATGAGGACGATTGGGAGCAGAAATCTTTTCATGTGTTCGGACGGTGTTGGTTTGTTCCGTACAAAGGTAGTCATTATATGCGCATCTTCCAAATGCAACCGCACTTATGTGTCATGATTGGCTAAAAAAGTACCATCGCGCGCTCGTGCATGGACATAATAGCCATTCACTACGGGTATACTAACCCTTAAACCCAATAACCCCAAACCCCAAACCCCAAATTGATACAATTTTAGCAGATTGTTTGCAGAAACGTCCGTTTATTTTTTTGTTTCGCAGACACTGCATATTTTTGCACCATCAAAACGTAAACTAACTGTAAAACAAATGAAACGCAATCTGTTTTTAACCTTGTTCCTCTCGCTTGCCACCACGGTCTGCGCAGAGACAATCTGGACGGGAGAGAAGAGCTTCTCTACGTCATGGGGCGATTTCGAACCTATCGCCAAGGAGGGGTTTGCCGCCGCCGAGGTCGGCGACCGCCTCGTGTTCACGGTAAAGGATGTGGCTATGGAAGGCTGGCCGCAGATCCAGCTGAACAACAGCGGCTGGACGTTGCTCCTCGGTGCCGGCAGCACGCTCCTCAGTGCCACGACCACCAGTGTCGAGTATGTGCTCACCTCGCTGATGCTACATGAGCTGAAGAACGGCGGACTGATACTGTCGGGCGCCGGCTATACGCTCACCGCCGTCGACATCAATGCCGGCACCTCGGCCGCCGAACTGGGCAATGCCGTCTGGATCGGCGAAAGCCCGATCGACTGGAGCGCGGGTGTGAGCAAGTGGGCGACGATCGACGCCTCTTGCTTCGCATGCGCCAAGGCGGGCGACGTGATTCGCCTCAACTGCAAGGATGTCCAGGGAGGAGCGCAGGGAGGCATACTGAAGAGCGACTGGAATCTGATGCCTGGAACCGAATATGTGTCCATCGCCGGCGACTGCTATGAGTTCACCATCACCGCCGACATGCTGGCGGCCATGAAGGACAAAGGCATGATCGTGTCGGGCATCGGCTACACGCTCGCGAGCATCGACATCTATGCCAACGTCGCCATCTCGGAGGCTGGTCTCGCCACTCTCTGCCTGCCCTTCAATGCGGCGGTGCCCGAGGGTGTGTCTGTCTATACGCTCGGCTCTCCCGAGGGTACCAACGTGAAGGCTACGAAGGTGGCTTCGTGCAGCGTCATTCCCGCCGGCGAGGGCGTGATTGTCAGCGGCACTGCAGGCCAGACATACACGTTCCTTGCCACAAGCGACGCGCCTGCCGCCCTCGGCACGAACACACTCATCGGTGTCGTGAGGGGTGCAACGGCAGGAGCCAACGACTATGCCTTCACGACGGCAAGCGGCAAGCCCGTCTTCGCCAAGATCAAGGACGGCACCGCCATACCCTCGCGCAAGGCTTATTACTCGGCAGGCATCTCCGAGGTGGCGGCCCAGCTGACCATCACTCTCGCCGACGGCACGACCACAGCCATCGACGCCGTCAATGCGGCCGGCAGGCAGAACGCAGCTGCGATGTATGGCATCGGCGGCGAGCGCGTGGGCGCCAGCCACAGGGGACTGGTCATCGCGAACGGCAGGAAATTCATCAACAAGTAAATCGTCCGCCAGCCATGAAAAAAGAATACATGCAGCCGACTCTCGACGTCTATGCCGTCGAGGCGGAGCAGATGCTCCAAACGAGTCCGTCCGACATCGTCATCGATATGTACTACGACGATGAGATCGACGACGAGGAGGAGTTCCTGTAATCAAATATGCTCCCAAGGATTTTCGGGTATTAACAACACATTATTTATATACACACACATGAAACGCAATGTTTTCCTAACCTTATTTCTATGCCTTGCCACCACAATGATGGGTGAGACCATCTGGTCGGGCGAGACGAAGTTCTCTCCCTCGTGGGGCGAGTTCGAGATTATCGCACAGGACAAGTTCGCCGCCGCCGAGGTGGGCGACTTCATCGTGCTCAACGTAAAGGACGTGACCGTGACGGCTGAGTGCCAGTGGCCGCAGGTGCAACTCAACAACGGCAACTGGTCGAAGCTGGCCTGCGCAGGCAACGCCATGCTGACAGCCGCCTCGTCATCGACGAAATACGGCATCACAGCCGCCATGCTCGGCGAGCTCCGGGAGGGTGGCATGATCGTGTGCGGTGCCGGCTACACGCTGACTTCGGTCGAGCTGGTCAAGGGAGCCGGCGGCGCAGGCTACGAGCATGCCGTATGGATCGGCGAGACAGCCATCGACTGGAACAATGGTGCCTATGCCACCATCGACAAGTCAAGCTTCACCAATGCCAAGGTAGGTGAGTTGTTGCGCATCAAGTTCACCGGACTCGAGAGCGGAGCGCAGGGCCACATCAGCACCGGCGACTGGCAGGACATGCCCGACGCCACGGACTACGTAGCCCTCAGCGGCAAATACTATGAGTTCACCATCACCGCCGCCATGCTCGACAAGCTGCAGACGGGCGGAATGGTGGTCACGGGCGTTGGCTACACGCTGACCTGCATCGAGGTGTTCGACCCCTCGTTGCTGCCTTCGTTTGACACCACCATCTCCATCGCCGACGAGGACTGGGTATGGGCCAAGGGCGCCACTCCTGCGCTGACCGTCAACGTCACCAACAGCGGCTCCGCCGCCGCCACCGCCAATATCGAGGTCGTCGTGGAGACCGACAAGCGCGAGGCCGTGAAGACATACACCAAGTCTGTCAGCATCGCCGCATCGGCCGCCGCCTCCGAGACGGTGGCTCTCGCCGACATCACCGCCGCGGGCTTCTACGTCGTGACCGTGACTGTCAACGACGAGCTCGTCCGCTCGTTCAACATCGGCTACGACCCCGAGGGCATCGTCGCCGCTCCCGACGCAAAGGCCGACTTCGAGCAGTTCTGGAACACCGCCAAGACGCAACTCGCCGCCGTGGCCATGGACTGCAAGCTGACCGAGATAGCCGCCAAGAGCACCGAGAAGCGCAAGGTCTATCTCGTCGAGATGAAGAGCATCGACAACGGCGACGGTGTGCCCGTGACCGTGCGCGCCTACTACATCGAGCCAGTAGCCGAGGGCAAGTATCCCTGCTGCGTCCACTTCCAGGGCTACGACAACCGCATCGAGGGCGTGGAACCCTGGTGCATGGGCGGCGACGACCACGACGGATGGTGCGACCTCATCTTCTTCAACCGCGGACAGTATCTCAACAACAAGCACCACAGCCCCGAGGACGACGTCTATGGCGACTATTTCGCCTACAATTTCGGCGACAAGGACAAGTATTACTACCGCGGCGCATACATGGACTGCGTGCGTGCCATCGACTTCGTATGCTCGCGCGAGGCCGTAGACCAGGAGAACATCTTCGTGCAGGGCGGCAGCCAGGGCGGTGCGTTCACCATCGCCGCCGCCGCGCTCACCGGCAAGTGCCGCGCCATCGCTCCCTCAATACAGTTCATGGGCGACTTCCCCAACTACTTCCAGGTGGGCGCATGGCCCGCGAGCGTAGCCTTCGCCAAGCAGGCTGAGCTGGGACTGAGCGACGAGGAGATGTACGGATTCCTCTCGTATTTCGACACCAAGAACCTGGCCACGCTCATCTCCTGCCCCGTCATCACGTCGATTGGTCTGCAGGACAACGTATGCCCTCCGCGCACCAACATGGCTCCCTACAACAACCTCCTCACCACCGAGAAGCAGATCGTCTATCAGCCCGAGTGCATGCACGCCACGGGCAACGACTGGTGGGACGTCTTCTTCAAGTTCTTCGAGGACCGCATCATCAAGACCGGCGTCTCTGCCATTCGCCACACGGCCCAGACCGACGGCGCCGCGTACAACCTCATGGGACAGGCGGTAGGCGCCAACCATCCCGGCATCGTCATCAGGGACGGACGCAAGTACGTCAACCGCTGACCGACTCGCCTGACACCATTCATCATGCTTGCAGAAGACCGGACTATGGTCATGGTCTTCTGCAAGCATGCGCTTTTCCATGGCGACGAACGCCATTGCGCGCCGTGCGATGATACTTTTTTGCCCTATCGTGATATGATTTGCTCACATTGTTTGGATTTTTGGAGATGATGAGTTACCTTTGCGGTCGATAAACCTCACCGTACCATGGAAATGAAAAAGTATCTGCTCATGCCTTTGTGCATGTTGTCTTTGTCTGTCGGCGCAATGACTCATCGTCGCTCGGCGACTGGACGGCGGACAGGGCCAAACTGCCTGATGGCGTGGCGTCGTTGATGTACGTCTCGCCGACCAAGGACGAGGCGGTGTTCTACCTGTGGCGCACCGAGTACCTCTATCAGCACCGCGTGCCGCGAATAGCCATGCACGGACTCGACCCCGGCAGGATGTATGTGGGCGAGGAACTCAACCGCCTCGACGACAGTCGCCCCATTCCGCAGGAGGGCAAGGCGTTCAGCGGCGAGTATCTGATGAACAACGGACTGGACTTGCCCGACACCGTCTCCCCCGAATACAAGGCGGAGGCATATCACAGCAGGGTGATATACCTGAAGGCGAAATAGGGTGGCTAAATCGGTGATGGGGCGAAAAATAATTGGCAAAATGCGCTCCATATCAAATTAAAAGCTTATATTTGCACAGAATTCACACCAACGACCACCCCCAAAGCCTGCGCATTATGAGCCATATCCTCTCCGAGATAACCCCTCTGTCCGACCGGGACTGCTTCTACCTCGTGGACCGCAACAAGACCGAGTTTGACTACCCGCTCCACCGCCACGACGAGATAGAGCTCAACTTCGTGAGCAACTGCACGGGAGCCCGGCGCATCGTCGGCGACTCAATCGAGGAGCTGGGCGAGTACGACCTGGCGCTGATAGGCTCGGGCATAGAGCATTGCTGGGACCAGCACTACTGCGACAAGACGGACAAGCGCGAGATCACCATACAGTTCCGCCCCGACCTCCTGCCGCCCGAGTTCCTCGCCAAGAACCAGATGAGGTCCATCGCCGAGCTGCTCAGGAAGGCGCAGACGGGCGTGGCTTTCGGCATGCGCACGATCATGGGTGTCTATTCGCGGCTCGACAGCCTCGCCAACTCGCTCAAGTCCGACTTCTCCAGCATCATCGGCTTCCTCGACCTCCTGTACCAGCTGTCGCTCTCGACCGACAGCCATCAGCTCGCCACCACCTCGTTCTCGCGCGGAAGCATGTCCACCGAGTCGCGCCGCGTCAACCGCGTCGAGGAGGAGATCAACAAGCGCTACGACCAGGAACTCACCCTCGACCATCTCGCCAGGATTGCGGGCATGACACCGACGGCATTCAGCCGCTTCTTCAAGCAGCGCACGGGGCGCACGCTCTCCGAATACATCATCGACATACGTCTCGGACACGCCTCGCGCCAGCTCGTCGACACCTCGATGGCGGTGTCGGAGATATGCTACCAGTGCGGCTTCACCAACATCACGAGCTTCAACCGCATCTTCAAGGCGAAGAAGGGATGCACGCCCAAGACATTCAGGGAAAACTACCTGAAGACGCGCATCATCGTCTGACCGCTTTTGCATCGTCGGCACCCGCAATGGTACTTTTTTAGCGCATTTTAGTCGTTTTCTGCGTCTTTTTTGGATAATTGACGGTTTTGGGAATATCTTTGCAGAGAAATCCCCCGGACTCTGCGTGTTCGGTATTCCCAAACGACAATAAACCTATAATTAACCAATAAACAGACAGTGCATATGAAATGCAAGACAATCTTCAATGCTAAGCCGCTCGTCGTACTGCTGCTTGCCATGCTATCAATAGGCATGCGTGCGCAGGTGACCGTCAGCGGCACTGTCCTCGACTCTGCGGGTGAGACCCTGATAGGCGTCACCGTGATGGAGAAAGGGACAAGTCTCGGCTGCACCACCAACATCGATGGTCAGTTCACCCTCGAGGTGAAAAGCCCCAAATCCGTACTGGTGTTCTCCTACGTGGGCATGGACACCCAGGAGATTCCCCTCAACGGACGCACCAAGCTCCAGGTGACGATGGCTGAGTCGGCGATCGCCCTCGCAGAGACGGTGGTCGTGGGCTACGGCACCCAGAAGAAGAGCGACCTCACAGGTTCGGTGGCATCGCTCTCCGAGGCCCAGATGAAGCAGACCATCGTGACCAACGCCGACCAGATGCTCCAGGGCAAGGTGGCCGGCGTCCAGGTGACGCAGAACTCGGGAGCCCCCGGCGGCGCCACCTCGATCCGCATCCGCGGCGCCTCGTCGCTCAACAGTTCCAACGAGCCGCTCTACGTCATCGACGGCGTGCCCATGTCGGGAGCCGCAGGGTCGATCGGCGGTTTCGACTGGGCGGGAGGCACCAACGGACAGACAACGGTCAACCCCCTCGCCGCCATCGCACCGAGCGACATCGTGAGCATCGACGTGCTCAAGGACGCCTCAGCGTGCGCCATCTACGGAGCCGCGGGCGCCAACGGCGTGGTGATCGTCACCACCCGCCGCGGCAGCGCCGGACACACCAACATCACATACGACGGATATGTCGCCTGGCAGAAGACAGCCAAGCGCCTCGAAATGATGGACCTGCGCCAGTACGCGCAGTACCAGCAGTCGCTCTTCAACGACGGCATCATCAGCGAGACCATGTTCGACAAGACATACTCAGACGTGAGCCTCCTCGGCAAAGGCACCGACTGGCAGGACCAGATTTTCCGCACGGCGGTCATGCACAGCCACCAGGTGGGAGTCAACGGAGGCAACGACAAGACAACATTCGCCGCATCGGCGGGATACATGAACCAGGAGGGTATCATCATCGGGTCTGACTTCAACCGCTTCAATACGCGCCTCAACATCGACAACAACTTCACCAAGTGGCTCAAGGTGGGAGCCTCGCTCGCCTACACCCGCACCAACGAGCGCATCACGCGCAACGATGGTTCGGACGGTGTCATCATGCAGGCGATGACCATGATGCCCGTGGTGCCCGTGCGCGACTTCGACGGCAACTGGGCGGGTCCCTCGACGGTCAACGGCTCTTCGACATGGAACCCCGTCGCCCTCGCCCTGCAGACCAACAACACGCTCCTGCGCCAGCGCATCATGGGCGACTTCTACGCCGAGGCCAAGTTCCTCAAGTACCTGACCTTCCGCGCCGAGTTCGCCTTCGACGGCTCGCAGAACCAGAACAAGTCATACATCCCGCGCTACGAGTTCGGCGTCGTCTCCAACGACATCAACCAGATGATGCAGCGCGAGGAGCACTCGTGGTTCTGGATGCAGAAGGACTACCTCACCTACAACCAGACCTTCGCCGACAAGCACAACCTCACCGCCATGGTCGGCTTCGAGGCTTCTAAGTCGTCGTGGGAGGGCACTCAGCTCATCAAGAAGAACTTCACCACCGACATCATCCACGTCATGACCGAGGACGGCGAGTTCGTGAGCAACACGGGCTGGAGCGACGCCGCGTCCAACACCTCGTTCTTCGGCCGTGTCAACTATGGCTACGACAACCGCTATCTTGTCACCGCAACCATACGTGCCGACGGCTCATCAAAGTTCGGCCCGTCGAACAAGTGGGGCGTCTTCCCCTCGGCGGCGGCCGCCTGGCGCATCTCGCAGGAGAAATGGATGGAGAACGCCAGATGGCTCGACAACCTCAAGCTGCGCCTCGGCTACGGCCAGGTGGGCAACTCGAACATCGACACCTACCGCTATGCGTCGGCCATGATGTCCATGCTCACACCCCACGGCACAGCCTACTTCCCCCAGAACCTGTCCAACCCCAAGCTCAAGTGGGAGTCGTCGGAGCAGTTCAACATCGGACTTGACTTCGCGGCTTTCAACAACCGCCTGGAGATCACCGTCGACTTCTACAAGAAGCAGACGAAGGACCTGCTAATGCAGGTGTTCACCCCCTCGCAGATAGCCTCCAACGACTATCAGACCATCCTCAACCCCTACGCCAACATAGGCAAGACGGAGAACATGGGTGTCGACCTGCAGATCACCGCACGCCCCGTGGTCACCAAGGACTTCACCTGGCTGAGCTCCGTCACCCTCTCGCACAACAAGAACAAGGTGGTGGCCCTCAACGACGACTCGCAGGTGCTCTACGGCGCCGTCGACTGGTGGGCTCCCTTCCAGACGGCCACCATGTTCAAGGTCGGACAACCCATGGGCGTCTTCTACGGCTACCAGACCGAGGGACTCTTCGCCAACGAGGCTGACATCCTCAGCCACGCCACGCAGACAGGCGGCTCGACACCCTACGCCAACAAGATCGACCGAGAGACGGGAGCCTGGGTGGGCGACATCAAGTTCGTCGACCAGAACGGCGACGGCGTGATCAACGACGCCGACCAGGTGGTCATCGGCGACCCCAACCCAACGCTCACCTACGGATGGACCAACACGTTCACCTGGAGGGAATGGGAGCTCAACATCGGCATCACGGGACAGGTCGGCGGCGACATACTCAACTGGGCGCGCTACAAGACCGAGGGCCTCACCTCCATCTGGGACAACCAGGACCAGCGCGTGCTCAACCGCGCACAGATCGGACTCCGTGACCCCAACGGCAGCCGCACCGACATCTCCAACGTCTACCTGCTCGACGGCAGCAACGGACTGCCGCGCTTCTCGAACCTCGACGGCAACGGCAACAACCGCATGAGCGACCGATGGATAGAGGACGGCACCTACCTGCGCATACAGAACATCTCGCTGGCATACAACCTGCCGCAGAAATGGGCGAAAAAGGCGGGACTGACACGCGCCAAGCTGTACTTCAACGTGCAGAATGTCTATACCTTCACGAGCTACACCGGCTACGACCCCGAGATCGGCGCCTACAACCAGAGCGCATTGCTCCAGAACATCGACCGCGGACGCTATCCGTCGCCCCGCATGTTCACGCTCGGACTCAATCTCGGTTTCTAACCTTATAAAGAATTCCAAATGAAAAAGACAATATCAAAATTAGCCCTTGCGCTAATGCTTGCCGTCTCTGCCGCCTCGTGCAACGACTTCCTCACCATCGAGCCGCAGGACAAACTGGTGCAGGACAACTTCTTCACCAACACGGCGATGGTGCGCAGCAACACGCTCACGCTCTATGCGTCGCGCACATGGCGTGACTTCCACATGAACTTCCAGTGGAAGCTGGACATGCTCAACGGCGACATGTTCTATACATACAGCGACGAGGGACAGTGGTTCTTCGGCAGCTACACCTCCATCAACCCCTACATCAACGAGGGATGGAAGGGACTCTACAACGTCATCGCGTTCGCCAACTCCGTCATCAATGACATGCCCGGCAAGTGCCAGGGTGTCAGCGAGGAGGACAAGAACAAGGCCATCGCCGAGGCCCGCTGCGTGCGCGCATACTGCTACTATATCATTGCCGAGGTGTGGCACGACGCCCCCATCGTGCACAACAACACGCAGAACATCGCCGACGGCGACATCGACCTGCCCCGCAACACGCAGAAGAGCATCTACCAGTTCGCCCTCAACGACCTGGACTTCGCTGAGCGGCACCTGCCCGACACCGACGCCGACGCCTACCGATGCACCAAGACGACAGCCCGCGCCTTCCGCGCCAAGCTGCTGCTCACCATGGCGTCGCACACCGACTACGGATATGACCGCGCCGACCTCTACGCCCGCGCCGCCGCCGACGCACTCGCCGTCATCGAGTCGCGCACGTGGCTGACCGACATCGACTACGGCACACTGTTCGACGTGGAGAGCAACAACGGACCCGAGTCGATCTTCGCCATCCAGTGCGCCGTACAGGGCTACGGCTTCGGCAACGCGCACAACTGCGCATGGAGCCGCAGCTCGGTCATCGCCGACCAGACATGGGGAGCCGGCAAGGGCCCGACCATCGCCTTGCAGAAACTCTACGACAGCACCGACCGCCGTCGCATGTGGACCTACATGACCAACGGCGACCACTATGACAACCTCTCGAAGGCCACGGGCGGATACACCTACCAATACATCAGCCGCG
>JABUTZ010000010.1:87584-93350 GCA_021443415.1 Bacteroidaceae bacterium | reverse complement strand
GGCACCCACCTGTGCTTCGTGGGCAACAACCTCGGCGACGTGCAGCAGGTGTGGTTCAACGACCAGAAGAGCAAACTCAACCCCACGCTGGTGACCTCCAACACCATCATATGCGACATCCCGTCGGTCATACCCGGCGAGGTGAGCAACAAGGTGCGCTTCGTCACCTCGACGGGCATCGCGGTGGACTTCCCATTCGAGGTGGTCGTGCCCGGCCCCGTGGTCGAGGAGATGTCGCTCGAGTACGCCCCCGTGGGCGCTACGGTGACCCTCACCGGCTCCTACTTCGTCGATGACCCGAACGTGCCGATGACGGTGACCTTCACCGGCGGCGCAAAGGCTCAGATCAAGAGCATCGAGCAGGAGAAGACGGTCATCGTGATACCCGAGGGAGCCAAGCCCGGACCGCTCACGGTAACCACCATCTACGGCTCGACCGAGACCGCCCTCCACTACATGGACCAGCGCGGCATGATGTTCGAGTTCGACGGTGTGACCGGACTGACCAACCACGGCTGGCACAACGCCGTCATCGAGACCGACGAGTCAGCCGTCTCGGGCAACTACATGCGCCTCGGCGACCCCGCCATCACCCTGTCGGGCAAGGACGCGTGGGACGACAGCCACTTCGCCTTCGAGTACTGGGCGGGAAGCTGGAACACTCCCACCGACTATCCCGACCGAGAGGGTAGCCGACTGATCGACATCGTCGATTTCTCCAAGTGGCAGGACATGACCCTCAAGTTCGAGCTCTGCGTGCCCTCGGCCAATCCCTGGCAGGCATGCGCCATGCAGTTCATCTTCGCCGGCACCGACCTCATCTCTATGGGCAACGCCGGAACGGACATCTACGGCAACACGGTGGCCGGATGCAACAACACCTTCTTCCAGGAGTCAGCCAACCCCGGCTATCCGCGCATCCTCTACCGTCCGTGGACTGCCGCCGAGGCGTTCCACACCGCCGACCAGTGGATCACGGTGTCCATCCCCCTCGCCAAGGCTGTCTACGACTTCAACGGCGGCAACGCCACGCAGGGCCTGACGGAGGAGAGCTTCTCTTCGCTCACCATCTTCGTGGTCGGCGGCGGAGTCGAGGGTGTCGACTGCAATCCCGTGATCAAGATCGACAACATCAGAGCCGTACCCAGCAAATAATCGTTCCATCCTCAAGCATACAGAAAAATGAAAAACATACTCAAATCCACAGTCTTCGCCCTCTCACTGCTCGCAGCGGCCGCAGTGGCGACGACTTCGTGCAGCGACTCGCTCTACGACACCCAGCAGTTCCAGGGAGGCGTGTGCGTGAATGTGTTCGGTCCGTGTCCCGTGGCTCGCGGCGGCGAACTGAGATTCATCGGTTCGGGTCTCGACCAGGTCAATGCCGTCGAGATTCCCGGCTGCGCCTCCATCACCGACATCCAGCGCGTCAGCTCCGAGGAGATACGCGTCACCGTGCCCCAGACGGCCATGGAGGGCAAGGTAGTCCTCCGCTACAGCGGCGGCACCATCACCACCAAGACCCCAATCCGCTATTCCGAGCCCGTGTCTGTCGACGAGCTCACGCCAGCGAGCATCAAGCCGGGCGACATACTGGAGATCAAGGGCGAGTATCTCAACCTGATGAGCGAGGTCTGCTTCTCGTTCCTCGAAGGCAGGGACAGCGTCAATGTCTTCGCCGACGACTTCATCGCCCACGAACGCAACGTCATCAAGGTGGTTGTGCCCGAGGAGGCTGTGAGCGGCATAGTGACTGTGAGCGATGCGGCTGAGATTCCGCAGATGATCAAGAGCAAGAAGGAGATTGCCGTGGTGCTGCCCGCCGTCGACAAGCCCGTCGACCTCACCAATGCCGTGCCCGGCTCGACAGTGACCGTGAAGGGAACTGACTTCGACCTCGTGCGCAGTGTCGTGATGCCCAATGGCAGCGAGGTGGACTTCTCCTACGATGCCGACAACTCAGCCATCTCGTTCGTGCTGCCCGCCGACGTCATCGACGGCGCCATCGTGGCAATGCCCGCCTCGGGCGTCAAGGTGGCTATCGCCAACATCGGCGTGGTCGTGCCCACCGAACTGACGGCGACTCCCTCCGACGGCATCCGTCCGGGCGACGAGATTGCGGTCAAGGGCGTCAACATGGATCAGGTGGCCTCGGTCACCATCCCCAACGCCGGCGAGGTGGCTCTGACCTATACCTCCGCCACCGAGATTCGCTTCGCCTATCCCGCCATGGGACAGAGCGGTGACGCCGTCCTCAACCTCTTCAGCGGCAAGCAGGCGACCGTCGCGCTGACCACGGCAAAGCCCGAGGTGCAGGCGTTCGAGCCCGCCACGGTGTCCGCCGCCGCCGAGTTCAAGATGGTCGGCCGCAACCTCGACCTGGTCAGCCAGGTGACGTTCAACGGCGGCATCACGGTGGATGTCACGCCGTCGTCGGCCACCGAACTCACGATGACCGCCGACCCCAACGCACAGAGCGGAGCACTCACGCTCACGATGGCGAACGGCGAGACGGTGACCACCCCCGCACTCACCATCCAGGCTCCCGAGTGCTGCTTCATAACCAACGTGCTCACCGAGAACCTCATCGCAGGCGAACTGATGGAGGCTGAGGTGGTCAACGGCAACAAGCTGACCAACGTCCTTGTCAACGCCAAGGCCTGCCAGTTCATCATCAACGGCAGCCGCCTGCTCATCAACCTGCCCGCCGACTGCGGCGGCAAGTCGACAGTCACGCTCGTGTCGTCGAACGGCTCAATCGACTACCAGTACGAGATCATCGGCTCTACGCACCAGTCCATCGTCGTTTGGGACGAACCGGTCGACTTCGGCAATTGGAACGGCAACGTGGTGCGTGTCTACAAGGAGCAGCTCGAGGGCGTGCCCGCCGGCGCTCAGATGGTCTTCCACCTCGCCGCCTACGACTACACGCAGATACAGGTCAACAACGCCAACTGGAGCCAGTACACCATCCTCGAGTCGGCCGACATCGTCGAGACACTGACGTTCGACCTCACCGCCGACGTGCTCAACGACGCTCTCAACACGAGCGACGGCTGGTCGACCACCGCCTTCATCATGCAGGGCAAGGGCACCGTCGTCAACAAGGTGACCATCGAATACGATTTGAAATAAAAGTTAACCATTTTAACTCATGGAAATCATGAAACTGAAGAACCTGAAATCCTGGGGCATGGCGCTCGCCATAGGCCTGTTCGCCACTGCCTGCGAAAAAGATACCACCTACAACGTGCCCGGCGCCCCCGAGGGCGCCAAGGTGACGGCGTGTTCGGTGGCTGAGGGTGGCAAGGTGGCATATACCACCACGCAGATCCTGCTCACCTACAATGCCGACATGGTCATCAACTCGTCGGTCAGCCCCACGCTCAACGGCAACGCCGTGGGCATGGCGTACGCCACCACCGAGAGCGGCGAAACCAACCGTCGTCAAGTGGCGGTCAGCGTGTCGCTCTCGCCCGGCGAGACCTACGAACTGATTGTGCCTGAGCGGGCCTTGGCTGCCGTCAACTCGGCTGCCTTCGCCCAGCCGTTCACACTCCGTTTCACCGCCTCGACACCCGAGTTCGGCACCATCGACCAGCTCACCAACCAGCATGCCACCGCCGAGGCTTCGAAGGTCTATGGACTGTTCGTCGACAACTATGGCAAGAAGATGTTCACGGGCTCGATGGGCGACGTGGCATGGGGAACGGACTACGCCGACTTCCTCAACGCGCAGACGGGAGCCTATCCCGCCATCGTCGGCTTCGACTTCATCCACCTCGCCTCATCGCCCTCCGACTGGATTGACTACGGCGACATCACGCGCATCAAGGACGCATGGACGAAGGGCAGCATACCCGCCATCTCATGGCACTGGGCCGTGCCGACCTCATCGGCTGCCGTCAAGGGCACCCTGTGGGAGGGAACCCAGGAGATGCCTTCCGACTGGAGCGGCTGGGTGATGATGAACGACGAGGCGGCGATGAGCCTCTTCGCAAAGGCTGAGATAGGCGACGTGGTCGAGGTGTATGCCGAGAACGTGGTTGCCGGAGCCCAGGGCTCGTTCAAGGATGCCGGCACATGGGGTGCCGTCAAGCCCGAATACGAATACTTCAACATCTCGGGCAACTTCACGCTGCCCATCGACGAGGACGTGCTCGCCACGTTGCAGACAAGCGGCCTCATCGTCAGCGGCCACGACTACACGGTCACCAAGGTGGTGCTCCGCGGAGGCGGCGGCTCGACACTGAGTTTCTCTGCCGAGGGCAATGCCTTCAGCTGCGCCAACGCCACTGTCGCAGGCACATGGGAGAACGATGTGGTCAACGCCGACCTGTCGAAGGTGGCCGGCTACCTCAAGCGTCTGCAGGACGCTGGCATCCCCGCCCTCTTCCGCCCGCTCCACGAGGCGGCCGGCGACTACAGCTGGGGACCGTGGTTCTGGTGGGGCAACTCGGGAGTCGAGGCGACCAAGGCTCTGTGGAGGTACATGTATGACAAGCTCACCAACGAGTACGGACTCAACAACCTGATCTGGGTGTGGACGATGCAGTCGCAGGACGCCGGCGCGTTGGCTTCGGCGCAGACGGTGGCCGCCGCCTATCCTGGCAGCGACTGTGTGGACATCGTGGGCGCTGACATCTATCCCGACGCCACGCTGACCGACCAGTCGGACGTCTTCTACCTGCTCAACCAGGTGGTGGGAGGCAAGAAGATGGTGGCGCTCTCCGAGTGCGGCAACCTGGTGGATCCCGCCAAGGCGCAGCAGAAGAACGCCCTCTGGAGCTTCTTCATGCAGTGGTACGACATGGACGAGAGCGGCACATACTGCCACTTCAACTATCCGGGCGACCAGTGGAAGACGGTCAACCAGAGTCCCATCGTGCTCAAGCGCGGCGACTATGCAGTGAACTGATGTGCGAGACCAGCCGGGAGCTTTTGTTTTTAGGTTTTGGTCAGTGAACTCCCGGTTGGTCTCTTATACCAACATAAATATGTATACGTAACAATGAAAAAAACTATGGCAATGGCACTGATGGCTCTCACGGTGGCGGCTTGCGGCAACAGGTCGTCGGAGACATCGGACGCGACGACGGACGTTAGGCAGTGCTTGTTGGAGAGGCTCGCCCGCCTGCAGGGTGCCGACGGATTCGCCTTCGGACACCACGACGACACGGCGTACGGATACGACTGGGAGTTTCTGCCCGACAGCAGCGACGTCAAGGCACTCACGGGCGACTATCCCGCCATCATCAGCTGGGACCTCGGACAGATAGAGCAGGGCAGCGAAGAGCAACTCGACGGCGTGCCGTTCGCGTTCATCCGCGACGAGGCGCGCAAGCATGCCGCACGCGGTGGCGTCAACTCGTTCTCATGGCATCTGCGCAACCCCCTCACGGGCGGCGACTCGTGGGATGCAAGCGACACCACCGTGGTGCGCCGTTGCGTCACCGAGGGCGACTCACTCAACGCCGTCATGGCGCGCTGGATAGCCGCCGCCGCCGACTTCATCGGTTCGCTCCGCGACGACGAGGGCCATCGCATACCCGTCGTCTTCCGCCCATGGCACGAGCATACGGGCGACTGGTTCTGGTGGGGACGCACGTGCTGCGACACGCACGACTACGTGGCTCTCTGGCACATGACGCGCCGCATCTTCGACGAGAAGGAGATAGACAACGTCGTGTGGGCGTACTCGCCCGACAAGACGGGCGGAGACACCCGAGAGGAATACATGGAGCGCTATCCGGGCGACGAATATGTGGA
>JABUTZ010000010.1:84353-87542 GCA_021443415.1 Bacteroidaceae bacterium | reverse complement strand
CGCCGGCATGTGGCCAACACGCTCGGAACAGCTGCGGCGGTCGCCGCCGAACGCGGCAAGATAGCCGCCCTCACCGAGGCTGGCTGCGAGGCTGTGGCGGTTCACGACTGGTACACACGCGTGCTGTTCGAGGCGGTCAGGGACTACAAGATAGCCTACGTGTCCGTCTGGCGCAATGCCAACCGCAACAGGAAGGCGGAACACTTCTACGTGCCCTATCCCGGACACCCCGCCGCCGCCGACTTCGTGCGCTTCTACCAGTTGCCGCAGACATTCTTCCTCTCCGACCTCAGGGACATGGAGTGACAGTCAACAAAACAAGTTAAAACAACATATTACCTATGGACTTCATACAGAGAAAACAAATAGTTACCGACCGCTACGAGCAACTGCTCTTGCGTGTCAACACCCCCATCGAGGGCAATGGCGTCTATGAGCGTTACCTCAACCCCGTGGTGACCGCCGACATGGTGCCTTTGGAGTGGAGATACGACTTCAACCCCGCGACCAACCCAAATTTCGTGGAGCGCATCGGCTTCAACGCCACACTCAACGCCGGAGCCATCAAGCTCGACGGACGCTACCTGCTCGTGGTCAGGGTGGAGGGCAACGACCGCAAGTCGTTCTTCGCCGTGGCGGAGAGTCCCAACGGCATCGACAACTTCCGCTTCTGGCCCCGTCCGATCACGATGCCCGACACCGAGTGCGTCGGCACCAACGTCTATGACATGCGCCTGACCAAGCACGAGGACGGCTGGATCTACGGACTCTTCTGCGTCGAGCGCCATGACGACAGCCAGCCGGGCGACCTCTCGGCGGCGACAGCTGCCTGCGGCATCGCCCGCACCAAGGACCTGGTGACATGGCAGCGCCTGCCCGACCTCAAATGCAAGAGCCAGCAGCGCAACGTGGTGCTGCACCCCGAGTTCGTCGATGGCCATTACGCCCTCTACACGCGCCCTCAGGACTCGTTCATCGACACGGGCAAGGGCGGCGGCATCGGCTGGACGCTGATCGACGACATCACGCACGCCGAGATCACGCGCGAGGAGATGATCATCGACCAGCGCATCTATCACACCATCAAGGAGGTGAAGAATGGCGAGGGTCCGCACCCGATTAAGACCCCGCAGGGATGGCTCCACCTCGCCCATGGCGTGCGCAACTGCGCCAGCGGACTGCGCTATGTCCTCTACATGTACATGACGGCTCTCGACGAGCCGTGGCGCAAGATAGCGTCGCCGGGCGGCTATTTCATGGCTCCCGTGGGCGACGAGTATCAGGGCGACGTGATGAACGTGCTCTTCTCCAACGGCTGGATTACGGACGACGATGGCAAGGTGTACATCTACTACGCATCGTCCGACACACGTGTGCATGTAGCCACCTCCACCGTCGAGCGTCTCGTCGACTACTGCCTCCGCACACCCGAGGACGGACTGACGACCGCCCGCTCGGTAGAGACCATCAACCGCCTGATAGACCTCAACCAGGGCCGTCAAGCGTGACTGTCTGCGTCCGTCCTCCATCCCTCCATCCCTCAGTCAAGAGCCTTATGACAAAGCAAGAGTTCATCGGTGAGGTGAGGCAATGCCTGACCCGCAACATACTGCCATATTGGATCGAAAACATGGTTGATCCGCGCGGCGGCTTCCATGGCCGTCGCGACGGAGACGACCAGTTGCACGCCGACGCTCCCAAGGGAGCCATCCTCAATGCGCGCATCCTCTGGACCTTCTCGGCCGCCTACCGCGTGCTGGGCGACAAGGCGTACCTGGAGATGGCGACACGCGCCAAGCGCGAGGTCATCGACCGCTTCTACGACCATAAGTACGGAGGCGTGTTCTGGTCGATAGCTCCTGACGGCACTCCGCTCGACACCAAGAAGCAGTTCTATGCGCTGGGCTTTGCCATCTACGGACTCAGCGAGTATGCGCGGGCCACGGGCGACGCCGAGGCGCTGGACTATGCCGTGCGCCTGTTCCGCGACATCGAGGCGCACAGCCGCGACCGCGTCCACGGTGGCTACACCGAGGCTCTGGACCGCTTCTGGAACCCGTTGGAGGACATGCGCCTGAGCGCCAAGGACGCCAACGTGGCGAAGACGATGAACACCCACTTGCACATCATCGAGCCTTACACCAACCTGCTTCGCGTGTGGCGCGACGCCGACCTGTTCGAGGCTACGGAGGCGCTCCAGCGGCTCTTCATCGACCGCATCGTCGCGTCGGGCGAGCGAGGCCATCTCGGACTCTTCTTCCTCGACGACTGGACGCGCACCGACGATATCGTCTCCTACGGTCACGACATCGAGGCGTCGTGGCTCCTGCTCGAGACGGCACAGGTGCTTGGCGACGAGAGCCTGCTCGCGGAGACGCTGGCTGTGACGCGCCGCATCGCCCATGCCGCTTTCGAGGGCCGTCTCCCCGACGGTTCGATGGTCTACGAGGCGCATGGCGACCGCCATCTCGACAGCGACCGCCACTGGTGGGTGCAGGCGGAGAACATCATCGGTGAGGCGTACCTCTTCCTCTACCACAACGAGCAGGGGATGCTCGACAGGGCGATGGAGTCGTGGACATACACGCGCGACAACATCATCGACCATGAGCGAGGGGAGTGGTACTGGAGCCGCAAGGACACGGAGATCAACCGCACCGACGACAAGGCGGGCTTCTGGAAATGCCCCTACCACAACTCGCGCATGTGCCTCGAACTGATCGAGAAACTCGGCTGACCGCCTCCTATCACCATTCCTTGAGAGGCGTCTATCACCTCTCTCTCGCAACAGAACAACACATCTGAAGGCGTTGAGGCAATATAACCCAACAACCCCATAATCCTCAACCCTTCAACCCCAAAGAAAGAATTGGTTTTGGTTAGTTGGGAGCCGCGTGACTCGCCTAAGGACAAAGGCAGTCTCGCGGCTCTTGGCGTTTGCTCGGTTGGACCTATGGGTAACAAATTAGCACAAAACCTCTTCGGTTGAGAGGCTTTGTGCTAACTCGCTCATTTTTGTCGTCGGTGGAGCTGGAGGGAGTCGAACCCTCGTCCAAACGGGGAAACACCGCGCTTTCTACACGCTTATCCGGGCCTTCGGTTTTCGTGCGCCGACCAGAACCCCGGCCATCCATCTGCGCCTTATCTCCTGATGCCTTGCGGCCTTCATACAGGCTGCGGAGCCAACCC
>JABUTZ010000010.1:74100-84321 GCA_021443415.1 Bacteroidaceae bacterium | reverse complement strand
ACGACGTTACGCGACGATGCTCGTGAGTGACATCCCGTCAGGGCTCCTTGAGCCCCGATAAAGCCAATCTACTGTGCTTCGATTAGGCAGCGAGAGCGTAAGTGTTTTCGCCAGATAATTGTTTGAGGAGCGGGATTAAAGAGCCGCCCAACAGTGCTCTGCGTGCTTACACGACACCTCGGCCCGCTGTCAAATCCAGTCAACCCCGATGCGTTTTGCGGTGCAAAGATAGTCATATTTTCCCGTTTTGTGCCCGATGTTATCAAAAAAATCGCTAACTTTGCAAAAAAATGTGCCTGTATGAGAAGATTTTTGTCCATTTTGGCTTTGCTGATGCTCATGGCGGCGCCCGCGGCGGCGCAGTCGATGAGCGACGATGACATCATAGAGTTCGCCCGCAAGGAGAAGAAAAAGGGGTCGAGCGACCAGCAGATAGTGACCGACCTGGTGCAGCGAGGCGTGTCGGTGACCAAGCTGCAGCAGTTGCGCCGCCGCCTCGAGCGCGAGAACAAGGACGGCAGCTTCGGGCTCGCCGAGGGTACGTCGAAGACGGACAAGAGCCGCATGCGACAGGCCAACGGCGACAAGAAGAAGGATCGCTCGGGCAACCTCAAGGTGCGCGACGACGACGAGGAGGAGGACATCAGCTTCATGTTCGACGACGACGAGGACTACTACTACGACGACGAGGACGAGACGGCGACCGACAGGGACGGCAAGCGCAAGGACTCCAAGAGCGCGAAGAGCAGGAAGAAGTCGCGCAGCAAGTCGAAGACGAAGCGCGACATGGACTCGTACAAGGACAAACGCTACTACTACGACGAGGAACTCGAGGAGTGGGTGGCGGAGGAGCGCCAGCGCGTCTTCGGACACGACATCTTCAACAACACCAACCTCTCGTTCGAACCCAACATGAACATCGCCACGCCCGACAACTACCGCCTGGGACCCGGCGACGCCGTCAACGTGGACATCTACGGGGCCTCGCAGAAGACCATCCAGGGCACCATCTCGCCCGACGGCACACTGGTCATCGAGGGCTTCGGACCCGTCGCGCTGAGCGGACTGACCGTCAGCCAGGCCAACGCACGCCTGCGCTCGCAGCTCGGCCAGCGCTACTCGTCTTCGCGCGTGCAGCTGACCGTCGGGCAGACCAAGACCATCATGGTCAACGTGATGGGCGAGGTACAGGCCCCCGGCACATACACGCTCTCCGCCTTCGCCTCCGTCTTCCACGCCCTCTACATGGCGGGCGGACCGAACGACATAGGCACCCTGCGCGCCGTCAAGGTCTATCGCGACGGCCGACTGCTCACCACGGTCGATGTCTATGACTACATCCTCGTGGGCAAGCTGACGGGCAACGTCATGCTCTCCGCCGGCGACGTAATCGTGGTCGAGCCATACCAGAGCCTGGTGGAGATAAAGGGCAAGGTGAAACGCCCGATGTACTACGAGATGAAGACCGAGGAGACGCTCGCCGACCTCGTGCGCTTCACGGGAGGCTTCACGGGCGACGCCTACACGGCCAAGCTCCGCGTCGAGCGCAAGACGGGCGGCGAATACTCAATCCATACGGTGGGCGAGTTCGACCTCGGCTCGTTCAAGATGCACGACAAGGACGCCGTCACCGTCGACTCGGTGCTGGGACGCTACTCCAACATGGTGGAGGTGAAGGGAGCCGTATTCCGTCCCGGCAAGTACCAGTACGGACGCGACGTGACCACCGTGCGCGGTCTCATCGAGGCGGCGGCGGGACTGCGCGAGGAGGCTTTCCCCGACCACGCCGTCATGCATCGCCGCCGTCCCGACCGCACGCTCGAGGCACTGACCGTCAACCTGAAAGGCATCATGGAGGGCACCGAGCCTGACGTTCTCCTCACGAAGGACGACATACTGTTCGTGCCCACGCGCAAGGACATGATGGAGGAGCGCACGCTGACCATCCAGGGCGAGGTGAACGACCCCGGCACATACGCCTACGCCGAGTGCGAGACGCTCGAGGACCTGATCATCCAGGCGGGCGGCTTCACCGACGTCGCCTCGTTCGCCAAGATCAACGTCTCGCGACGCATCGTCAACCCCCTCGCCACGCGCGACGACAGCGTGCGCGCCAAGAACTTCTCGTTCTCCATGCGCGACGGCTTCGTGGTCGACGGCATACCGGGCTTCATCCTCCAGCCCTACGACCGCGTCTATGTCTACCGCAGCCCCGGCACGCTGAGCCAGGAGGAGGTCAAGGTCACGGGTGAGGCGCAGTTCCCCGGCGTCTATGCCATCGACCGCGCGCAGATGCGCCTGAGCGACCTGATTGCGGCGGCGGGCGGACCGACCTACAAGGCTTACCTGCGCGGAGCGCGACTCATACGCCGCATCAACCCCGACGAGCGACAGCGCATGCTCGAGGTGCTGCAGACGGCGCGCGAGCAGGCGGAGGAACTCAAGAACCAGGAGCAGATGGAGGCGGAGGGACAGAAGTCGGCCATCGACTACAGCGCCAAGCTGGGCAAGTTTGAGCTGGGCGACGTCTATTACGTCGGCATACACCTCGACGAGGCGATGGAGAACCCCGGCGGCGACGAGGACATCGTCCTGCGCGAGGGCGACGAGCTCGTCCTGCCCGAGTACATCAACACCGTGACTGTCAACGGAGAGGTGATGCGCCGCAACACGGTGACCTACGTCGAGGGAAAGGACTACAAATACTACGTCAACAAGGCGGGCGGCTTCTCGCTCCGCGCACAGAAGAACCGCACTTACATCCTCTATCTCAACGGCACCATGTCGCGCGTCTCGGAGGGCAGGATAGAGCCAGGCTGCGAGATTATCGTGCCTACGAAGCAGAACACGCGCCGTCGCTCGGCGGCCGAGATCATGTCGTTCGCCACGGGAGGAGCATCGCTCGCCACCATGGCGGCGACGATAGCCAACCTCTTCAAGAAATAACATATATAATAAGGTATGGGCGAGGCAATCGAGGTGCGTGGCGCAAGGGTCAACAATCTGCGCAACATAGATGTTGACATTCCGCGCGACAGTTTGGTCGTAATGACCGGCTTGTCGGGCAGCGGCAAGTCCTCGCTCGCCTTCGACACCCTCTACGCCGAGGGACAGCGACGCTACGTGGAGAGCCTCTCAGCCTATGCGCGCCAGTTTCTCGGACGCATGCGCAAGCCCGACTGCGACATCATCCACGGCCTGCCGCCGGCCATCGCCATCGAGCAGAAGGTGGTGAGCCGCAACCCGCGAAGCACCGTAGGCACGAGCACCGAGGTCTACGACTACCTGCGCCTGCTCTTCGCACGCATCGGGCATACGATCTCGCCCGTGAGCGGCTGCGAGGTGAAGCGCCACACGGTCGAGGACGTGGTGCGGCTGACCCGGAGCTACGGACCCGGCACCCGCTTCACCGTCCTTGCGCCCCTCCGCATTCCCGAGGGACGCACCATCGCCCAGCAGGCGGGCATCTATATCCAGCAGGGATTCACGCGCATGGAGGTGCGTGGCGAGGTGCGCCGCATCGAGGACTGTATAGACTCGCTGACCGACACGCGCGATGTCTACCTGCTTGTCGACCGCCTCTCGGTGAGCGACCGCGCCGACGCCGTCTCGCGCCTGACCGACTCCGTCGAGACGGCTTTCTTCGAGGGCAAGGGGACCTGCTGCCTGCGCTTCGAGCCGGCGGGCATTCTGCACGAGTTCAGCACACGTTTCGAGGCTGACGGCATCACCTTCGAGGAACCCCACGAGAACATGTTCGCCTTCAACTCGCCCATGGGCGCCTGCCCCGAGTGCGAGGGCTTCGGACGCATCGTGGGCATCAGCGAGGAACTGGTCATCCCCGACTCCACGCGCTCGGTCTACGACGGGGCCGTCGTCTGCTGGCGAGGCGAGAAGATGGGGCAGTGGAAGGACGAGTTCTGCCGCTGGGCGTCCTATCGCAACTTCCCGATTTTCACTCCCTACCACGAACTGACGCGCGACCAGAAGGACATGCTCTGGCACGAGGGGCCGGCATGCATCGACGCTTTCTTCGCGATGGTGCGCGACAACCAGTACAAGATCCAGTATCGCGTCATGCTCGCCCGCTATCGCGGCAAGACCATCTGTCCGCGCTGCCACGGGTCGCGCCTGCGCAAGGAGGCTACCTACGTGAAGGTCGCCGGCCACAGCATAGCCGACCTGCTCGAGCTCTCCGCTTCCGACCTCCTCGACTTTTTCCTTCATCTCCAGCTTACCGACCACGAGCAACAGATTGCCGAGCGACTGCTCATAGAGATCAGGAGCCGCCTGACCTACCTCGTCAACGTCGGGCTGGGCTATCTCACCATGTCGCGCGCCATGAACACCCTATCGGGAGGCGAGAGCCAGCGCATCAACCTGTCCAAGTCGCTGGGCAGCAGCCTGGTGGGCAGTCTCTACGTGCTCGACGAACCGAGCATCGGACTGCACAGCCGTGACACGGAGCGCCTGATCAGCGTCCTGCGCGACCTGCAGGGACTGGGCAACACGGTCGTCGTCGTTGAGCACGACGAGGAGATAATGCGTGCCGCTGACCATCTCATCGACCTCGGCCCCGAGGCGGGACGGGGTGGGGGACAGGTGGTCTTCCAAGGGGCTGTCGGCGACATCAATAAACTGAAGGATACCGAGCATCTTAACTCATACACTCTCGACTACCTATGTGGTCGCCGCCGCATCGAACCGCCGGCGAGCCGTCGCTCATTTTCGGCGAGCGTGGTGGTGCGCGGAGCAAGGGCGAACAACCTGCGCGGCATCGACGTCGCCTTTCCGCTCAACGTGCTCACCGTGGTGACGGGCGTGAGTGGCTCGGGCAAATCGACGCTCGTGCGCGACATTCTCTTCAACGCCATCAAGCGTCGTCTCGACGAGGTGGCAGATCGTCCTGGCGAGCATCTTGCCATCGAGGGCGACCTCGACCAGGTGCAGTGCATCGAGTTCGTCGACCAGAACCCCATAGGCAAATCGACGCGCAGCAACCCCGTCACCTACGTCAAGGCGTTCGACGAGATCCGAGCCCTTTTCGCCACGCTGCCCCTCTCGCGACAGATGGGCTGGACTGCTGGCTTCTTCTCGTTCAACACCGAGGGGGGCCGTTGCGACGAGTGCAAGGGCGAGGGTACGATCACCGTCGAGATGCAGTTCATGAGCGACCTCGTGCTCACCTGCGATGTCTGCCACGGAAGGCGTTACAAGCCCGATGTGCTCGAGGCGCGCTTCAACGGTAAGAATATCTACGACGTGCTCTGCATGACGGTGAACGCCGCCGTGGAGTTCTTCGGACAGCACACAGCCGACAAGGGCGAGAGCGGCTCCATCTGCCGCCGCATCGTGCGTCGCCTGACACCTCTCCAGCAGGTGGGACTGGGATATATAACCCTCGGACAGAGCAGCAGCACGCTCTCGGGCGGCGAGAACCAGCGCGTCAAGCTCGCCTACCATATCGGCGACGAGCGTCCGCGCCCGACGATGTTCATCTTCGACGAACCGACCACGGGACTCCACTTCCACGACACGCACCGCCTCCTGTCGGCGTTCAACGCGCTCATCGAGCGCGGACACACGGTCATCTGCATCGAGCACAACCTCGATGTCACTGCCTCCGCCGACTATGTCATCGACCTCGGTCCCGAGGCGGGAGCCGGCGGTGGCAGCCTGGTGGCGTGCGGCACGCCCGAGGAGATTGTCGCACAAGGCAAGGGCTACACGGCTCATTATCTAAAGAATAAACTCAAATGACCAAAGAGGAAAGAATTGCAACGGCCGAGCGCCTGTTCGTGAGCGGATACAACTGCTCGCAGAGTGTGGTGGCGGCATTCGCCGACATCTACGGATTCACCGAGGAGCAGGCCCTGCGCATGAGCGCCGGCTTCGGAGGTGGCATCGGCCGCATGCGACTGACATGCGGCGCCGTATGCGCCCTCGCCCTTTTGGCGGGTCTGGAGCACGGGGCTGTCGATGGCAATGACAGCGAGGCTAAGTCCAACTGCTACCGCGTCACCCAACTGCTCGCCGACCGCTTCCGCGAGGAGCACGGCTCCATCGTATGCGCCGAACTGCTCAAACTGAAGAAGGGGCAGCCACTCAGTTTCGTCGCCAGTCCGCGCACCGCCGAGTACTACCGCACGCGCCCCTGCGTCAACCAGGTCATCACCGCCGCCCGCATCTTTGCTGACTATTTAGAGAATAGAGTGTAGAGTGTAGAGTGTAAAGAATAAAGAATAAAGAATAAAGAATAAAGAATAAAGAATAAAGAATAAAGAATAAAGGATTACCTATGGCGGTCGAAATCTTCGAAATCTTCGCCGTGCGTCGATATAACGATATAACGAAAATTCGATAAAAGAATCCGTGTTAATCTGTGTCAATATCTGTGTTAATCTGTGTCAAAAAAATCGTAAATAAATTGTAAATAGTAAATTGTCAAATAGTAAATACAATATGGTTTTCTTTTTCAAGACCCAAGAGAACAGCATCATTGCTACACAAGTCAGTCACACGTTGGCAGCCGACGAGGTGGAACGCCTCTGCTGGCTCTACGGCGGAGCGTCGCTCTGCGAGGGCGACACCATCGAGGGCTTCTTCGTCGGACCGCGCCGCGAGATGGTGACGCCCTGGAGCACCAACGCCGTGGAGATCACCCAGAACATGTGCATCGGGGGCATCCAGCGCATCGAGGAGTACTTCCCCGTGGCGAGCGCCGACGCCGACCACGACCCCATGCTCCAGCGCATGTACAGCGGTCTCGACCAGGACATCTTCACCGTCGATGTCCGTCCAGCTCCCATCCTCGAGATTGACAACCTCGAGGAATACAACGAGCGTGAGGGTCTTGCGCTCAGTCCCGAGGAGATCGACTACCTGCACCGCGTGGAGGGTGAGCTGGGCCGCCGGCTGACCGACAGCGAGGTGTTCGGCTTCGCCCAGATCAACTCCGAGCACTGCCGCCACAAGATTTTCGGTGGCACGTTCGTCATCGACGGCGAGGAGAAGCCATCGTCGCTTTTCGCAATGATCAAGAAGACAACGAAGGAAAATCCGCATAAGATCATCTCAGCCTATAAGGATAATGTGGCGTTCGCCCAGGGTCCCGTCGTGGAGCAGTTCGCTCCCGCCGACCACTCTACGAGCGACTTCTTCATTATCCGCAACATCGAGAGTGTCATCTCCATCAAGGCGGAGACGCACAACTTCCCCACGACCGTCGAGCCGTTCAACGGTGCCTCGACAGGCACGGGCGGCGAGATCCGCGACCGTATGGGTGGCGGTGTCGGCAGCTGGCCCATCGCGGGCACGGCTGTCTATATGACAAGCTATCCGCGCATGTCCGAGACCAAGCGTTGGGAGGAGCTCCTGCCCGTCCGCGAATGGCTCTACCAGACTCCCGAACAGATTTTGATCAAGGCTTCAAACGGTGCTTCCGACTTCGGAAACAAGTTCGGACAGCCGCTCATCACGGGTTCCGTACTCACCTTCGAGCATGCTGAGAACGGCGAGCGATATGGTTACGACAAGGTTATCATGCTCGCCGGCGGTGTGGGCTACGGCACCAAGCGCGACTGCCTGAAGGGTACGCCCGCGAAGGGCAACAAGGTGGTCGTGGTCGGTGGCGACAACTACCGCATCGGACTGGGTGGCGGCTCCGTGTCGTCGGTCGATACCGGCCGCTACTCGTCGGGCATTGAACTGAATGCCGTCCAGCGCGCCAACCCCGAGATGCAGAAGCGTGCCAATAACCTCGTGCGCGCCCTCTGCGAGGAGGAGGTCAACCCTGTCGTGTCCATCCACGACCACGGCAGTGCGGGCCATGTCAACTGCCTCTCCGAACTCGTCGAGGAGTGCGGCGGACACATCGATATGACCAAGCTGCCCATCGGCGACCCGACGCTGAGCGCCAAGGAGATAATCGCCAACGAGAGCCAGGAGCGCATGGGTCTGCTCATTCAGGAGGAGCATATCGACCATGTGCGCCGGATTGCCGAGCGCGAGCGCGCCCCGCTCTATGTCGTCGGCGAGACGACGGGCGACGCCCACTTCTCGTTCGAGCAGGGTGACGGCCGCCGTCCCTTCGACCTCGAGGTGAGCCAGATGTTCGGCCACAGCCCCAAGACCATAATGCGCGACAAGACCGTCGAGCGCAAGTATAAGGATGTCGCCTACGACCAGTCGCAGTTGCAGAAATATGTCGAGGATGTGCTTCAGCTTGAGGCGGTCGCCTGCAAGGACTGGCTGACGAACAAGGTGGACCGCAGCGTCACGGGCAAGGTGGCGCGCCAGCAGTGCCAGGGTGAGATTCAGCTGCCGCTGAGCGACTGCGGTGTCGTTGCCCTCGACTACCGCGGACGTGCGGGCATAGCCACCGCCCTCGGACATGCTCCGCAGGCTGGCCTCGCCGACCCCGCCGCCGGCAGTGTGCTCTCGGTGGCTGAGTCGCTCACCAACATCGTGTGGGCGAACCTCGCCGAGGGACTCGACAGCATCTCGCTCTCAGCCAACTGGATGTGGCCCTGCCGCAGTCAGGAGGGCGAGGACGCGCGCCTCTACGAGGCTGTGAGCGCCCTGTCCGACTTCTGCTGCGCCCTTGAGATCAACGTGCCCACGGGCAAGGACTCGCTCTCGATGACCCAGAAATATCCCGACGGTAGCAAGATAGTCAGTCCGGGCACGGTCATCGTCACCAGCGGTGGCGAGGTGGCTGATGTGCGCAAGACTGTCTCGCCCGTCCTTCGCAACGGCGTGAAGAGCACGCTCTACCACATCGACTTCTCGTTCTGCGAGCAGCGTCTCGGTGGCAGTGCCTTCGCCCAGAGCCTCGGCCACGTGGGCAGCGACGTGCCTACGGTCGCCCGTCCCGAATACTTCCGCGATGCGTTCAACGCCATCCAGGAGTGTGTCGCCCGCGGCATCCTCCTTGCCGGTCACGACATCTCGGCGGGCGGCATGATTACGACTCTCCTCGAGATGTGCTTCGCCAACCGCAAGGGTGGGGTGGCGCTCGACCTGAGCCTCTTCGGCGACGACCTCGTGAAGACGATCTTCGCCGAGAACCCGGGTGTCGTCGTCCAGGTGGAGAACGGCAACAAGCAGCTCTTCGAGGACATCCTCGACGACGCCGGTGTGGCATACGCCGTCATCGGCACTCCCGCTGACGGTCGTTCGATAGCCATCAAGGGTACCGACATCGCGTTCGACATCGACGCTCTCCGCGACGTGTGGTATCGCACGAGCTACCTCCTCGACTGCAAGCAGAGCTTCAACGGACAGGCGGCTGAGCGTTTTAAGAATTATAAGCGCCAGGCTCTTGACCTGCGTTTCGACCGTTCGTTCACGGGCAAGATGGCGCAGTACGGCATGGATCCCGACAACCGCGACCGCACGCATGCCCCCAAGGCGGCGATCATCCGCGAGAAGGGCACCAACGGCGAGCGCGAGATGGCTTACTGCCTCTACCTCGCCGGCTTCGATGTCAAGGACGTGATGATGACCGACCTCGTGAGCGGTCGCGAGACTCTCGACGACATCAGCTTCATCGTCTTCTGCGGCGGTTTCTCCAACAGCGACGTGCTCGGTTCGGCAAAGGGCTGGGCTGGCGCCTTCCTCTACAATCCGAAGGCGAAGGCGGCTCTCGACCGCTTCTACGCCCGCGAGGACACCCTCTCGCTCGGCATCTGCAACGGGTGCCAGCTGATGGTCGAACTCGGACTGCTCGGCGACAACCGCGCCCGCATGCTCCACAATGTGAGCCATAAGTTTGAGTCTGCATTCGTCGGCTTGACCATCCCCGAGAACAACTCCGTCCTGATGGGTTCGCTCGCCGGCAGCCGTCTCGGCATCTGGGTGGCTCACGGCGAGGGTCGTTTCAGTCTGCCCGAGGGCGAGAACGCCTACAACATCGTGGCTAAATATACCTGTGCGGAATACCCGGGCAACCCCAATGGCAGCGACTTCGCCGTGGCTGGCATCGCCAGTGCCGACGGTCGCCACCTCGCCATGATGCCCCACCTCGAACGTGCCATCTTCCCCTGGCAGAACGCCTACTATCCCGCCGACCGCCTCACCGACGAGATCACTCCCTGGGCGGAAGCCTTCGCCAATGCCTACAAGTGGACGGTTTCAAAGAATAGAGTGTAGAGTGTAGAGAGTAGAGAGTAGAGAGTAGAGTGTAGAGAGTAGAGTGTAGAGTGTAGAGAGTAGAGTGTA
>JABUTZ010000010.1:62353-74014 GCA_021443415.1 Bacteroidaceae bacterium | reverse complement strand
ATTACCTATTACCTATTAGTTATTAGTTAATCCCAGATGTTGTTCCAACTTTTCACCACTTTCATGCGCATAGGCCTCTTCACCATCGGAGGGGGCTATGCCATGATACCCATGATCGAGCGTGAGGTGGTGGAGAAAAATGGCTGGATAGGGCGTGAGGACTTCCTCGACCTCGTGGCTGTGGCGCAGACCTGTCCCGGTGTGTTCGCTGTCAACATCAGCGTGTTCATCGGCTATCGCATGCGTGGTGTGCGCGGGTGCTTCGCCTGTGCCCTCGGTGCCATGCTCCCCTCGTTCGTCATCATCCTCGCCATCGCCCTGTTCTTCGAGCAGTTCAAGGACAATGCCGTCGTCGCCTCGATGTTCAAGGGCATCCGCCCCGTTGTCGTGGCGCTGATTGCCGCCCCCGTCTTCTCGATGGCGAAGACAGCCAAGCTCAACCGCTACAACTTCTGGATTCCCATCGCCGCCGCCCTCCTCATCTGGCTCCTCGGTGTCAACCCCGTCTGGGTCATCATCGCCGCCTGCATCGCCGGCTACTTCTACGGTCTCTACCGCGACGAGGTGCCGGACAAATAAGGCCCCCCTCCAGCTCCCCCCGAACTGGGGCGAGAGTTTGAAAGTATGTCACAACGTATTACTTATTAGCTATTACTTATTACCTAACACAGTGCTGTATTTTCTTCTTTTCATCGCCTTCCTCAAGATGGGACTCTTCGGATTCGGAGGGGGCTACGCCATCATCACGCTGATCTACGGCGAGGTGGTGTCGCGCTACCACTGGATCTCCACCGAGCAGTTCACCGACATCGTGGCGATCAGCCAGATGACGCCGGGCCCGATAGGCATCAACAGCGCCACCTACATCGGTTACACCGCCGCCGTGGAGAACGGCTACGGCGTGGCTATGGGCATCCTGGGCAGTGCCGTAGCCACCGTCGCCCTCGTCCTCCCCTCGTTCGTCATCATGCTTGCCCTCAGCCGCGTCTTGATTCGCTACAAGGACCATCCGCGCGTCAAGTGCGTCTTCGCTGTGCTCCGTCCCACCGTCGTGGGCATGATCGCCGCCGCCTCGCTCCTCCTCTTCTTCGAGCCGGGCAGCGTCAACCTTTCCACCGAGAACTTCGGCGACAGCACATGGCAGATTTCCTGTAGCCTCCTCCTCTTCGTCCTCGCCTTCATTGGCAGCCGCTTCTACCGCATGTCCCCCATCGGACTCCTCTGCGCCAGCGCCCTCGCCGGCCTGCTGCTTTTCTGATTGAGGTTCCTGCCGTTTGGTCGTTGTAACAAAAAGTCGTTATAACGATAGAACGTTATATCGATATATCGACGAACAAATTCGAACAAATTCGAACAATCTCAAACCAAACCCCCTCACAATTCCCCTCTCCTCTGCGCACTCTTGGTCTGCAGATAGAGCGTCCTGATGGCAGTCACTTCCTCTAATTGGGCGTAGATGGGAGCGCACGAGCGCATGTATTCGGTCAGCGACGTTTCGCCGAGCGCAAGCGAGCGTTCGAGCAGGGTGAGCGTCTCTCGGAGTATCTTCGTGTCGCTTGTGCGCAGTATCTCCTCCGCCTGCCCGAGTTCAATCTGGAGTGCTGTGCGCTCGCGCTCCACCTCCAATACTGTCTGTTGGCGTTGCAGTTCGGCTGTCTCACGCTCCTCGCGGGCTATCGTGCGCCGCTTCTTGTTGCTAAACAGGGGTATGCTCGCACCCACCAGCACGCCGTTGTAGCTTATGTCGCCGTCCGTGTTGCGGCGGTAGCCTACGGTCAGGCGCGGCATGCTCTCAGACGTAGCCACACGCTCCATCTGGCGCGCACTCTCCACACGGCTCTCCGCCGCCCCGATGCGAGCGTCGTGAGCCGCAAAGCCGCTCGCCTCAAGACTTTTTTCCAAGCGATTGCTCTCGCTGACCACTGCACTCTTTTCCAGCTGGTTGCCGCCGTTCAGCGCCGTCAGTTCGGCCATCGCCTTGTCCATCGCCGCCTGGGTGCGCGCCTGTTCCTTCGCCACCGTCATGCTCTCGATGAGACAGAGGTTGTATTCGAGAATTGTCGCGTCCCCACGTTGCGACATGCGTGCGTACGCCGTCTTCAGCGAGTCGGCAATCGCGCCGCGCACAGCCATTATGTCGAGCGTTGTCTGCAGTCCGCCCACCTCGATGATGAGGTTGCGCGCCCGCAGCAGCACTTCCTGGCGCAGGGCGTTGTATGCCGCCTCGTTCTCCGTCGTCTGCATGCGTGCCATGCGGTTGCGCGAGCTGTATGCCCACGGCAACTCAAAGCTCTGTTTTACAACCAGTTCACTGCTTGTCATTCCGCTCACTCCGCGTGTGAAAAACGGACTATATTCCACCTCCAAATCATCAAGTCCGTTCTGCGCCTTGACGGCCAGCACAGCCCTGATGCCTTGCCTCTTGGCCATCTGCAACTCCGTGTTGTTCCGCTCGATGTCCCTCAGCACACTCTCCTGCGCCCACGCCCCCGTGACCGCAAAAGCCAGCGCCAATCCATACAATATCTGTTTCATACGTGCAAAGTTAGTGATTTTTGTCCACCTATCACCCACTTCTCTCCAAAAACCTTTGTTTTGACAGACAATATTTGCCCAAGAAGAAAATAATGACTAAATTTGTAACTAAATCAACTCCACATACAACAATACGTTTGGCTATGGCTACAATTCAAGACGTAAAGACTCTCTTCGATAATCAAGATTATGGCGACTGGCTTAAAGAACTTAAACAGCGTTATCTTGCGGCTCGCCTGCGTGCCTCGTTGTCTGTGACGAAAGAGGTGCTTCGGTTCTACTGGAGCGTGGGACGTGATATTGCTTCAAAGCAGTGGACTAACACCTATGGCTCGGCTTTCTACAAAACATTGAGTCGTGATATGCGGCGAGAGATTCCCAATGTGGAAGGTTTTTCTGAGACCAATTTGAAGTACATGTATTACTTCTATCTCCTGTACCACATACGTATTGAGAATCATCTACGCTCCGTAGACGATTCCATCGCTACAAATCATCTACAATCCGTAGACGAATCTTCTCAATTAAGTTTTCTGAAACATGCTGACGTTTTGACCCTCGATGTGTTGTGCTCAATTCCATGGTTTCATCATCAGAGAATTATTGATAAGTGCAAAGGCGATGTTGACAAGGCTATTTTCTATGTCTGCAATACCATCCAATACAACTGGGGGCGTGATATGCTTCTGAATTTCCTTGGCTCAAACCTCTATGAACGTGAAGGCAAGGCAATCAACAATTTCCGAACAACACTCCCTGCTGTTCAGGGTGATTTGGCAAAGCAGATAACTCGCGATCCTTACAACTTCGATTTCCTTACGATGACAGTTGGTTATAGAGAGAAAGAACTTGAAGACGCGCTTGTGACGAATGTCACTCGTTTTCTTTTGGAACTTGGTGCTGGTTGGGCATATATGGGCAGGCAGATTCGACTTGGAGTGGGCGAAAAGGAAATCTTTCCCGATTTGCTATTTTACAACACAAAGATTCATGCCTATTGCGTTGTAGAACTGAAAGTTGGCTCATTCAAGGCTGAGTATCTCGGTCAGTTGAGCCTCTATGTGGCAACCATCAATCACCAAATGAAATCGGAGACAGACAATCCTACCATAGGACTGCTTATATGTCGCGACAAGGACAATGTGATGGCGCAATATGCACTTGAGAACATAAGTGCACCTATCGGCATATCAGAATATCAGTTGTCGCAACTCTATCCATCTGACTTTAAGAGTTCATTACCTTCTGTTGAGGAGGTGGAACGAGAACTCTCTCGCTCCATGACCGGTAAATTGGGCGATGACTAAATGTGATTGCTGTTAGGACCTCATGAACAAATCATGAATAGTTTTGATGGCGTAAGAGAGACGAACGATCCGTGCAACGCTTCGTTGCACAAATCTATGACACCTAAATACATAGAACTAAAATAATTGCACAATGAGAACAACAATCCGTCAATATGCTGACAGGGGGGTCGGCGAGGAGATGCTCAACCGACTATTAGAGGAGGCGTCGCACACGCAGACGATGGGCAACCTGCAACTGTACAGCGTCGTGGTGACGCGCGACGTGGAGATGAAGCGTAGGCTGGCACCTGCCCATTTCAACCAGCCGATGGTCACCGCCGCACCTGTCGTGCTGACCGTCTGCGCCGACTTCCGGCGCACAACGACTTGGTGCGAGTGCCGCGAGGCAGACCCGGGCTACGACAATTTCCTCTCGTTCATCAACGCCGCCACCGACGCCCTGCTCTTCACGCAGACTTTCTGCGACTTGGCTGAGAAGGAGGGACTGGGTCTCTGCTTCCTCGGCACGACCGTCTATCAGCCGATGAGCATCATCGAGACGCTCGCCTTGCCGCGCCTCGTCATGCCCGTGGCAACCATCACACTGGGCTGGCCCGCCGAGTCACCGGCACCTACCGACCGCCTCGCAGTGCCCGCTTTCGTGCATGCCGAAACCTACCACGACTACACGCCCGCTGACATCGACCGCCATTATGCCGCCAAGGAGGCGTTGCCCGAGAACAAGCATTTCGTGGAGATAAACGCCAAGCGGACGCTCGCACAGGTGTTTACCGACTGCCGCTACACGCGCGACGCAAATGTTGCCATGTCCGAGGGACTCATGCAGGCGCTCCGCCATCAGGGGTTTCTTTGATTGACGGGAGTTAACTCGCTTTCGCTCGTGGGAGTTAACTCGCTTGCGCTCGTGGAGTTAACTCGCTTTCGCTCGTGGAGTTAGCGGTAGTGTCATTCCGTTAACTCCCAGCCTGCCGCAGGCAGGCATAACTCCCATTCATTAACTCCCATTCATTAACTCCCAGCGTCCAAAGGACGCATTACTCCTTGCTTGAGCTCCGCTCAAGCATCTCATACACAATCGGAATGATGAAGAGGTTGAGGACGGTGCTCGTGATGAGACCGCCCAAGATGACCTTTGCCATCGGACTCTGAATCTCGTTGCCGGGGAGGTCGGCGCGCAGGGCGAGAGGTATGAGGGCGAGGGCGGAGGTGAGAGCCGTCATGAGGATGGGGTTGAGGCGGTCGCGCGAACCGGCGACGATGGTTTCGCGCAGGTTGCCGCCCGCCGCCTGTTCGTACTGCGAGATGAGCAGCATGCCACCGCGCGTGGCGATGCCGAAGAGCGAGATGAAACCGATGATGGCGGGTATGCTCATCTCACCACTGCCTATCCAGAGGGCAAACACGCCGCCGATGAGAGCCAAGGGGAGGTTGAGCAGGATGACAGCACTGCGTCCAGCACTGCCGAACTGCAGGCAGAGCAACAGGAAGATGATGACGAAGCAGACTGCCGTCGCACTGGTCAAAATGCGCGTGGCGCGCTGGTTGCTCTCGAACTGACCGCCCAGCTCGATATGGTAGCCGTCGGGCATCGCCACCTTCTCGTCGATGGCACTGCGTATGTCCTCGACCACACTGCCCATGTCGCGCCCCGAGGCATTGGCGGACACCACTACCTTGCGCTGCACATCCTCGCGGTTGATGGTGTTCGGGCCGCTCGTCACCACCACGTCGGCGACAGCCGAGAGGGGTACTTTCTCACCGTCGGGGCAGTCGATGACGAGGTCGGCGATTTGGGCGGCGTCCTGGCGGAAGTCGTCATCGGCGCGCACCACGAGATTGAAACTCTTGCCTCCGTCATAGACCTGCGCCACCGTGCGTCCGGCGATGTTCACCGACACGAAATGGCTGAAATGCGTCGGCGTGATGCCGTGCTTGGCGAGCAGGTCGCGACGCGGCACTATCTCCAACTGCGGACGCTCGATCTGCTGCTCGACGTTGAGGTCGGCGATGCCCTCGACATCGGCGATGGCGCTCTTGATGCTGCCCGCGAGCAGGAAGAGGCGGTTGAGGTCGGGGCCGAACACCTTGATGGCTATGCCTGCCTGCGTACCGCTCAGCATGGCGTCGATGCGGTGGCTGATGGGCTGACCGATCTCCACGTTCACTCCTGTCAGTCCACCGAGTCGCTCGCGCACATCGTTGACAAAGTCTTCGTGACTGCGGTTTTTGAGCGTGAACGGCGCCTCTATCTCCGACACGTTGACGCCCAGGGCGTGCTCGTCCATCTCGGCGCGTCCTGTCTTGCGCGCCACCTTGGTTATCTCGGGCACCTCCATGAGCAGTTGCTCCGCCTCGCGCCCTATCTTGTCGCTCACGTCGAGGGCGGTGCCGGGCAAGGTTGAGACATTGATGGTCAGCGACCCTTCGTTGAAGGGAGGCAGGAAGGTGCTGCCGAGCGAGCAGAGGGCGACGAGGGCGACTGCGAGAGCCACACCCGTGCCGGTCAGCACCATGCGCTTGTGGTCAAGTGCCCATGCGAGGGCGGTCGTATAGTGGCTTTGGAGGAAGGTGACGAGGCGCGGCGTGCGCTCAGCCTTTGCGCCTGCGTCCTTGAGCAGATAACTGCACAGCACGGGTGTTAGCGTGAGGGCAACCAGGGTGCTTGCCACCAATGCCACGATGAACGAGATGCCCAACGGCACGAGCATGCGTCCTTCCATGCCGCTCAGGAAGAAGAGTGGCACAAAGCTCACCACAATAATAATGGTGGAGTAGAGTATAGGCATGCGCACTTCGCGCGAGGCGTCGAAGACGAGGCGGAGGATGCCGTTGGCGTTTTCTTTGAATTTGTTGAAAGTGCCTGCGGTACGTTGAGGGTCTGCGGCGTTGAAATCTGTTTGCGATTGCCGCAGTTTGCGCCACACGTTCTCGACATCGACGATGGCGTCATCGACGAGGCTGCCGATGGCGATGGCCATACCGCCCAGCGACATGGTGTTGAGTGTGTAGCCCATGAGGCTGAGCGCCAGCACAGAGACGATGAGCGAGAGGGGCAGGGTGATGATGCTGATGAGCGTGGCGCGCCAGTTGGCAAGGAAGAGGAAGAGCACGATGACTACCATCAGGCATCCTTCCAACAGCGAGGTGCGTACATTGTCTATGGAGGCGTTGATGAAGTCCGCCTGACGGAAGATGTCGGTGTGGATGCTCACATCATCCGGCATGGTCGAGCGCGACTCCCCGAGCACATGCTCGAGGGCGGCGGTCAGGTCCACGGTGCTGGTGCCTGGTTGCTTGGTGACGGTGAGCAGCACTGCCTCGTGTCCATCTACGCTGGCGGCTCCCATGCGTGGTTGCTCGGTGCCCACGCGCACCTCGGCGATGTCGGCGAGCAGGATGGGGTGTCCGCCGTTCTGCTTCACCACCGTGCGCTCCATCTGCGCCACGTCGGCGCTTGCCACCACTCCGCGCACGATATACTCCTTGCCAAGCGCGTTCACCACACCGCCGTTCGTGTTGAGGTTCATCGACTCGGTGGCGTCGATCACCTCGTCGAGCGTCACGCCCAAGTGTTTCATCTTCAGGGGATGGAGCGACACCTGGAATTCCTTTACATCACCGCCGAGCACGCTCACCTGAGCCACGCCTCCCGTCGCCAGCAGGCGCGGACGGAGTGTCCAGTCGGCTATCGTGCGCAGGTCGGTGGTGCTCGTACTGTCTGCCGTAAGTCCGATAATCATCATCTCGCCCAGAATGGACGACTGCGGACCGAGCATGGGTTGCGACACCGTCTGCGGCAGTTGCTCGCGCACGGTGGCTATCTTCTCCGACACCACCTGACGGTCGATGTATATGTCTGTATCCCAGTCAAATTCCACCCACACAACCGAGAAGCCGTTTGTCGACGACGAGCGCACGCGGCGCACTCCCTGCGCTCCGTTCACCGCCGTCTCAATGGGGAAGGTGACCAGTTGCTCTACTTCCTCGGCCGCCATGCCGCCCGCCTCCGTCATCACCACCACCGTGGGGGCGTTCAGGTCGGGAAACACATCGACCTCGGACTTGTGGGCCGTCCACATGCCCGTGATCATCAGCACGGTGGCCATCACCACCACCAGCAACCGATTCTTGAGCGAAAACCGTATAATCCTATTTAACATATATTACAGTAGTATCATTTTAATCCCCCCTCCCCATTTCGGGGAGGGCCGGGGTGGGGCTTTCTCCCTCCCCATTTCGGGGAGGGCAGGGGTGGGGCTTGTGGGGCTTCCTCATGGTTCTGCGAATGCCCCGGAATCACGCGTGCCGAAGCCGCTATCGCCAGTTGGGGCGCACCCGCCACCACTATCTTGTCGCCAGCCTCGATGCCGGCGAGCACCTCCGTCTCTGCTCCGTTGCTCTCGCCCAGTCGCACCTCGCGCTTGATAAAGCATGTTGCGTCCTCCTGGATGAACACAAACGACAGTTCGCCCTCGCGCACTAGTGCGCCGGTCGGCACGCAGAGAGCGTCGTGGCGGTCGCGCGTCAGCAACCACACGTCTGTGTAACAGCCAGCTACGAGACTGCCAGCCCCACGGAACGAGAACGTCACCGACAGGTAGCCGCCGTTCTGCTGAGCCGCCGCCTCGCGCGCCATCAGGTAGCCGCCGAGCGAGTCGATGTCATAGACCTTGTCTGTATATGATGGTTTGAAACGGGCGGACACGATGTCCGAGAGATTGGCGAAATGGCGTTCGGGCACCTCGGCGCGCAACAGCATCGACTGTCCGCGGGTCACCGTGGCAAGTGCCTGTCCGGCATTCACATAGTCGCCCGAGCGCACCATCAGTGCCGTCACGAATCCGTCCATCGTCGCCCCCACGCTCGATGCGCTCCCGCCGCGGCTTGTGGCGGCCTTGTGCTCGGCGAGGGCGAGCGTGTATGCCGCCTCCGTCTCGTCATATTCCTTCTGCGTGATGAGCCGCTCGGCGATGAGGCTCTTGGCGCGCTCCAAGCGTTTCGTCGCCGCCTCCAAGGCGAGGCTCGTGCGTGTTGCGTTGCTCGTCTCGCTCAGCGCCTCGGTGTTGATGGTGAACAGCGTCTGTCCGCTCCTCACCTTGGCTCCCTCCACCAGACTGCCCGCCAGGCGTATCTGTCCCGAGGCGGGAGCCACGAGTGTGGCGGCGTCGGTGGGCGAGGTGACTATCGTGCCGCCCACCTTGATGACTCCGCGAAACGCCTTCGTCGCCACCTCCATGGTGGCTATCCCGATGCGCTTCTGCTGTTCGGCGGTGAGCTCCGTCTCGTCGCCCTCGTGCTCGCCGTGCTCCTCATGCGCCGCCACGGCCTCCTCGTGCTCGTGGTCATGACCGGCAACTGTCTCCTCATGCTCATGGTCGTGCCCATGGTCGTGCCCGGCATCGTGGCTGTGCCCGCACGAGATGTTCATCACGACAAACAGCGAATAGACGGTCAGAAAGAAGGGAAATCTATTCATTTTGCGATTTTTTCTACATTTATCCAATATGTGTTGCAAAGTTACGAAAAAAAATCGTAAATTTGTCAAAGAAACCCCAAACCTAATTACCGCCAAACCCAAAAACCCAAAAAATATGAAATTTTTCACTACTTTGGCAGCCGCTCTGCTCATTCTCTGCGGTTGCGAGCATCGCAAGGCGGACTTCACCGCCATCATCCCCCTGCCCCTGAGCATCGACAGTCTCGAGGGAGAACCTTTCGTGCTTGAGGACAACATGGTCATCGGCTATGCCGAGGGTCTGGAGGACAACGCCACCCTCTTGGCTGAGTACGTCAAGGAGATGACCGGCATCACACTCACCACCAAGGCGGGCGAGGGCGACATCCGCCTCACGCTCAACGAGGAGCAGGGACACAACCCCGACGGCTACAACCTGCTGGTTACCAGCCAGGGAGTGACCATCTGCGGCAACTCGCCCGCGGGCAATTTCTATGGTTGCCAGACCCTGCGCAAGGCTCTGCCCGTCAAGGATGCCGGTCAGGAGGGGGCGAAATACCGTGTTGACATTCCCGCCACGCAGATCACCGACGAACCGGCGTTCGCCTATCGCGGCGCCCACCTCGACTGCTCGCGCCACTTCTTCCCCGCGGAGTTCGTGAAGCGCTACATCGACATCCTCGCCCTCCACAACATCAACAACTTCCACTGGCACCTCACCGATGACCAGGGATGGCGCATCGAGATCAAGTCGCTGCCCGAACTGGCGGAGAAGGGTAGTGTGCGCAAGAAGACGGTCATCCGCAAGCAGTGGGGCACCTACGACAACAAGCCCCACACAGGCTACTACACCCAGGAGCAGGCGAAGGACATCGTTGCATACGCCGCCAAGCGCCACATCAACGTCATTCCCGAGATTGACATGCCCGGTCACATGGTGGCTGCCCTCCACGTCTATCCCGAGCTCGGTTGCACGGGCGGTCCCTACGAGGTTTGGCCCACATGGGGCGTTGCCACCGACGTGCTCTGCGCCGGCAACCCCGGCACGATGGACCTCATCAGGAACGTGCTGAAGGAGATCGTCGAGGTCTTCCCCTCTCACTACATCCATATCGGTGGCGATGAGTGTCCGCGCGACCGCTGGCGCGAGTGCAAGACCTGCCAGGCGTTCGCCACAAAGATGGGCTTCAAGGGCGAGAAGCGCGAGGCTCAGCTGCAGAACTACATCATGTCGGAGGCGGAGCGTTACCTCGCCGGCTTCGGACGCGAGATCATCGGTTGGGACGAGATCCTCGAGGGTGATGTGTCGCCCACTTCGACCATCATGTCATGGCGTGGCAGCGACGGAGGCATCGAGGCTGCACGCGCCGCTCACAAGGTCATCATGACGCCCAACGACTACTGCTATTTCGACCACTACCAGAGTCCCGACCAGGAGGAGAACAACGACAAGGAGCCGTTCGGCAACTGCTGCTACGTGCCTCTTGAGAAGGTTTACGAGCTCACTCCCTGCCCCGCCGAGCTGAACGAGGAGGAGAGCAAGTACATCCTCGGCCCCCAGTGCAACGTCTGGACGGAGTACATCCACACGCCCGAGCATGTCGAGTATATGCTCCTCCCACGTCTCGCCGCCCTCTCAGAGTCTGGCTGGACAAAGGTCAAGGACTTCACCGACTTCGAGCGTCGCCTCGCCTCGCTCACACGTATCTACGACACCTACGACTACTGCTACCGCCCCCGCAACGAGGAGGCCCAGAAGAAGATGGTCGACCGCATCAATGCGGGCTACGAGGTTAAAGAATAGAGTGTAGAGTGTAAAGAATAAAGAATAAAGAATAAAGAATAAAGAATAAAGGTATAGTTCCTACTGCTGAAGAAATTCTGTGTTAATCTGTAGCAAATTCTGTGATAATCTGTGGCAAATTCCGTGTTAATCTGTGGCAAGGAACATCTGCGTCCATTTTGTTTCATCCAACGAACAAAATGAGCATCTGCGTCAATCTGCGTTAAAAAATCAGCAGCGAATACCAGCAGCAATAACCAGCAGCAAAGAAATTGTAAATACCCCAAATCGTAAATAAATAGTAAATAGTAAATCGTCAAATAGTAAATCGAAGAGGCGCTGCCTGTCGCTGGCTTGAGAGACAGCCAGAGGAAAGTCCGGGCAGCACAAGGCATCCCGCTTCCTAATATAGAAGTAGTCCGCGAGGGTTAGTCGGTGCAGAAGAAAACAACCGCCCACGCGAGTGGGTAAGGGTGAGAAGGTGGGGCAAGAGCCCACCAGGGCTGTGGTGACACGGTCGCTGTGCACTCCGGGAGCTGAAAGTTCGCGTAAACCGGCGTTTGAGGGTAGCCCGCCCG
>JABUTZ010000010.1:54531-61160 GCA_021443415.1 Bacteroidaceae bacterium | reverse complement strand
GACGGCTATATCGTCACCAACAACCACGTTGTCGAGCAGGCCGACGAACTCGATGTCAAACTCAACGACGGTCGTGAGTTCAAGGCGCGCATCATCGGCACCGACAAGGCCACCGACCTTGCCCTCATCAAGGTGGAGGCGAAGGACCTGCCCGCCATTACCATCGGCGACAGCGACCAGCTGAAGATTGGTCAGTGGGTGCTCGCCGTGGGCAATCCGTTCAACCTCACCAGCACCGTCACGGCTGGCATCGTGAGTGCCAAGGCTCGCTCCCTGGGCGCCAACGGTGTCGAGAGTTTCATCCAGACCGACGCTGCCATCAACCAGGGCAACTCGGGCGGAGCCCTCGTCAACGAGCGCGGCGAGCTGGTGGGCATCAACGCCATGCTTTACAGCCAGACGGGCAGCTACAGCGGTTATGGCTTCGCCATCCCGACCACTATCATGAACAAGGTCGTCGGCGACCTCAAGGAGTTCGGCACCGTCCAGCGCGCCGTCCTCGGTGTCACGGGCAACGACCTCGACAAGTATCTCGACATCGAGCGCGCCAAGGGCAACTCGCACGACTTCGGCACTCTCACGGGCATCTATATCGCCGAGGTGGGTGACAAGACAGCCGCCGAGTCGGCCGGCCTCAAGACGGGCGATGTCATCACAGCCCTCGACGGCAAGGACGTTCACCGCATGTCCGAACTCCAGGAACTCCTCGCCCAGCACCGCCCCGGCGACAAGGTCAAGGTGACCTACATGCGCGACAAGAAGTCTCACACCGCCTCTGCCACTCTCCTCAACCAGCAGGGCACGACCGTGGTCATCGAACACGTCGACATGGACCTCATGGGTGCCGCCATGCGTCCGCTCAGCGACGAACTCAAGGCTCAGCTCGGACTGCGCTACGGTCTTGAGGTTCAGGCTGTCAAGGCTGGCAAGATGAAGGATGCCGGCATCACCAAGGGCCTCATCATCCTGCGTGTCAACGACACTCCGATGACCACCGTCGAGGACTTCGAGAACGCCGTCAAGGACGCCAACATGTCCCCCGACCGCACTCTCTGGATTTCCGCCGTCACCCCCAGCGGCCGCAAACAGGCCTTCGTCGTCGAACTCTGATTGTCAACTCCCTGTCCATTCTCCCCGCTTGTCAAGGCGACTCCCCGGTCCCCAACGGCAAGCGGGGATTTTTTTTGCCCCATAGCTCGAATTTTACCTCCTGCAATATACGCCATAAATTATTTTTTTTGTACTTTTGTGCCATCAAAAGAGCGAAGTTCGTACATAAAATGTGTAAAAAGTGACCAAACTTCGTTCATAAAATGTGTAAAAAGCGACCAAACTTCGTTCATAAAATGTGTAATGGGTCTTTTGTATGGAAAGAGATATACTGAAAAAACTGCTTGAGTGGAAGCAGAGCAAGCGCAGGAAACCACTGGTGGTGGAGGGTGCCAGACAGGTGGGTAAGACATGGGCTGTCAAGGAGTTCGGACGACGACACTATGACCACCTTGCCTATGTCAACTTTGAGGAGGCCAAGCATCTGCAAGGGATGTTCCTCCAGGATTACGACACTAATCGTATGCTACGTGCGATTCGGACACAGTGCGGTGTTCCATGCGAGGCTGGCAAGACACTCATCTTCCTCGACGAGATTCAGGAGGCTGAGGGTGGCTTGACCGCCTTGAAGTATTTCTGCGAAAACTGCCCCGAGCAGCACATCATCGTTGCTGGGTCGTTGTTGGGCATAGCCCTGCATCGGGGCGTGTCTTTCCCCGTGGGCAAGATAAACTTCATGCAGATGCAGCCGATGAACTTCTGCGAGTTTCTGATGGCAATCGGTGACGGTGCACTCGCGTCGGCGATAGAACAGAACGACGTGGACACGCTGTCCATGTTTCACGAGAAATTGACCAATCGCCTCAAGGAATACTACTTCGTCGGAGGTATGCCCGAAGCAGTACAGGCATACGCCGACGATGCGGAATGGAGCGAGATACGTGAGATTCACAACGAGATTCTCCGCGGCTATGAAGACGACTTCTCCAAGCATGCCGAGGGTGTTGTCGTGGAGCGTCTAAGGCAGTTGTGGCGGTCGGTTCCGGGTCAGTTAAGCCGTGAGAATAAGAAATTCCTGTTTGGCTTGATTCGCGAAGGTGCCAGGGCTCGCGAGTATGAGGTGGCGTTGCAATGGTTGTTCGATGCCGGATTGCTGCATCGAGTGAGCGGGCTGACAAAACCTGCTCTTCCGCTGTCTGCCTATCGTGACGAGAAGGCCTTCAAGGTTTTCCTCAACGATATAGGTCTGCTCAGTTCGATGAGCGGACTGGAGGCGAGAACGATACTGGACGGCTCTGCCATCTTCACTGAGTTCAAGGGCGCACTGACCGAACAGTTCGTGTTCCAGCAACTCTACGTGACAAAGGAACTGTTCTATTGGTCAAAGGACAACGCGCGACAAGAGGTTGATTTCCTCTTGCAACGCGGCAATGAGTTGTTGCCGATAGAATGCAAGGCGGAGGAGAATCTAAGGTCGAAGAGTCTGAAGAGTTTCATCGACGAGCACGATGTCAAGCATGCCGTCAAAGCGTCGATGTTGCCTTACAAGGCGAGTGGGGAGATTGTGACCAACACACCGTTGTATCTCATAACCGCCGTGTGCCGGTAAGCCATGCCCATTTGAAAATGAAGCGACGAGAGCCTCGGATTGTGAGGTCGCGTCGCTTCGTTTGTCTTGCAGAGGTCGTCTGCGATGAAGAAATGGGTTAGATGATTCTGCCGCAGAGGCGGAAGGTCATGGTCGGATAGACGTTGATCTGCGAGAGGATCTTGGTGAGTCCGCCGTCGTTGACATCTTGGTCCAAAAAGTCTTGCTCCTCCAAGTTCTTGCGACCTGAGCCACCCTCGATGTAAATCTTCGGAGAGCCCCAGAACTGCACGCCGAGCTCGAACATGAAGCCGATGCGCTTGCGTGGCACTGCGCGTCCGAAGCCGATGCCGACATAGGGACGGAAGTTGTTCACGTTGATGCCTGCCTCGAGGTTGCCGTTCTTGTCGGGCTTCAGCTGGTAGTTGCCGAGCTTGATACCGTAGAGAGGCTCATCGACCGCGATGTTGTGTGCCGTCATGATTTCATCAAACCTTCTCTGTATTTCTTGGTTGGTGCCCTTGTATGCCGGTACGAGGAAATCCCTGAACACTCCCTGCTCCGTGTTTTTCAAGGTGATAATATCGCCACTGCCGAAGAAGCAACCTACGGTAATATGGAAGTTAGAGCTCTTGGGGGCGGGGAAGAAATCGATGAGCACTTTGCCCGATGAGAATCCGAGCTTAGCCTCCACATCGACGCGCTTTGTCGGTGGTGTGTAAATGTAGTCTGAACCTGGCGCCTTCGCAAGTTGTTCGAGCCCGTCGATGGCTTCCCTCAGGTTCTTGATCTTAGTCGGGCTGAACGCTCCCGTGTAGCTGATGCTGGGGAAGAACTGCGCTCCTGCGCGCAACTGCAGATAGTTGCCCACGGAAGTGGCGACATCGAAACCGATACCTGCTGTTCCTGCCGTGACACCTACGGAGAGATGGTTGAAATAACCGAAATCCTCGACTTTCTGGGCGCTCGCGTTGAGTGTGCCGACACTGAGTCCCACCAGTGCGAGCATGACTTTTGCGTAGTGTTTCATAATATGTGAAGTTTGAAATTTGTTCGTTCGTTGAACAAAATTAACACATTCGTTGAATTTTTCCAAATTTTTAAGCGAAAAATTTCACCGTTCCGATATTTTTTTCTTGCAAAACCTCGGTTTGCGGCGAGGAGGGAGAGTCGGCAAGCGACTAGACAATCGGGCTAAAATTTGTCCTTGGGGCAAAAAAAACACGGATTTTCTTGCATATTAGGAAATAAGGCAGTATTTTTGTGCAAAATTTTACGTTTGACATGAGAATACTACTCGTTTTTCTCTCTGCTCTGCTGATTTGTGGGGTGGGGGATTGTTGTGCTGAGACCACCGATGGCAATAAGTCGGCAAGGATTTACTTAGACAAAAACTACGCTTACGATGACAGCAAGCCAGCCTCGCTCCAGGATGAGCGTCCGCTGGCACCAGTCCGTGTGGATGCCGGCGTGCTGAAACTCACGTTCTCGGGTTATGCGCAGGCAAGCTACATCTACGACGACGGATATGTCAACGAGGGGAAGGGCGTGAGCAACTCGTTCACCGTCGACCGCCTCAACCTCATGCTCAACGCACAGATTATCGAAAAGATACGCATGTTTGTGATGTTTGATGCTCGCTCGGCGTCGCTCAACGAGATGTATGGTGAATACCAGTTCCTGCCTGAGATCAAGGTGCGCGCCGGACTATTCAAGCAGCCGTTCATGCTCGAGAACATCACCTCGCCCACGCTGCTCAACAACTTGCAGGTCAACCCTCTGGCTCGCTTCATGGCAGGCTTCTCGCTCGACCCGGGCATCGGCAAGACAGGCGGACGCGACATCGGACTGCAGGTCTCGGGCGACCTCTTCCCGATGGCTGACGGCAGACGGCTGATTAACTACGCATTCGGTGTGTTCAACGGCAACTTTCGCGGTCCGCACAACACGAGCTTCAAGGACAACAATTCGCAGAAGGACATCGTGGGCATGGTCAACGTCTTGGCTACAAAGCAACTGATGTTCACCACCTCGTTCGTCGTGGGCACGGGACATGCCCTCGAGGACCGCGCCGGTGTTTACGTCAAGGACGAGAACTACCGCCGCCGCCGCTTCTGCGCCGGCTTCGAGTGGACCACCGACCCCATCCACCTGCGCTCGGAGTATGTCTATGGTGTCGACAAGGACACGCACATGCAGGGCGTCTATCTGTCGGCTGATGTCAAGCTGGTGGACAACCTCAAGTTCGTCGCCAACTACGACTACCTTGACACCGGCAACCTCGGTGCCGCCTCGCACACCACCTACGTCAACAACCGCACGCACACCTTCGTGGCGGGACTGTCCTACACGCTCTTCAAGCACTGCCGCATAGTGTCCGAATACACCTACGCCCGTCCTGACTTCGGTCCCAACACACAGGCTTGGCAGACACAATTGCAGGTAAAATTTTAGATCAGCTGTAACAAACCCCAAAACAGAACGTCAATCAATTTGCGTCTCCCAAATAAATCAGTGTTAATCCGTGTCAAAAATCGGTGTTAATCTGTGTCAATAAATTGTCAAATCGTAAATATACAAGATGCGTCAACTAAAGATTACAAAGAGTATCACAAACCGTGAGAGTGCGTCGTTGGACAAGTATCTTCAGGAGATAGGCCGTGAGGACCTCATCACCGTCGAAGAGGAAGTGGAACTGGCTCAGCGCATCCGCAAGGGTGACCGCGAGGCTCTTGAGCGGCTGACGCGCGCCAACCTGCGCTTCGTCGTCTCCGTGGCCAAACAGTACCAGAACCAGGGTCTCTCGCTGCCCGACCTCATCAACGAGGGCAACCTCGGACTCATCAAGGCGGCTGAGAAGTTCGACGAGACACGCGGTTTCAAGTTCATATCCTACGCCGTGTGGTGGATTCGCCAGAGCATCCTGCAGGCGCTCGCCGAGCAGAGCCGCATCGTGCGTCTGCCCCTCAACCAGGTGGGCTCGCTCAACAAGATCACGAAGGCCCTGTCCAAGTTCGAGCAGGAGAACGAGCGCCGTCCCTCGCCCGAGGAACTGGCTGACAGTCTGGATATTCCCGTTGACAAGATCACCGACACACTGAAGGTGAGCGGCCGTCACATCAGTGTCGACGCCCCCTTCGTCGAGGGCGAGGACAACAGCCTGCTCGACGTGCTCGTCAACGACGACAGTCCCATGGCCGACCGCACCCTGGTCAACGAGAGCCTCTCGAAGGAGATTGACCGCGCCCTCTCGACCCTGAGCGACCGCGAGAAGGACATCATCATCATGTTCTTCGGCATCAACCACCAGGAGATGACCCTCGAGGAGATCGGCGACAAATTCAACCTCACCCGCGAGCGCGTGCGCCAAATCAAGGAGAAGGCCATCCGCCGACTCCGCCAGAACGCCAAGAGCAAGATGCTGAAGAGCTACCTGGGATAGAGGAGAGAGTGTAGAGTGTAAAGAATAGAGAATAAAGAATAAAGAATAAAGAATAAAGGTATAGTTTTTACTGCACGAAATCTTCGCCGTGCGTCGTTATAACGACATAACGTTATATCGAAAAACGACAAAGACAAATCGACAGATATCTGTGTTAATCTGTGTCCGTAATCCGTGTTAATCTGTGGCCAATAATATCTGCGTTAATTTGTTTCACTCTGCGAATAACTTGAACATCTGCGTTAATCTGCGTTTGAAAACCAGCAACGAAAAATCGTAAATAAATTGTAAATAGTAAATCGTCAAATAGTAAATCACCTCAATGCTTCGTAATCTGATATTCATCCTTGCCTTGCTGTTCGCCCTCGGCGCATCGGCAAAGAAAGACCGCTACACTCGCGTGTATATGTTCGGCATGGCGACAGCCTTCACCGACTCGGTGGTGGTCATGACGGACATCCAGTCGGTCGATTCCGCTTTCGTCACGGCCAACAACCTCCTGCCCGAGCGCTCCATCTACAGCTACCAGCTGGAGAGCTTCTTCGAGAT
>JABUTZ010000010.1:51861-54477 GCA_021443415.1 Bacteroidaceae bacterium | reverse complement strand
CTTGTCGAGAAGGACTTCCTCAAGTTGCGCCGCCGCTTCATGAATGACAAGACAACCAAGTTGCAACCTCTGACTTCGGAGGAGTTTACGTTTAAAAAGGTTGAGCATTACGCCGAATGAAGAACACGTATTTCCGCATCGCCGACCATGTGGTGCGCATCTCTACAGACGACTCGATGCGCCTCTCCACGCTCATTCCCTCGTTCGGTCCCTTCCTCTGCGCAGAGTGCGAACCGCTCATTACTGTCAATGTGACCATCAAGGACACCCTGGCCGACGGCGAGGGCGACAGGATAGGGGAGTTCGACAGCGGCTTCGGCACCTATATCGTCTGGCAGACAGCCACGGGCTATGTCATCCGCCACATGGGGCATGGCCTCCCCACCCATCAGATTGTCGCCAACCACGACTTCACCGTCGCCGAGGCGCAGCTCGTCTCGCCCCAGTACTACGGTTATGGCATCTCCAACGCTGTGATGCTGGTCTTTGCCTTTGCCGCCGCCTCCCACCAAACGTTGATGATCCACTCGAGCGTGGTGCGCAACGTCGACTGCGCCTACCTCTTCCTCGGCCCCAGCGGCACGGGCAAGAGCACGCACACCAGCCTCTGGCGCAGCCATATCCCGGGCAGCGACCTCGTCAACGATGACAACCCCATCCTGCGCTTCATCGACGGCAAGACATACGTCTACGGCAGTCCGTGGAGCGGCAAGACACCCTGCTATCGCAGCGTCCGCTTCCCCGTGGCGGGCATCACGCGCCTCGAACAGGCTCCCGAGAACGAGATTCGCCGCGTCGAGGTTCTTGAGGCTCTGTCTGTCCTGATTACGAGCGTGTCGAACATGCGTTGGGACAAGCGTGTGAACAATGCCATCCTTGCCACCATCGGCGTGATGATTGGCGATGTACCCATCTTCCACTTGCGCTGCCTGCCCGACGCCGACGCCGCCCGTCTGTCCTTCTCCACCATCTCAGCCCTATGGAAACCCTCCAGGTAGCCAACGAACTGTTCATGCCGCAGGTGCGCCGCCTCATCGCCGACGGACATACAGTGCACATGCCCGTGCGTGGCCGTTCGATGCGTCCGTTCATCGACGAGAAGCGCGACACGGTGATTCTCAAGGCTATCGACAAACCGCATATGTACGATGCCGTACTGGCGGAGAACACTCCCGACCACTATGTGCTCCATCGCATCATAGCCATCGACGGCGACAACATCACCCTGCAGGGCGACGGCAATCTCCGCGGGGTGGAGCATTGCACCCCAAAGGACATTCTCGGCGTAGTGGAGTATTACGTCTATCCCCGCGGCAAGGTCCATGCCTCGCGCCTCCGCTTCCTGACCGTCTGCTGGCGCTACCTCCGTCCCATCCGCCGCTACATCCTCTTCCTCTTCAAACTCTGCGGAAGATGATAGGTAATAGGTAATAGCTAATAACTAATAAGTGGTTGGATGCCAACAGGCTATCCAACCACATTTATTCTCTACACTCTACACTCTACACTCTACACTCTACACTCTACACTCTACACTCTACTCTCTATTCTCTACCCTCTACACTCTACCCTCTACACTCTATTCTCTACTCTCAGTCTTCCGCCTTCATCACGGGCAGGTGCCAGTGGTAGATCTCCGCCAGGCAGCGGATGGCGATGACGATGATGCAGGAGAGGGCGGCTGTCGCCTCGGTGTTCAGTCCGACGTAGAGACCGAACACATAGACCACACCTCCCAATATGCAGGCGAGGGCGTAGATCTCCTTGCGGAAGATGAGCGGAATCTCGTTGATGAACACATCGCGCAGGACACCGCCTCCGGCACCTGTGATGCAACCCATTATGATGGCGCACCACACGGGGAAACCCATGTTGAGCGTCTTCTCGACACCGATGAGGTTGAACAGGGCGAGACCGATTGTGTCGAAGATGAACAGCAGCGTGTCCTTGCGGCGCACGAGGTGGCGGCGCATGAGAGCCACGCAGACCATGGCGAAGGCGCAGCACCAGAGGTAGAGGGTGTTGGTCATCCAAAACGGTGACAGACCGAGCATTATGTCGCGTATCGTGCCGCCACCGATGGCGGTGGCCATACCCACGATGTAGGCGCCGAACCAGTCGAAGTTCTTGGCACTGGCGAGGCGGATGCCCGAGATGGCGAACGCCACCGTGCCCACGAACTCGATGACCACGAACGTGACGGGCAGTCGCAACTGCTCGCCCATCTGCTGCAGGAACTGAGCTATGTAGTCCATCACTCGGTCATGCCCAGCTCCACCCAGCGGTTCACGATCGCCTCGGTGTCCTGGCGGGCTGTCTCGCGGTCGATGTCATACTCGGCGCAGAGCACGTCCGTGAGCGAGTCGATGGTGAAGTCGCCTTTCTTCGCTTCGTTCCACAGCAGCGCGCCCGACTCGTTCAGGCTCACTATCTGTGTGAAGTCTATGTTGCGTCGCCCTTCCGCCACGATGACATTCTCGCCGCAGACGTCGCGCAGGTAAAAGTCTTGTGAAAGCCTCATTGGGATTTACGATTTGACGATTTACGATTTACAATTTATTTATTCAAGTTTCGCTTGTTTCACAACCTCACTTGAGACTACAGACTTCTGACTAC
>JABUTZ010000010.1:34800-51156 GCA_021443415.1 Bacteroidaceae bacterium | reverse complement strand
ATCATCGCCTCGATGGTGTAGGTGTCGAGGGCGCCGGCGAAACGCTCCGTCTCGCTCTTCACGCCCTGGACGACAGGCACTGCCATATACTCCTCGGCGAACTTGGCGTACACGCCCAGCATCATCTGCGCGCGCTCCTCAGCCTCCTCGCGGGTGGCGTGGGCTGTGTGTCCCTCCTGCCAGAGGAACTCGCTGGTGCGCAGGAACATGCGTGTGCGCATCTCCCAGCGCATCACGTTGCACCACTGGTTGCACAGTATGGGCAGGTCGCGGTATGAGTTGATCCAGTTCTTGTATGTGTTCCAGATGATTGTCTCGCTCGTGGGGCGGATGATGAGTTCCTCCTCGAGTTTTGCCTCGGGGTCGACCACCACACCGTCGTGCGTCTCGTTGGTCTTCAGGCGGTAGTGGGTGACCACGGCGCACTCCTTGGCGAATCCCTCCACATGTTCGGCCTCGCGCGAGAGAAAGCTCTTCGGGATGAGCAGGGGGAAGTAGGCGTTCTGCACGCCTGTAGCCTTGAACATGTCGTCGAGCGTGCGCTGCATCTTCTCCCAGATGGCATAGCCATAGGGCTTGATGACCATGCAGCCGCGCACGTCGCTCTGCTCGGCGAGTCCCGCCTTGACGACAAGTTCGTTATACCAGCGCGAGTAGTCCTCGCTGCGCTTTGTTAAAAAATCTAATTCTTTCGCCATATTGGTTGAATTTTTTGTTTCACGGTGCAAAGTTACACAAAAAAGTTGTAATTTTGCGCAGTTTTTCACTAATTAAACAATTTAGTAATATGAAAGCATTGAAATTTATCTGTATCGCTCTTTGCGCCGTCCTCCTGACCACGGGTTGCGGCATGTCAAACACCGGTAAGGGTGCCCTCATCGGCACTGGCGGTGGCGCCGCCCTCGGTGCCGCCGTAGGCGCTATCTTCGGAGGTGGCACGGGTGCCGCCATCGGTGCCGGCGTAGGCGCCGCCGTAGGTGCCGGTGCCGGTGCGCTCATCGGCAACCGCATGGACAAGGCCAAGAAGCAGGCCGAGGCCGTGCAGAACGCCCAGGTTGAGTCAACTACCGACAAGAACGGTCTGCAGGCCGTCAAGGTGACCTTCGACGGTGGCATCCTCTTCGCTACCGGCAAGACCAACCTCACCACGTCAGCCCAGGCCTCTCTCGCCGAGTTCGCCGCCAACGTGCTCAACCAGAACAAGGACATGGACGTGGCTATCTATGGTCACACCGACAACACCGGTTCGGACGCTGTCAACAACCCTCTGAGCTCTAACCGCGCCGGTGCCGTGCAGTCTTACCTGCTTGGCAAGGGTGTCGCCGCCAGTCAGATCAAGGAGGTGCGTGGCTTCGGCTCTACCTCGCCCGTCGCCGACAACAGCACCGAGGCCGGTCGCCAGCAGAATCGCCGCGTCGAGATTTACCTCTATGCCAGCCAGCAGATGATCCAGGCTGCTGAGGCTCAGCAGAACTGATGAAGCGCATACAGCGATTTTTGAGATGGATGGTGTTGCTGTTCTTCGGCAGCACCATCCTTTCTGTTTTTGTCTACAAGTGGGTGCCGGTCTATGTCACTCCGCTCATGGTCATCCGTTGCTGCCAGCAGGTGATGGCGGGCGACAGCATTCGCCTCAAGCACCACTGGGTGCCGCTCTCCGAGATGTCGCCCAACATGCCCCTCGCCGTCGTGGCGAGCGAGGACCAGGTGTTCATGGAGCATCATGGCTTCGACTGGAAGAGCATAGAGATTGCCATCAAGGAGCGCGAGACGGGCCACCGCAAGCGCGGGGCGAGCACCATCTCCCAGCAGACGGCGAAAAATGTCTTCCTCTGGAACGGCGGCGGCTTCGTGCGCAAGGGCCTGGAGGCTTATTTCACCGTCCTCATCGAACTCATCTGGGGCAAGGAGCGCATCATGGAGGTCTATCTCAACAGTATCGAGATGGGCGACGGCATCTATGGGGCCGAGGCAGTGGCGCAGCAGAACTTCGGCATCCCTGCCGCCAAACTCTCGCGCAACGAGTGTGCGCTGATTGCCGCCACGTTGCCCAATCCGCTGCGTTTCAGCAGCAAGCATCCGTCTAAATACATGCTCCGCCGCCAGACGTGGATTGTGCGCCAGATGAAGAACCTGGGTTCCAGCGCACTATTCTGACGCCCAGCTGGCTTTTCTGCGTGGTCATGTACTGGTGGAGGCTGCGCGGCTCAACTACGACTTTCCCCCTCAGCCGGCTTGCGTTGAGCAGGTGCAGGCGACCGTCATCGCCCCAGTAGGCGATGCCTATGTGCGTGGTGTCGAGCCCCTTCTTGCGTGTGACGATGCCTATGATGTCGCCCGTCTTGATATGCTTTTGCAGCAGTCCCTTGTCGCGTCCGTTGTCCGAGCGCATGAGGGCGTTGCGCGTCCAGAAGCGTATGCGCTTGCCAGTCAGAGCTTTCTCCGCCTTGCAGATTCTTGCATATTCAATGTCGTCGGTGGCTATCTGCCGGTAGGCGTTGCGGTGCGTCGTCATGTAGTCGATGGCGAGTGTCTGCACGTCGTCGCCCTCGTCAATGATGGTGGCAAGCCCCTGGCGCTGGAGGTTCTCGGCGTTCTCGGCGAAATAGTGGTTGCGGCTGGCGTAGCCGTCAGTCCGTCCGTCGTGGTAGCGTACGCGCCGCAGCTGGCGGCAGAAGGCACCGAACGTCCCTTCGTCGCTCGCGAGCGTGAGCGCCATCACCACATCGACGTATGTCGTGCAGTCCAGTGCGCGCATGTTGACCACCAGCCGCTCCTCGCCCTCGTACCGCTCCAGCGTACCGCCTTCGTAGGGCGTGCCGACCAGGGCCAGTGCGTAGTGCATGAACCGCTTGTCCGCCTCCTGCTTGCGCCCTTCGGCGAGCAGTGCGCACACCTTCACACTATCCTCTTTCGTATATTCCACTTCCCCCTGCCCATGCACCGAAAGGCAGAAAAGGTTTATTATGATGCAAAAAATTGTTTTCATATATGCAAAGTTACAAATAATTGCTGTAAATTTGCGCTTATGAAACGAATAATCTCCGTTCTTTTCGCTTTTTCGCTGGTCGTGACACTCGCGGCGCAGTCGGCTCTGCACGCCCTCCAGGTGGTGGCTGACGGCGACTGCCGCAAGTTGCCCGTCACCACGCTCGATGGTTGCATCGACATCGATTTCGACATACTGGGGCATGAGTATCGCCGCATCGTATATAAGATTGAACACATGCAGGCGGACTGGAGTGCGCCGAGCGACTTGATTGAAAGTGAGTTTCTTGCGGGCTTCGACGGCAACCCAATCGAGGACTATGCCGAGAGTCTGAACACGACGGTGCTTTACACCCACTACCATCTCTCCCTGCCCAACGACAACGTGTCGGTCCTCCTCTCGGGCAACTACCGCGTGACCTTCACCGACGACGACACGAACGAGCGCCTTGGCGAGGTGCGCTTCATGGTCGTCGATCCGCTCGTGGGCATCCGCGCCACGATGACTACGCACACCGACCGAGACATCAACGGACGCGACCAGCAACTCGAACTGGAGGTTTCGCACAGCCAGCTGAGCATAATCGACCCTTGTCGCGAGCTGCGCACCGTCGTCATGCAGAACCGTTGCTGGGATAGGGTGGTGGTGTGCGAGGATCCGAACATCATCAGTGCGGGCTCCGTCGCCTACACGCATCGTCCCTACCTTGTCTTCCGCGCGGGGGCGGAGTACAACAAGTTCGAGGTGCTTGAGAAGCACTCGGCGGGACTGGGGCTCGACCGCATCGAGTACCACGCTCCCTACGAGCATGTCGTGCTCTATCCCGTCGAACCCATGCACAACTACACCTACGACGAGACCTACAACGGTGTCTATGTGCCTCGCAACTCGCGCGGCGATGCGGCGACCGAGAGCGAGTACTATGTCGTCCATTTCGCCTACGCCGGCGACAGGCGTGGCGACCGCTTCATCTACCTCGTCGGCGACTTCACGCAGGGGCGCATGCAACCCGCCTACCGCCTGGAGTGGAACGACGACCTCGGCATGTACGAGGGTTCGGTGATGCTCAAGCAGGGCTACTACGAGTACCAGATGGTCTGGGACGACGGCTCATGCGTCACGGGCGACTACTATGAGACGCGCAACTCCTACGCCATCATGACCTACTACCGCCAACGCGGTTCGCGCTACGACCGGTTGTGCGGCTTCAACGTTTTGGATATCAAAGACTAACGCGCTATATGAAAATTGTCCTTCTCGACTCCTATGCCGCCAATCCCGGCGACCTGCCCATGGACGTACTACTGGCCCTGGGCGACATCGTGGCTTACGACGACACTCCCGCCGAACTCGTCATCGAGCGTGCCTCGGGTGCCGATGCCATACTTATAAACAAGGTGAGGATTACCGACGAGGTGATGGCGCAGCTGCCCTCGCTAAAGTACATCGGCGTGCAGGCGACGGGATATAACGTGGTCGATGTCGATGCCGCCCACCGTCGTGGCATCGTGGTCACCAACGTTCCGGCCTACAGCACCATGTCGGTGGCGCAACTCGTCTTCGCCCACCTGCTCAACATCACCAATGCCGTCGGCCACTATGCCGACGATGCGCGTCGCGGTTCGTGGGCGTCGTGCGGATTCTTCTGCTACTGGGACCGTCCGCTCATCGAACTGGACGGCAAGACCTTGGGCATCGTCGGCTACGGCAACATCGGTCGCCAGGTGGAGCGCATCGCCCTCGCCTTCGGCATGCGTGTCATCCACGCTTCCGCTCGCGACCGCGAGGCTATGTTCGCCCTGCTCGCGGAGAGCGATGTGGTCACCCTCCATTGTCCCGCCACGGCGGAGACCATGGGCATGGTCGACAACGCGTTCCTCGCCGCCATGCGTCCGTCAGCCATCCTCATCAATACGGCCCGCGGCCAGCTTGTCAACGAGCACGCCATTGCGCTCGCCCTGCGCGAGAACCGCCTCCAGGCCTACTGCGCCGACGTGATGACCGTCGAGCCTCCCTCGCCCGACAACGAGCTGATCGCCGAGCCTCACGCCTATTTCACCCCCCACCTCGCATGGGCGACGAAAGAGGCGCGCACGCGCCTGCAACACGTCGTTGCCGACAACCTGCGCGCCTTTATCCAAGGCCATCCGCAAAATATGGTATAAGGCACCAGCCCACGAGGCTTGTGCCGGCTTCCGTGGCTGGGCATTTATGTCCCGCGCCCAGCTCCCTCGCGCCCAGCTCCCTTGCGCCCTTATCCCTCGGCGATTTTCCTCACTCGCGCCTCGTGCCTTCCCCCTTCGAACGGGGTGGCAAAATACTCGTCCATGATGGCGCGGGCGGTCTCGTTGTCGATGAAACGCCCGGGCATGACGAGCACGTTGGCGTTGTTGTGCTGGCGGATGAGGTGGGCCACCTCGGGGATCCAGCACAGGCCAGCACGCACATGGGCGTGCTTGTTCAGCGCCATCGAGATGCCCTCGCCACTGCCGCAGATGGCAATGCCGCTCTCCACCTCGCCGTCCGCCATGCCGTGCGCCAGCGCGTGGGCATAGTCGGGATAGTCGCAACTCGCCTCCGAGTGCGTGCCATAGTCCTTGTATTCAACGCCTTTCTCCTCGAGATACTGCTTCACGAACTGCTTGAGTGCGAAGCCGGCGTGGTCGCTTGCCAATCCTATCATTCCGCCAACATTTGTTTTACCTGGTCATAGACATTCTGGGCTGTGAAGCCGAGTTTCTCGTCGAGCACCTTGTAGGGGGCGCTGTAGCCGAAGCTGTCCAAACCCCACACCTTGCCGTTGTCGCCCACCATGTCCATGAGCGTGATGGGCAGTCCGGCGGTCAGTCCGAAGCGCTTGACACCCTTGGGCATGATGCGCTCCTGATAGTCAGCATCCTGGCTGCGGAAGAGACCCTGGCTGGGCACTGAGACGACGCGCACCTTCAGGCCGTCGTTGCGCAACAGGCGGGCACCTGCCACGCAGGTTGCCACCTCGCTTCCGTTGGCCACGAGAATCACGTCGGGGTTCTCGTCGCTCTCAGCCACGATATACGCTCCGCGCGTAGCCTCCTCGTATGTGTTCGTCTCGGGCAGGCTGTCCACATTCTGACGGCTGAAGATGAGACCGGTAGGTGTCTCCGTGTTCTCCATCGCCATGCGCCAGCAGACGCTTGTCTCGTCGGCGTCGGCAGGACGGACCACGAGCATAGAGTTGAGTCCCTCGTGGTTTTTCATCTTCTCCATAAGGCGTATCTGCGCCTCCTGCTCGACAGGCTGGTGGGTGGGTCCGTCCTCGCCCACGCGGAAGGCGTCGTGGCTCCACACGAACTTCATCGGCATGCGCATCAGCGCCGCCATGCGGATGGCGGGTTTCATGTAGTCGCTGAACACGAAGAAGGTGCCGCAGGCGGTCATCACGCCGCCGTGGAGCATCATGCCCAGACAGCAGCAAGCCATCGTCAGCTCGCTCACGCCGGCCTGGAAGAAACCACCGCTGAAGTCACCTTTCCTTATTATGTGCGTGCGCTTGAGGAAGCCGTCCGTCTTGTCGCTGTTGCAGAGGTCGGCACTCGACACGATCATGTTGGGCATCTGCTCGGCAATCATCGTCAGCACGGCAGACGAGGCGTTGCGCGTGGGTATGTTCTTCTGCTGTGTCAGCTTGCTCCAGTCGAGGCGTGGGGCATCGTAGCTGAACCATCGCTCGATGTTCTTGGTCATCTCGGGATTCTCCGCCTCCCAGGCCTTCTCGATGTCACGCTGAGCCTTGACGATGGCGGTCAGCTCCTCATTGCGGCGGTTGTACATCTCGGCCACGTCCGCCCATATCTCGAACGGATTGTCGAGGTTGCCCCCAAGGTTCTTGATGGTGTTCACGTAGTTGTCGCCTCCGAGCGGGGCTCCGTGCGTCGCGCAGCTGCACTCATAGCTCGTGCCGTCGGCCTTGCGCGCTCCCTTGCCCATGATGCAGTGGCCGATGATGAGCGTCGGACGCTCTTTCTCGGCCTTCGCCTCGGTCAGGGCGGCGCGTATCTGGTCGCAGTCGTTGCCGTCGATGGTGATCACGTGCCAGCCCCAAGCCTTGTACTTGGCCGCCGTGTCCTCGCTCGTGACATCCTTGGTCTCGGTCGAGAGCTGGATATCGTTGGCGTCGTAGAACATGATGAGGTTGTCCAGTCCGAGGGTGCCTGCGACGCGGCCTGCGCCCTGCGAAATCTCCTCCTGGACACCGCCGTCAGAGATATAGGCGTAGATGGTCTCGTGGAGGAAGGTGGGATTGCCCGTGCGTGCGGCGAGGAACTTGGCGGCGATGGCGGCTCCGACGGCGTAGCAGTGGCCCTGTCCGAGCGGGCCGCTCGAGTTCTCGATGCCGCGTGTCAGGTTGCGCTCGGGGTGTCCGGGCGTGCATGAACCCCACTGGCGAAATTCCTTCAGGTCGTCCATCGAGTACTTGCCTGTCAGCGCCAGCGTGCCGTAGAGCATCGGCGACATGTGCCCGGGGTCGAGATAAAAACGGTCGCGACCCCACCAGTGAGGATGTGCGGGGTCGTATTCCAGAAATTCACTGTAAAGGACATTGATGAAGTCGGCTCCGCCCATGGCGCCACCCGGGTGTCCGCTCTTCGCTTTCTCAACCATCGCCACTGCCAGCGTGCGTATGTTGTCGGCAGCGCGGTTCATGAGTGTCTTGGAGTTCATTGGATAAAAGAATGTTTTTTGATTTCCGGTGCAAATTTACTGCTTTTTTGCGAGAATGCCAAATGAATTTACAATTTGACAATTTACTATTTACAATTTATTTACAATTTGGCTCATTTACTATTTTTCGCCGCTGGTTTTCAACGCAGATTAACGCAGATGCACATTTTGTTCGTTGCGAGCATCAAAATTAACGCAGATATTTCAACATCATTCAAACGTGCCGCCGCCACATCAAACAATTGCAAACAAAAAAAGCCCCCACCCGGTTGGGGGGGGGGCAGGGGGGGGGCTATTGATGCTGCTCGCGGAGCAGGTCGTTCACTGTCTTCACGGGGTTGAAGGTCTCGATGGGCACCTCGACCATGATGGTGCTCCAGTCGCTCATGGCTCCGTTCCAGAGTCCCGGCAGCTCGAGTGCCTTCAGGTCCTTGCCGCTCTTGCTCTTGTAAGAGATGAAGCCCGTGGCGGGGTCCACGTACTTGGGCAGGTCGAACTTGCCGCCCTTATAGTCCTTGATGGCGCACACGAGGTCAACGGGGTTGAAATGCGTGCCACCCGTGAACATGGCCATGTACTCGGGGTTGTTGGTGTCTATCTGGCTGCTCTCGAGGATCTGGGGCGAGGTCGTGCCGTCGGGGTTATATGCCACGAACGGACCGCCGCCGGGCTCACCCACGTTCTTCACAACGCCGCACACGCGCATCGGGCGGTTGAGCTTGGTTTTCAGGTAGATGACCAGCTCGGCATCCTCGAGGTTCTTCAGGTCGTCGCGGCGGCAGCAGAGTTCCTGCTGTACGAAGCGCACCATCTCCTGCAGGTCGGCGGCCGCGTAGTCGCCGCTCTCCAGCTTCTTAAGGTATGCGAACGCCTTTGCCTGCGCCTTGACCAGTATGCCGGCGATGACCTGCTTCCAGCGTGTCGTGCAGGGCTTCAGGTTGTCGGGCACCACGTTGTCAATGTTTTTCACGAACACCACCTCGCTGTCCAGGTCGTTGAGGTTCTGGATGAGGGCACCGTGGCCGCCGGGGCGGAACAGCAGCGAGCCGTCGCTGTTGCGGAACGGGGTGTTGTCCATGTTAGCCGCCATCGTGTCGGTGCTGGGCTTCTGCTCGCTGAACGACACGTCGTAGCGGATGCCGTTCTCAGCCTCGTACTTGCCCTTGACGGCATCCACGAGGGCTCCGAACAGTGCCTTGTGCTCGGTGGATACGGTGAAGTGAACGTCTGCCTTGCCGTCGCTTGATGCGTAGAGAGCGGCCTCGACGAGATGCTCCTCGACGGGGGTGCGACCACCGTCCTCGTAGCTGTGGAACTTGAGCAGTCCCTTGGGCAGGGCTCCGTAGTTCAAACCATTGGCTCCCAGGAGGTTGGCAACGACAGCGCGGCCATCACCCTCGGCGATGAGGGCATCGATGCCCTTGCCGTTGTTCTTCACGCAGGCGGCGTCGAGGTCGGCGAAGAAGGCGAACTTGTGTATGTTGGCGACGAACTCCTTCTCGAAGGCTGTCTGCGGCTCCTTGTGGTCGCTGTCCTGATACTCGAACAGGGCTTTGAACATGCGGCTTGCCGCTCCCGAGGCGGGCACAAACTTCGTGATGCGATGGCCCTCGGCCTTGTAGGCGTTCCAGGCGGCGATAGCGGCCTCCTGCTCAGCCTCGTCGGGGGCCTGGATGCCGGCGCCGATGGCCGCCGCCCCTTTCAGTCGGAGGAACGGAAATCCGCGCTTGAAGTCCTCAAGCTGTTTCTCTGCCTGTGCCACAGCGATGCCCCTGGCGTCGAGCTGTGCTAAGTCTTGTTGTGTGAACATGTGTATGATTTTAGGATTTGTGTGTTTTTCGCTCCGTCAAAGTTAGTGATTTTTTCCCACATACGAGCGATTACCTTATTATTTTTATGTGTTTTTGAAAAAAATGGCCGCCGAGGGTTGGCGGTTTGTCTTTTTATTGCTAAATTTGCAGTCCGAACGTGTGGCGCGCCCCGCACATTAGCATGATTGCGACAGTAGCTCAGTCGGTAGAGCATTGGCTTCCCAAGCCGAGGGTCGCGGGTTCGAGTCCCGTCTGTCGCTCCACGGATGACAACCATACTGCTCATATTGTTCCTTGTCGGCTACGTGCTCATCGCCACCGAGCATCTCACTAAGGTCAACAAGTCGGCTGTCGCCATGTTCCTGGCGGCATTGGGTTGGATTGTCATCGGTTCCGATGGCTTCGAGAACCATGTCCCATTCATCGCCAATGTCGCCCTGTTCATGCTCGCCACGATGAGCATCGTCGATGTGCTCAACTCCAACGGCTGCTTCGACTTCCTCGTCTCGTGGATGCGCATGCGCAATGGCCACGCCCTGCTGTGGAGCATCTCGCTCTTCACCTTTGTGCTGAGCGCCAATCTCGACAACCTCACCACCACGGTCATGATGCTCTACGTCATGCATAAGATCGTGGCGAACCAAACCCAGCGCATGTACCTCGGCGCCGCCATCGTCATCGCCGCCAACTGCGGAGGCGGTTTCACGGTCATCGGCGACGCCACCACCATCATGCTCTGGACCAAGCATGCGGTCACTCCGACAGCCTTCGCCGCCGCCCTGGCGGTGCCCTCGCTCGTGGCGGCCGCCATCCCCATCGCGCTGATTGGCTTCAGCATGCCCGAGCGGCTCGAGCTGGTCACCCGGCGCTATGCCTACCGCGGCGACGACTATGCTCTCCCGCTCTGGCAGCGTGTGCTCATGTTCATCGTGGGCATCGGCGGACTGTGGTTCATACCCACCTTCCACCGCCTCACGGGTCTGCCCCCCTTCCTCGGCGCCCTCTGCGTCCTCGCCCTCTTCTGGGTGTTCAACGAGATCATCAACCTGCGCCGCATACAGAACGAGATGCCCGAGCAGCGTCTCCTGCCGCGCTCGCTTCAGTATGAGAGCGTCCAGGTCATCCTCTTCTTCATCGGTGTCTCGCTCGCCGTGGGAGTGCTCCAGGAGAGTGGGGTGCTGGCTGTCGCCGCACGGTGGCTCGACAACTATGTCCACAACGTCTATATTGTCTCGCTCGCCATGGGTCTGCTCTCGGCGGTGATGGACAACGTGGCGCTGGTGATGAGCACCATCTCGATGTATCCCGTCGTGGACAGCGTGGCGGCGAACGCCGGCTACGTGAGCGAGTTCATGGTCGACGGAGCCTACTGGAACCTCGTCGCCTACAGTGCCAGCGTGGGCGGTTGCCTCCTCCCCATCGGCACCGCGGCCGGCTGTGCCTTCATGAAGAGCGACGACGTGAGCGTGCTCTGGTGGGTGCGACGCATCTCGCTCAAGGTTATGATCGGCTGGCTGGCCGGCCTTGGCGTCTTCTGGATATTTGAATATCTCCTATGAAATCAAAACTTTTCTATCTGTGTCTCGTGGTCATCATCGTGGGACTATGCCTGCTCCGGTGGGACACGGTGATCAACGAACGGGCGGCTGAGGACAACGACACGCTCAGGATCGAGGTGCGCGACGCCGCGCCTCGCGACCAATATGTCAACGGCTACGTGGGCGACGGCACGGGCATGAGTTGCATCGAGTTCGTCACCCTCGACGGCGACACCCTCCTGCTCAACCGCACGAGCGACCTCACGGGACGCGACGGCGAGATTCTCGGCTCGCTCCAGACCCCGGGCAACAACCTCTACGCCCTGCTCACCTCCGACAACGGCGAGTCGGTCGATGTGATGGTCAACATGACCGAACTGCGCCGCCAGTGGCAGAGCAACGGACAGGGCTTCTCCCTCGCCGCCGACAACACGGCCTCGCCTGTGGGCAAGTCCGCTCCCCGCTACCTGCGCTGGCATCTCCACCGCGACTGCATCCTGCTGACACGTGAGATGTCCGGCGAGGGAGCCACCACCGAGGTGACCGACACCATGCGCATCGTCAGCCTCTCGCCCGACACCCTCGTCCTCAGCGACCACTTCGGCGACCATATCACCTACGCCGCCTGCAAGCAATAAGTCCCTGAAAGAAATCGAAATCCTCGAATCCTCGAAATCCTCGAATCCTCGAAATCCTCGAAATCCTCGAATCCTCGAATCCTCGAATCCTCGAAATCCTCGCCGTGCGTCAATATATCGAGATATCGTTATAAAATTATAACAACCCGTCGAAATCTCGACAATTCGAAATCTCGAAAAAATCCAAAAATCCCCCCAAAAAACAAAATACCTTGCTCCCCAACCTCCTCCTGCTCATACTAAGCATCGCCCTCATTCTCTTTGGGGCTGACAGACTGACCGAGGGTGCCTCGGTCGTGTCGCGTCGTATGGGTGTGAGCGAGATGGTGGTGGGACTGACCGTGGTGTCGTTCGGCACCTCGATGCCCGAGTTCGTCGTCTCGATGACAGGTGCGCTGACCGGCGCCTCCGACATCTCCGTGGGCAACATTATCGGCAGCAACCTCTTCAACGCGCTCGTCATCGTGGGCTGTTCGGCGCTCGCCTGTCCGATAGCCATCGGCAACCCCACCGTGCGCCGCGACATGCCGTTCGCCCTTGCCAGCACGCTCCTGCTCGTGGTCTTCATCTCCGACACCATGCTTACCGACAGCCAGGACAACCTCCTCTCGCGTCTCGACGGCTTCATACTCCTGCTCGCGTTCGCCATCTTCATGATCCTCATGTTTGTCAACAAGGGCGACGACGAGGAGACGGCGATGCCCGCGACGCCACTCTGGGGCGCCTGCCTCTGGATAGTCGTCGGACTGGCCGGCCTCGTCCTCGGCGGCGAGCTCTTCGTCGGCAACGCCACGGCCCTTGCCCGCGAGTGGGGTGTGAGCGAGATGTTCATCGGACTGACCATAGCCGCCGGAGGCACCTCGCTGCCCGAACTCGCCACGAGCATAGTGGCGGCGCGCAAGGGACATTCGGCGATGGCGATAGGCAATGTCGTGGGCAGCAATGTGTTCAACATCCTCTTCATCCTCGGTGCCTGCTCGCTCGTGTCGCCCCTCACCGTCAACAGTGTGTCGGCGGTAGACCTCGGCCTGCTCGTCTTCAGCATGGTCGCCCTCTGGATCTTCGCCGCGAGCGACCGCCGCATCTCGCGCACGGAGGGACTCACGCTCATGCTCATCTACGTGGCGTACATCGTTTACAGAATTTTCAATTGACCACATGACTATGACCAGACTTCTTGCCATATTCGCTCTCCTCATAACCGTCAACGCGTTCGCCGCCGACCCGTTCAAGACAGCCAAGTCCGCCATCAAGAGCAAGAACGGGCTGGAGAACGCCGAGAAGGGACTGACGGACTATGCCGCCGACCTCCAGACTCCGCCCACGCAACGGGCCAGGGCATTCAACATGGCGGCGCAGGTCGCCGACCGCATTCGCGAGGTGGAGAACGAGAAGATGTACCTCAAGCAGCAGTTCGACACCGCGCGCTACTTCAACGCCCTCCTGCGCGTATATCAATACACGATGAGTTGCGACAGCGTGGAGACAGAGCCCGACGAGCGCGGACGCCTGCGCTCGGCCTTCGGCAAGGACAACCGCCGCCGCCGCCAGGACGTCGCCGCCAACCTCCTCCAGGGGGGCAAGTGGATGATGAAGCACGGGCGCTACGGCGAGGCTTACGACATGTTCGATGTCTATGACCGTGCCGACTCGGCGGACAGGAAAGTGGACAACAGCAACCGCCGTCTGCCTGTGTGGGCCGCCAAGTGCGGCTTGCTGGCGGGCAGGATGCATGGGGCGCGCCACTATGCCGCCCGCGCCATCGCCATGCGCGACGAGGTGGCGGAGATGATCGGCTACAAGTCGCAGGCGGAGCTGGCGCTGGGCGACACGACGGCGTGGCTGAAGACCTTGGGCGAGGGCGTGGAGCAGTTTCCCGCCAACCGCTCGTTCTTCCTCGCCCTCGGTGGCTATCACCGCAGGCGGGGCGAGCGCAAGGTGGCGCTGGCACTGACCGACAGGGCGGTGGCGGCGTGTCCCGACACGATCATCTACCGCGAGGCGCGCTGCCAGTTGCTTTACGAGATGGGCGAATGGGCGCGCTGCATCGAGGCGGGAGACTTCATCCTCGGACGCAATGCCGACAACATAGCCGCCAATTTCTATACGGGTGCCTCGCTCGTGAGCCGTGCCGAGGAACAGGCGAAGGCGATGCCATTGGACACCAAGTCCGAACGCTACAGGAAGGAGCGCGAGGAGGTGCGCTCCCACTACCAGAGGGCGCGCAAGGCGCTGGAGAACTTCCGTCGCATGCGCCGTGAGGACGTGAGCCTGTGGGCGCCGCTCCTCTACAAGGTCTATTACGCCCTCAACATGGGCAAGGAACTCAACGAGGTGGAACAATACATCAAATGAACGAGATAAGAAATGAACTGAACGAGGCGCAGTGGGAAGCCGTGCGATACCTCGACGGACCCGAACTGGTCATCGCCGGAGCGGGTTCGGGCAAGACGCGTGTGCTGACCTACAAAATCGCCTTCCTGCTCGAGCACGGCATGTGTCCGTGGAACATACTGGCACTGACCTTCACTAACAAGGCGGCGCGCGAGATGCGCGAGCGCATAGTGCGCCAGGTGGGCGAGGAGAAGTCGCGCGGACTGGTGATGGGCACTTTCCACAGCGTCTTCGCGCGCATCCTCCGTCGCGAGGCGCAGGCGATAGGCTTCAACGAGCGCTTCACCATATACGACCAGGACGACAGCCGCTCGCTCGTAAAGACCATCATTCGCGAGATGCAGCTCGACGAGAAGAAGTACACGCCCAAGGACGTGGCGAACATCATCTCGCGCGCCAAGGAGCGCCTGCTCACTCCCTCCGCCTTCCGCAGCGACAGGCAGAGCGCGGAGGCGATGCAGATGGCGAGGATGACCTCGGTCGGCACCATCTACGAGCGCTACCAGGAGCGTCTGCGACAGGCGAACGCCATGGACTTCGACGACTTGCTCATGCAGACCTACCTGCTCTTCCAGAACAACGAGGAGGTGCGCCTGCGCTACGTGCAGAAATTCCAGTATGTGCTGGTTGACGAGTATCAGGATACGAACTTCGCCCAGCACGCCATCATACGCCAGCTCACAAAGGAGAATTGCCGCCTCTGCGTCGTGGGCGACGACGCCCAGAGCATATACTCGTTCCGAGGGGCGAACATCGAGAACATTCTCAGGCTCGAGGAGGTGTTCCCCTCGCTCCGCATCTTCAAACTGGAGCAGAACTACCGCTCGACGCAGAACATCGTCAACGCCGCCAACAGCGTGATTGCCAAGAACCGCAAGCAGTATCAGAAAAAGGTGTTCAGCACCAACGATGTGGGCGAACCCATCTATGTCCTCACCACGGTCAGCGACCTCGAGGAGGCGGATGTCGTGGTGCGCAAGATAGCCGCCAACCACCGCAACTACGCCTATCGCGACATGGCTATCCTCTACCGCACCAACGCCCAGAGCCGTACGTTCGAGGAGGCGATGCGCCGCGTGCGCATCCCTTACCGCATCTACGGCGGACTGTCCTTCTACCAGCGCAAGGAGGTGAAGGACGTCATCGCCTACTGCCGCGTGACGGTCAACCCCTACGACGAGGAGGCTCTGCGCCGCATCATCAACTACCCCGCGCGCGGCATCGGCAACACTACGCTGACGCGCCTCTCGGAGTGTGCCGGCGCTCTTGGCTGCGGACTCTGGCAGGTGTTGCTCGACATGCCCCCGATGCTCGACGTGTCGGCGGGGGCGAAGAAGAAACTCGTTGCCTTTCGCGACCTCATAAAGATGTACATAGCCTTGGAGGCGGAGGTGCCGGCGAGCGAACTGATGAGCAAGATTATCCGCACTAGCGGCATCTACGAGGATTTATGGCATAGCAGCGACCCCGACGACATCAGCCGCCAGGAGAATGTGCAGGAGCTGATCAATGCATGCACCGCCTTCGAGGAGGCGCAACTTGAGGCGGGCGACGAGACACTGATGCGCTACTACCTCCAGGAGGTGTCGCTCCTGACCGACATGGACCAGGACGACACCGAGGGCGACGACAAGGTGACGCTCATGACCATCCACGCCGCCAAGGGACTGGAGTTTCCCGTGGTCCACGTGGTGGGCATGGAGGAGGAGATCTTCCCCGGCGAACATGCCTCCGACTCGCCCAAGTCGCTCGAGGAGGAGCGCCGCCTGTTCTACGTCGCACTGACCCGTGCCGGCAGTCTCTGCTACCTCTCCCACGCCCGCATGCGACGCCGCTACGGACAGACCAACTTCCAGACCCCCAGCCGTTTCCTAAAGGACATCGACAGCCGCCTCATCCGCGCCCAGCGCATGACTTTCGGCAGATAAATAACAACCCACCATCACACGGCGACAGAGGTCCCCGTGCAGGGAACGACAGTTCCCGCCCCAACAACCATTGCAAACCATTTCAAACCATATCCACGCCCGCCATGAGAACATTACCTTTATTCTTTATCCTTTATTCTTTATTCTTTACCTTCGCCGGCACAGCGCAGGCGAACCTCACCGCCGAGAACGTCGAGAGTTTCCACGTCGAGCGCATCTACGGCGTGCATGCCATGAACGACGGCGAGAGCTATGCCCGCCTCAGTCCCGACCATCGCCGCATCGTGCGCTACTCGTTCCGCACGGGCAAGGAGATGGAGACCATCTTCGATGTCGCCACGGCGCGCGATGTCAAAC
>JABUTZ010000010.1:6580-34723 GCA_021443415.1 Bacteroidaceae bacterium | reverse complement strand
TCGCCCGACGAGAGCCGCATCCTCGTGCAGACGGAGACGAAGGGCATCTACCGCCACTCGTTCACCGCACAATATTATATATATGAAGTGGCGTCGCGCAAGATGGCTCCGCTCTCGACCGGCGGCGCCCAGCGCATTCCCGTCTGGAGCCCCGACGGCTCGATGATCGCCTTCGTGCGCGACAACAATATCTTCCTCAAGAAACTGCTCTTCGGCGGCGCCGAGAGCCAGGTGACCAAGGACGGCAAGTTCAACGAGATACAGAACGCCACGCCCGACTGGGTCAACGAGGAGGAGTTCGCCAACGACCGCTGTCTTGTCTTCACAGCCGACAACCAGCGCCTGGTATGGGTGCGCTACGACGAGAGCGAGGTGCCTCTCTTCTCCTTCCCGATGTATCGCGGCCTGAATCCCGAGCACATGGACAATGCCACCTATCCCGGTTCCTATTCCTACAAGTACCCTGTTGCCGGCGAGCGCAACTCGACGGTGCGTGCGCTGAGCTTCAACATCAAGTCGCACAAGACAGACACCCTCCGCGTGCCTCTCGACGCCGACGGCTACATTCCTCGCATCTTCGCCACCAAGGATGCCTCTAAGGTGGCTGTGTTCACCCTCAACCGCCATCAGGACCGCATGGACATCTACATGGCCAACCCCGCCACCACCGAGTGCCAGCTCGCCGTGCGCGACGAGGTGGACAAGTACATCAAAGAGGATGCCTACAGCCAGATTCTCTTCACCGACGACGGCTTCATAATGTGCAGCGAGCGCGACGGCTACAACCATATCTACGAGTATAACCTCGAGGGACAGCTGCGCCGCAAGGTGACCGACGGCGCGTGCGTCGTCACCACCATCTACGGCACCGACCCCAAGACGGGCGACATCTACTACGGTGCGCGCGGCGAGGACCCGACGCAGGAGAACATCTTCCGCGTCAACCGCAAGGGCGTCGTCACCTGCATCACGCCTGAGCGTGGCACGCACACGGCTGTCTTCAGCACCGGCTGCCGCTACTTCGTGCATGTCTACTCCAACCTCAACACTCCCTACGTCACCACGCTCTGCGACAACAGCGGCAAGCGTCTCGAGACGCTCATCACCAACGAGACTCTCGTCAAGCGGCTCGAAGCCGAGAACCTCGGCACGCGCGAAATCTTCACGTTCACGACCGCCGATGACGTGCTGCTCTACGGCATCATGGTCAAGCCGCGCAACTTCGACCCCTCGAAGCGCTATCCCGTCGTGATGACGCAGTACAGCGGCCCAGGCAGCCAGCGCGTGCTCGACAAGTGGGCAGGTGGCGAAATGGCGGAGGGCACGATGTTCGAGCACTACCTCTGCCAGCAGGGTTTCGTCTGCGTCATCGTAGATGGTCGCGGCACAGGGGGTAGGGGAGCGGCTTTCGAGCGTTGCACCTACATGAACATCGGCAAGCTTGAGGCACGCGACCAGGCGGAGACAGCCGCCTACCTCGGTTCGCTGCCCTACGTCGACAAGAGCCGCATCGGCATCTGGGGCTGGAGCTTCGGCGGCTTCTGCACTCTCCTCGCCATGAGCGAGGGCAGGGGACTGTTCGCCTCGGGCGTCGCCATTGCCGCCCCCACCGACTGGCGCTACTACGACACCGTCTATACCGAGCGCTTCATGCGCACGCCAAAGGAGAACGCCCAGGGCTACGACTACAACCCGATGTCGCGTGCTCCCTATCTCCAGGGCGACCTCCTCCTCATCCACGGACTGGCCGACGACAACGTCCACTTCCGCAACATGGCGGAATACACCGAGGCGCTCGTCCAGGCCGACAAGGACTTCCGCGAGCTGACCTACACCAACCGCAACCACAGCATCTACGGCGGCAACACGCGCCGCCACCTCCGCCGCCAGGTCGCCAACCACTTCTTTACCATGCGCGACCGTCAATAGCACCACTCACGCCCATCAAGCGCGGCCGCCAATAGCGCCACTCAAGCCCATCAAGCGCGACCGCCAATAGCGGCCGCCATTCGCGGCCCCCTCGCCCTCCCATTCGCGGCCGCCATTCGCGGCCCCCTCGCCCTCCCATTCGCGGCCGCCATTCGCGGCCNAAGCGGTACACCGCCCCCCAACGTCCGCACACGCCCGGCGCCGTCTTTTCGGTGCTTCGTGTGCGGGCTTTTTATGTTGTCACATCACGTCTATAATGGGGAGTTTAAGTTGAAAAATGTTAAAATGTCTTAATTCCCATTACAAACATCTATCAATTATGATACTATTTGTGAAAAAATTGCTACATTTGTTAATTAAATGCGTAGAGCAAGTATTAACAATAACTAAAAACCAAAACATAATTCTATTATCACCAAATGAAAAACCACATGTACAAGTTAGGCCGTGTTGGTGTCCGTTTGCTTGCCGGACTGGCGTTAGTTGCCAGTATGTCAGCTTGTAAGGACGAATTCACGCTTGACGACGAGAAGCCCGCTTGGCTGGGCGAGTCGGTTTACGTAAGGTTGCAGAATGATGGTAATTTCACCAATTACCTGCGTCTGATGGACGATCTTGGTATGAAGGAGGTGCTGAGCCGAACAGGTTCGCGCACCGTGTTCGCCGCCAACGACGATGCCTTCAACAAGTTCTATCAGTCGAATGCAACCCTGCCAGTGCTCAACGCATGGCACAACGCCACCTCGTACGACAACCTGTCGACGAGTCAGAAGGCGCTCTTGGCAAAGAGCACGATGCTCAACAACGCCATCACCGTGGAGTCGCTCTCCACGCAGGAGGGAACGGAACTGGAGCGCGGCATGTACCTGCGCCGTCCGACCCTGGTCTCGGTAGTCGATTCGGTGACCTACACGCCCGCCGACTCGCTGCCCGTCCTCTTCAATGATGACAAGGACCTCTGGGCTCCCCTCCGCGGCAAGAAGGGTGTCTATCTCACCGACGGTGACGGCACCAACAACATGCTGCTCTGCTTCACCGTCGAGCAGATGTCGAAGCAGAACATCACCGACGACGACTTCGAGCTCTTCATGGGTCGCAAGCGCAACCCGACCGACGTGTTCATCTACGATGCCAAGGTGCTCACTCCCGACATCACCTGCCAGAACGGTTATATAAATATGGTGGAGAAGGTGATTCGCCCCCTGCCCAACATGGCGGAGGTAATCCGCACCAACGGCATGACCAACATCTTCAGCCATATCCTCGACCGCTTCAGCGTGCCTGTGTATGTCGACGACTACAACACATACTACCGCCAGTCGCACCCCGAGTTCAAGGACTCGATCCACACAAAGTGGTACATCAGCGGCACGGGCGGCAGCTCGCTCCTCGAGAAGTATGTCACCGTGGCCACCGTCAGCGGCAAGAAGGTGTATCGCATCCCTTACGGCCAGCTTGACAACTACCAGGAGGTGGAGGCTACCTTCGAGCTTAAGTTCGACCCCGCATGGAACACCATCGCTACGGGTACGGGTACGCGCGCCGAGAACGACATGGCCGCCATCTTCGTCCCCGAGGACGGCACGCTCCTCAACTCGTTCCAGCAAGGCGCCCTCAAGGCACTGCTCGTAGAGTACGGCGGTGAGTACAAGGACGGCGCCCTCGCCGCCACGGTCGACAACCTCGAACCTCTCTACCGTGCCATCGACCGCATTCCTATCGACAAGATTGCCACCTTCGTCAACAACCTGATGCGCAAGTCATTCAACGGTTCGGTGAAGTCTAAGTTCGCCAGCCTCAAGAACGATGCCCAGGAGGCTCTCTTCGGCGACGGTGTCTGCAACGTCGACCACGTGGAACTGGCCTGCAACGGTGCCATCTACATCACCAAGTCAGTGTACGCTCCCGCCGACTACGTCTCGGTTGCCTCGCCCGCGTTCATCAACGATGACAAGCGCGTGATGTACTTCGCCATCTATGACGGAAGCCTCTCGAACAAGACCAGCTACATGAACGGTCTTAACTACTACGCCTACCTGAAGGCGATGACCTCGCGCTTCACGTTCTTCATGCCCAACGACGTGGCTCTGCAGCACATTTACAACCCGCTGTCGTTCAAGGCCCAGTATCCCCGTATGCTCGCCATCTATGAGACGGACTACTACAAGAAGAACATCCAGACCAAGGACCCCTCTTATCCGCAGAACCCCGCCACTCCGCTTGCCCCGCTCGGCTACACCTACGATGTGGCCAACGCCCGCCGCAAGAACTACATGTCGTCGCAGTTGACCAAGGTCAGCATGGATGATATGGCTGGTGTGCTCACGGATATCCTCCAGACTCACACCCTCGTGCACCAGAACGAGGCTGAGCTGATAAGCCAGCAGAAGACTCTCGCTGTCGAGGACCGCGACCAGTACTACGTCACCAAGAACAACGACGCCCTGAAGCTGACCTTCAGCCCCGACGGCACCCTCAACTACATCCAGGGTGGTTTCCAGATCGAGAACGAGCAGGCCGGCATCGGACAGACAAGTCCAGACGACACCACCGAGGAGACTCTCGGAACAGCCTACTGCAAGGTGCTTAAGGACCAGACCCAGGAGTTCACTCCCGGTGGCAACGGTGACACCTATATTATTAATGCACCCGCCATCGGCGCCATCAAGAGCGTTAACGATGTACTCAAGGAGCACGACGCCTTCAAGCGCTTCCTCGACCTCTGCGAGTGTGTTGACGCCGAGGAGGAGACTCCCGAGGGCGAACTGCTGTTCACCCTGACCGACATCATCGCGGCGGCTGGCATGTACGACAACCTTAAGGACAGCGAGATCGACCGTCTGAACAAGTATTCTTACTCTGTCTTCCGCAGCGCTCCGAAGAACTGCTCGCTCGGTCAGATTACTTCTTTCTTCAGCCAGTACAACTACTCAGTCTTCGTGCCCACAGCCGAGGCCATCGACCGCGCTCTCGCCGAGGGCAACATCATCGACTGGAATAATGTGGTCGAGGACTTCAAGACCTGCGCCAAGGATAATCCCGACTATTCGCCCTCTGGTACCTCGCCTGAGAACAAGTACAAGTATATCATCGAGAACCAGGTCGACAAGGATAGGATAAAGGCTAAGATTATCTACATGTTCAACTGGATGCGCCTGCACTTCATGGATACCTCTGTGTTCGCCGACAACTCAAAGTGGGACGAGCCGAAGGAGTACGCCACATCATGCTTCTACCAGGACAACAACGGCGGCGGCAACTTCGTCAAGCTGCGCGTCAAGCGTGGCGGCCGCGGCCAGATGACCGTCCAGGGCCTCGACGTCGACGCCCACATGGCTGTGACCACAGGCACCGAGGCCAACGTGCTGCGCGACGTTGACGGACAGGTTCCCCTGCGCAACATCATGGCTCGTGAGATTCTGGTTGTGAACGCGTCAGGCAACGAGACTTCGATTATCGACGCCACTCCGACCGACCTCAACCACACGCGCATCGGTAGCAGCTCGGGCGCTGTCGTTCACCTCATCGACAATGTGCTTCTGTTCAAGAACGCAATGCCCGACTTCAACAACCCCGCGGCTGTACGCGCCTATATTAAATATAATAAGGTGATGAACAAAGATTCACACGACTATTAATAAATACCATGAAGAATAATATATTGAAACACTTGTTGCTGTGCCTGTTCTGCCTTTGCGCGACCACAACGGCCTTAGCACAGCGACGCATCTCGGGAACCGTCTCCGACGACTTCGACGTCATCCCGGGTGCCAACGTGGTGGAGATAGACAAGAACAATCGTATCGTCCAGGGTACTGTGACCGATATGAATGGTAACTTCACCATGCAGATAAAGAGCGATAAGGACTTACTGCGCGTCAGCTTCCTCGGACTCATGGACTTCAAGGAGGTGATTGGAAACCGCACCGTGTTCAAGATCAAGCTGAAGGAGAACTCCAAGCAGCTGACCGAGGTGGTGAAGACCGCCAAGCGTAAGGTGCAGAGCGGTGGTCTGTCGATCCCCCAGCGAGAGATGACAGGTGCCTCGCAGACGTTCTCGATGGACGAGATGGAAGGTCTGGCGTTCGAGTCTGTCGACCAGGCCCTGCAGGGTCAGATCGCCGGTCTCGACATCGTGGCCAACTCAGGTAACCTGGGTGCCGGTACGACGATGCGTATCCGTGGTGTCACCACCATCAATGGTAACGCCCAGCCTCTGATCGTCGTCGACGACCACATCTTCGAGCTTCCCGACGACGTCCGCGACAACGTCAACTGGGAGGACATGGACAACGAGGAGATGTTCTCGACCCTCCTCAACGTGAACACCGACGATATCGAGAGCATCAACGTGCTCAAGGACGCCGCCAGCGCCGCCAAGTGGGGCGTGAAGGGTTCGGCAGGTGTCATCGAGATCAAGCTCAAGCGCGGTAAGCAAGGCCCCACGCACGTGAACTTCTCTTACAAGTTCACCGGCACATGGCAGCGCGACGGCTACAAGATGCTCGACGGCGACAGCTACACGATGATGCTCAAGGAGTCATACTTCAACCCGACCCGTCAGGAGAAGGAGTTCCCCGAGTTGGACTACAACATGACTTACCCCGACGTTTACTACAACTTCAACAAGAACACCGACTGGGTGAAGGCTGTGACACAGTTCGGCCAGCAGCACCAGTACTACCTCAACATCTCGGGTGGTGGCGAGAAGGCTACGTTCCGCATCTCGGCCGGTTACAACACCTCGAAGGGTTCGGTGATCGGCCAGAAGATGCAGCAGCTGACCACGGCTACCACCTTGGACTACAACGTCAGCGAGCGCATCACCTTCAAGAGCACGGTGACGATGACCTTCACGACCAACTACAAGAACAACACCAACGACATTCTGGCGCGTGCCTACAAGGCGATGCCTAACATGAGCATCTACGAGTACGGCTACAACGCCGAGACTGGCGACTACCGAGAGACGGGCAACTACTTCAACATGCTCTCGCCCATCGGCGTGACCGGTTCTACTACCGACCCGCGTCTGTCGGACATGTTCGTGAACGGCAACCCCGTGGCTCGCGCCATGGGTGCGTGGAACAAGGAGTACCAGTACAACCTGACACCCCAGTTCAGCATCGACTACAAGTTCCTCGGCAAGGACGACGAGCACACGCAGCTCAACTACCGCGGCGACGTGCAGCTCAAGATCTTCAACACCTCGAACGACCTCTACGAGCCTGCCGAGCTCCGCACCCTGCCTTGGTACTACAACCACGGTCACGACTCTTACTCGATGAACGGTACGAGCGTCACCAACACCCGCAACACTCTCGGCAACAGCGAGTACAAGTCACTTGCATTCACCACTCGCCACGAGTTGATGTTCTATCCCAAGTTCGACAACGAGGACCACTTCCTCGCCGTCCTCGGTCGCTTCGACCTCGAGACAGGTTCGAGCACCAGCCAGGGCCTCAACCTCTGGAACGCTCCCACCGGCATCACCGACCCGACGGTGGCCGCCCTGCCTACCAGCGTGTATGTGTCTAACAACCAGTGGCGCAGCCATGGATTCTACTTCAACGCCCACTACTCTTACAAGAGCCGCTACGTCATCAACACGGGCGTGCGTATCGACGGTTCGACACAGTTCGGCGCCGGCAACAAGTACGCCACCTTCCCCCAGGTCTCACTCCGTTGGAACGTCATCGACGAGCCGTTCATGAAGTGGGCGCGCCCCGTGGTTAGCATGTTCTCTATCGCTCCCAGCTGGGGTATGACAGGTCTGACCGCCGGCGGTGGTGACAGCCAGTACAACAAGTACACTCCGGGCTCAGCCTACCTCGGTCACGACACGTTCTATCCCGAGAACCTCTCGCTCACCAACATCAAGTGGGAGACGACTCACAAATGGAACCTGCGCTCGAACATCGCTTTCTTCAACGACCTCATCACCCTCGACCTCGACCTTTATAAGAACGTGACCAAGGACCTGGTGATGTACAACATGCGCATACCTTCTTCCAACGGTTATGCCGCCCTCTCGGCTGTCAACGCCGGCCAGATGTCCAACAAGGGTTGGGAACTCTACATCAACACTGGCAAGTTCTGCAAGGTGGGCTCGTTCGCCATCAAGCTGAAGGCCAACTTCGCACAGAACTTCAACTGCCTCGACTCGATGGACGACCTCCTGCTCTCTTCGCTCAACGGCGACAAGAACCTCTCGCTCTCCAATGGTGGCTACGACGCCATGAAGCGCGTCCAGGTGGGCAAGGCGCTCGGCTCTATCTTCGGCCTGCGCTACAAGGGTGTCTACACCTATGACTACGCCCACAACGGTTACACCTACGAGTCTCAGCACGCCTACGGTGTGTCTGCCGACGGTTCGGGCTACAACGAGAACGGTGCCATCATCAACACCTACCAGGCTGCCCAGCAGCGTGGCACTCAGGGTGTCACCTGTCCTATCGCCTACGACGCCGAGGGCAACATGATGACCGACAAGTACGGCAACCCGCTCCAGATGTACTTCCAGTACCAGGACGGAACCAAGTATAAGTTCGAGGGTGGTGACGCCATCTACGAGGACGTCAACCACGACGGTCAGATCGACCGCTATGACGTTGTCTATCTCGGCAACTCGAACCCCAAGCTGAACGGTGGTTTCGGTATCAGCCTCTACTTCGACCGTTTCTCGCTCAACGCCAACTTCATGTACCGCGTGGGCAACCAGATCATCAACCTGCAGCGTTCGAACCTCGAGAGCATGAACAGCAACAACAACCAGAGCTTCGCCACCACATGGCGCTGGCGCAAGAACGGTGACATCACCACCATCCCGCGCGCTCTCATGGGAACGGGCTACAACTCACTCCCCAGCGACCGCTACGTCGAGGACGGCGACTTCCTGCGCTTCAGCTACCTGCAGCTCACCTACGACTTCGACGCCAAGCTCCTCAAGAAGATTGGTGTCAACAGCCTCAAGCTGTCGGCAAGTGCCAACAACCTCTTCGTATGGTCGAAGTACACAGGCGTGGATCCTGAGATTGCGCCCACAGGCTTTGGCATTGCTTCGGATGGTGGTAAGACACCGCGTCCGCTGTCGTTTACTGTCAATCTTAACCTCAGCTTCTAATACGTGCAGATATGAAAAAGACAAATATACTTAGAGCCACAGTGGTCGCCCTCGCGACGCTGGCGTTGACCTCATGTAACGACTGGCTCACCTTATATCCGCAGGAGAAACTCACCGAGGAGACGTTCTGGGAAGACATGAACGACCTCAACGGTGTGCGCTACTCCGCCTACCGCGGACTTGCCAAATCGTCGGTTGTCGACAAGCTGCTCATGTGGGGCGAGCTTCGTTCCGACAACCTGAACTTCACGGGCTTCCAGCAGGCGACCAACTTCGCCACGCTGAGCCGTGTCAACAATGCACTTCTCGACACCGCTTCGTCATGGTACGACTGGGCGGAGTTCTACACGGTCATCAACCGATGCAACCAGGTGCTCGCCAACGGCGACAAGGTGCTCGCCCGCGACCCGCAGTTCTCCGACATCCAGTGGCGCCGCATCCGCGGTGAGATGATCGCCCTGCGCTCGCTGAGCTACTTCTACCTCGTGCGCGCCTTCGGCAACGTGCCCTACGTGAACACGGTGATCAAGAACGACGCTCAGATCGTCTATCACAAGCAGTCGCTCCAGGCCGACATCCTCGACAGCCTTATCCGCGACGTGGATGCCATCAAGGACGATGTGCGCCTCTCTTACCGCACCGCCAGCGAGACTCGCTCGCTCATCACCCAGCCGTTTACCTACGCCCTGCTTGCGGACATGTGCCTGTGGCGCGGCGCCAAGTACGAGGGCAAGGGCGAAGATGTCAAGGCTGACGAGTACTACTACCGTGCATACAAGTACGCTGTCGATGGCCGTCAGCTCATGGACGACCCCGTCAAGGGTCAGTACAAGGACTTCTACGGTCAGGACAAGCGCAGCGACTACGCCGAGTACTACGGCAAGTACACTCTCCTGCAGAACTTCGACCGCAACGCTTCCGCCGAGACTTTCCCGACGTTCGATGCCTACAAGGCTCTCTTCAACAAGGGCGCTTCCGACGAGGTCATCTTCGAACTTCCGTTCACCCTCGCCGACGAGCAGACTTGCGGTGCCATCAACAGCTATTTCGGCAAGCAGTACTCTACGCTCTCCACTCCCTACCTGAGCAACTACGAGGGTCTGCTGGTTTGCTGCCCGAAGAGCAACGAGACAAAGTATCCGCACGACCTGCGCCTCGTCTACACCTGCACATACGCCAACACGGCGGCTTATGTCACCAAGCAGGGCTCTTCTTCCGACGAGCAGGAGGTCATGGTCAACATGAGCCAGCTGTTCAAGTTCTACGATATGAAGGAACTGGGCATCACCCGCAAGGAGGACGGCACGGCTGAGGAGAAGAAGAACCTCATCTACACGCTCAAGTTCGAGTCGACAGGCTACCGCAACTTCATCGTCTATCGCAAGTCCGACCTCATCTTCGCCGAGGCTGAGGCTGTCGCCCTGCTCACCAAGCTTGGCGGTGCACACGCCGGCACGGGTTCTTTGGACGATATCCGCTATGCCATCTCCGAGCATCGTCGCCGCAACGCTCCCCAGTGGACTGCGGCAGGCGCCTCTCCCATCGTGGGCGACTTCATGGCCGACGTGGAGACTGCCAAGAACAACATCGACAAGCTCTACAAGATCCTCATGGACGAGAAGCAGATCGAGTTCGTCGGCGAGGCGAAGCGTTGGTTCGACATCGTGCGCTTCATGGAGCGTATCCCTGGCGACAACGCCGCCAAGTCGGAGGCCATCCGCAGCAAGATCTTCGGCGAGGGACTCGCGGCAGGCAGCATGTACAAGAACATCGAGCGCTCGAAGCGCTACGTGTCGACCTTGCGCTACCGCTGGGCGTTCTATAACCCCGTCTATTATCCCGAGCGCGAGGCGTCTCACTGGCTTCTCTACCAGAATCCCTGCTGGGACGACGACTCGAACAACGACGACCCTGCATCGTTTGAGCCCGACGGCTCAGGCGTAGAGCCTACGCCCGAGACACCCACAACCGACGAGACAGTGGAGCCGCAGGAGCCTGCGACTCCCGACACTCCCGCCGAGGGTGAAAGTGGCAACACACCGGCCGAGGGCGAGTAAATTTGTTGTAGAAGACTAAAAAACGTAGAATAGTATGAAAAACAAAATATTCAAATTAGTGTTGGGCCTCACGGTCATCGGCCTTCCCTTTGCGTCGTGCACGCAGGAGATTGATGACTCCGCCCGCTACACACTGACTGAGGAGACTCTCACGGACTACTGCAACAACAGGGAGTATCTGTCGGAGTTCGCCAAGATAATGAGTGAGGTGCCTGTGTCGCCTTACACGAAGTCGTCGGTGTCGCAGCTTCTCTCCGCACGCGGCAACTTCATCCTGCTGGCTCCCACCAACAACGCCATCCGCCTCTACCTCGACTCGGTGGCCAACAAGGGCATCATAGACAGGGGCCTCAAGCACCTCGATGAGATCACAGACAAGAAGGTGGCTGACTCGCTCAAGAAGGTCATCGTCTACAACGCCGTGGTCGATGTGTCCGAGTACTCGAGCGCGTTCGTATACATCGCCGACCTCGCTCCCGAGAAGAAGACCGACACCAAGGTGATGTCTTACTCCAACCTCAACAACCGCTTCCTGAGCGTCAACCAGAACGACACTCCCTATGAGTTCGTCGACGAGGACGGAACGACTAAGAAGGTGCTCTCGCCCTACGTGTTCAACACCGACTGCCACATCCAGAAGTTCGACATCAAGGTGCACAACGGTATCATCCACGAGATGGTCGACGTTGTGGCTCCGAGCAACGACAACATGCTCGACGTGCTGGGCAAGGCTGAGGGCGTGAAGTGCTTCGCCTACATGCTGAGCCTCTGCGGCCTGCAGGACACTCTGTCCAAGGACGAGGACGCCACCTACCACGAGCTTTACTTCTCTAACCCCTCGAAGTATGCTCCCCCTGCCCACAAGACTCAGGGTTCGGGCATCAAGCCGTTCGAGAACCGTTGGTATGGTTTCACCGCCTTCGCCGAGACCGACGAGGTGTACAAGAACCTGGGCGTCGTTGACGGCTCGGGCAACCTCAACCTCGAGGCTCTCCGCCAGAAGCTTGCCGCCATCCAGCCCGCCGGACTGTCGCAGGACAACAACTACACCGACGAGAACAACTGGCTCAACTACTTCGTCACCTACCACCTGCTGCCCATGAAGTTGAACTTCGACCACATGGTCATCCACTACAACGAGACGGGCTACAGCTTCAAGGTGCAGGGTGCCAAGTACACTCTGACGCAGAACGAGTACTACACCTCGATGGGCAAGCCCCGTATCCTCAAGATCAGTGAGGGTGGCGACCAGGTGGTGAACGGCACAAACGGTATCCGCCTCAACTACTTCGCCAAGCTCAACCGCAACAACCCGATGATCGTCGAGCAGCTCATCAACCAGGGTATCCTCGTTCAGAACCCCACGATGCGCGAGCCCAAGATTGCCGCTCCCAAGAACGGTATCATCTATCCCATCGACGAACTGCTCGTCTATGGCAGCGACGTTTCCGAGAACCTCGGCACCGAGCGCATGCGTATCGACATGACAGCCCTCTTCCCCGAGCTGACCAACTGCAACGTGCGCCGTCAGTACAAGAACATCGGTGACTACGGCTTCACCCGCAACTATCACTTCCTCTCCAACATGGACTGGAGCGAGGAGTCTAACGTATATTACTTCCCGGGTTACAACTCAGGTTGGAACAACTTCATGGGTGACGAGTTCAACGTGACTGGTATCTACGATATCACCATCAAGCTGCCGCCCATCCCGTACTCGACAACCTATGAGCTTCGCGTCGGCGTGAGCTCGAACCCCTACCGTGGTCTGATGCAGGTATACTTCGGTTCGAACAAGAACTCGATGCCCGCAGCCGGCATTCCTCTCGACATGCGCATGGGCGGTGTCCTGAGATACTGGGTGACCACCTTCCCCAACTATTCGAGCCAGGACTCGAACGTGGGCTGGGTTGAGGACTCTTACGCCGAGGAAGACCAGACGATGAACGACGAGAACGACAAGCGCATGCGTCTGCAGGGCTTCATGAAGGCTCCCGCCGGCTTCGTCATCAACCCCGACGAGGCCATCGGCGACGACGTTGTCGCCAACCTCTCGAAGACCATCCGCAACAAGTGCAACACCTACGGAGCCGCAGGCAACTGCATGCGCCGTATCGTGCTGCGCCAGGACCTCCAGGAGGGCGAGACCTACTACGTGCGCTTCAAGAGCGTGCTCGAGGACGAGAACTCACAGCTGTTCCTCGACTACTTCGAGCTCGTTCCGAAGGCTGTCTATGACAATCCGATGAGTCCGGAGGATATTTGGTAACCTTTAATTAGTACATATACAGATATGAAAAAGAATATATTCACCACTATGCTTTCGATAGCCGCACTCCTCTTGTGCGGCATCGGATGCACAGACATGCGTCCGGAACTGAAGGACGGACTGAACGGGTCCGCCACCGAGACTCTCTGGCAGCAGATACAGGCTCGCAGCGACCTGAAGGACTTCGCCGAGATCTGCTCCAAGACACCTTTCCGCACGTCGGAGACTAACAAGCCCTACGGCTTCACCTTCCAGAACCTGCTCGAGAGCAACACCAACCTGACTGTCTTCGCGCCCAAGGACGGCACATACGACAAGAACCAGTGGCTCAAGATGCTCGCCGAGGGCAAGGAGTGGGAGGTGCAGACGCAGTTCATCACCAACCATATCCGCCGCAATCACATGGAGATCGCCGGCTCGACCGATGGCAACTACTACATGCTCAACATGAAGCCGACCAACATCAACTCCGGCAAGCGCGAGATCAACGGTGTCAAGATGACCGAGGTCAACATCGAGGCTACGAACGGCGTGCTCCACATCCTCGAGGGTGTCGTGCCTTTCCGCTACAACATCCATGAGTACATGCAGATGGCGGTTGGCGAGAACGCTTTCGCACGACACATCATCTCGGGTGACAGCATCTACTTCGACAACGGTGCCTCTATCGAGGGCGCTCCCGACGAGGACGGCCGCATCACCTACCTCGACTCGGTGTTCACCAAGACCAACCAGTACTGGCGCCACAACATCGACAAGGAGAACCCCGTCTATCAGGGACATAACTTCACGGGACTCGGCTTCCCCGACATCGCCTGCGAGGACTCGACCTACTGCGTCCTCCTTCCTACCGATGCCGCTTACGCCAAGGGCATAGAGATGCTCCGCAAGTATTTCAACTATGGTCGCGCCTATGAGGACAACGCCGCCCGCAACACGGTGACAAGCAACAAGGACCGCAACTTCTACGCTGTCGATTCTACCATCATCACCGCCCCTGACGCTGATGCACGTGCCGCTTACTACCTCGACTCGCTCGCCACGATGTGGGCGCGCTCGACCATGTACAAGACTCTCGTCTATAACATGCGTTCGCAGTTCCGCGGTCCTCAGGGCTCGCAGACAGAGGTCATCGACGCTTTCGACACTTGGAAGGACAATGTCAACACTCAGATCGGTTATCTCAACCAGTGGAAGGACACCCTCCGCTCGATGCCTTACTATCCCGCCTATCGCAAGAACAGCGTGCAGCGCGATGCTGAGGGCAAGGTGTTCGGCATCAACTGGGATCTCCTCGGTTCGATGTGGGAGCCCGGCTGGGACTGGGACTGCAAGAGCATTTTCTGCGGTGCCAAGCCCAAGGAGCGCCTGAGCAATGGTCTCATCTACGAGATTGACAACTACAACTTCGACCCGCGCACCATCATCCACAAGGACATCATCGTACAGGTGGAGAACAGCTCGACTTGGTATCAAAACTACGAGGGTTCCGACGTGCGCAAGTGGGCGACAATGGGTAAGATTCCTGCCGACACGATTACTGAGAAGTACGGCAAGGTGAGCGGTAACTACATGGTTATCCTCTCGGACAAGAACGCCGACCAGCCCACCGTCTCTATCCGCCTCGACCAGGATGTCCTCTCAGCCACCTATGATATATATATGGTAACCGTGCCTTACGGCTACTATGTAGGTCGCGACCATGAGGACGCCGCCAAGCAGGCATTCGTCAAGACGACCATCAACTACCTCGACGTGACTGGCCTGAACAAGGACAAGAGTGGCAACTGCACCTACAGCCAGATGGTCAACAACTCTGAGCTGGCCGACAAGGACGGTTTCATCCCCGTCTGCGTCGACACCGTGCAGACAGTGCTCCTCTTCAAGGACTTCAAGTTCCCCTGCAGCTACGCTCACCTCAACCGCTGCTATCCGACTCTGACCATCTCGGTCAACAAGGTGTCGCAGTCGCAGCGCAACAAGCGTATCAATCGTTGCTGCATCGATATGATCTATCTGAAGGCTAAAAAGGACTAACCGCAAAAAATGATTAGATATGAAAAGTAATTTTATGAGATTTATCTCACAGTCTGTTCTCAGAACAGCTGTATGCCTGACACTCGTTTCGGTCAGCTTTGCGGTTAACGCCCAGACGGAGGCAGAAGCCGTGGCGGACACGACGGCAACGGCGAAGAAGTTCCGTCCCAAGAAGAAGGAACCCGTATATGAGATGCGCACCGTGAAGGGTAGGGTGAGCGACGCCTCGACCCACAACCCCATGGGTGGTGTGCGTGTGCAGGCGCTTGGCAACTCGCGCTACTCGGCCCTGACCGATGAGGATGGTACGTTCAGCGTTGAGGTACCCGTCTTCGTAGCCGCCCTCTACGTCTACGCTCCCGAATATGCCCCCCTCCAGGAGGCCATCAAGGACGGCGTCGAAATGGACATCCGTCTGCTGAGCGACAAGCTGAAGGCGTTCTACACCGACGGCACGACAATCACCTCGCAGGCAAAGTACAATGTCAACACCTCGTCGGCTGTGACCGTTGTCACCGACATCCAGAACAACCTCGCCGGTGACGTGCACTCGATCAACAACAACAACATGCCGGGCATGGGCGCATTCATGAACATCCATGGCATCAACTCGCTCAACGCCGGCACACAGCCCTTGGTCATCCTCGACGGCAACATCATCGACACCCAGTGGGGACGCACCTCTCTGCATGAGGGCTTCCACCACGATGTGCTCGCCGGCATCGACCCCGAGACCATCGAGAGCGTGCAGGTGCTCAAGAACGCTACGGCCCTCTATGGTGCCAAGGCAGCCAACGGCGCCATCATCATCACCACGAAGCGCGGCCGCAGCATGGCTACGAAGATCAACGCCAACATCTTCGCCGGCGTGGAGTTCGTGCCCACGACCCAGAAGATGATGAACGCCAGCCAGTACCGCACCTACCTCTCTGACCTCATCGCCACGAGCGGTCGCTACGCTGGTTCTGCCAACGTGTCCAACCTCTCCGGCCTGGTGGGCGAGTTCGCCTTCCTCAATGAGAACCCGAGCTATCCCTACTACAAGATTTTCCACAACGAGACGAACTGGAGCGACGAGCTCTACCGCAGCGCGTGGACACAGAACTACAAGATCAACGTGGAAGGTGGTGACGAGCGCGGCATGTACGCCCTCCAGCTGGGCTACACCAAGGCCAACTCGACAGCACGCGGCAACGACTTCGACCGTCTGAGCCTGCGCTTCAACACCGACATCAACATCTTCTCGACCCTGTTCGCGGGCATCGACATCTCTTACAACCAGACGAGCTACGACCTGCTCGACCAGGGTTGGAGCGCCGACTACTCGCTCCACAACATCGGTTCGCCCAACGTGCTGGGTCTCATCCAGACTCCGTTCATCAGCCCGTACGCCTACTCGCGCGACCCGCGCACCGGCGTCCTCTCGCTCACCGGCGAGTATGCGGGCAAATACGCCTCCGACCCCGACTATGCCAGCGACAAGATGGCCAACCCGTTCCACTTCACCAAGGAGATTGCTGAGAACGTGAGCCTGCGCCATCCCTACTGGATTATCTCTAACGGCGAGGGCAAGAACAAGAACTACGCTGAGATGTCGCAGATGGGCATCAACTTCTCTCCGCGCTGGGAGATCACCAAGGACTGGACCCTGAGCGACCGCTTCAACTACTCGATGTACCGCACGAGCGAGCGCTACTTCCTGCCGCGCAACGGTGCCAACACCTACGCACTGGATGACCTGGGTGACATCCACTCGGTGATGAAGAGCCTCTTCTCAAAGGAGACTATCATCAACAACGACCTGCGCGTCGATTGGAAGAAGACCTTCGGCGCTCACAGCGTGCACGCCTTCGCAGGCTGGCGCCTGAACAAGTTCTCTTACAGCAACACCAACGTGCGTGGCTACAACAACGAGAACGACAAGCTGCCGCAGCTCAAGTCTACGATGAGCTACATCAACTACGACGGTACCAACGACAACTGGATGGACCTCACCGCCTACATCAGCGGCCAGTACAACTACGCCAACCGCTTCTTCGCCGACTTCGCCCTCAGCATGATGTCAAGCAGCCGCTTCGGCAAGGAGACCAAGGAGGGTGTGAAACTCTTCGGCGTTAGCTGGGGCCTCTTCCCCTCTATCCAGCTGGGCTGGGTGATGAGCAACGAGAAGTGGTTCAATACCAACAAGTGGGGCATCGACTACCTGAAACTGACCGCCGGCTTTGACATGAGCGGCAACGACGAGGTGGACCACTATGCCGCCCGCACTTACTACGAGAGCCAGCTCCTCGGCAAGAACACCGTTGGTCTCGTACTCAAGAACATCGCCAACAGCAACATCCAGTGGGAGACTACCTATCGCTACAACGTGGGTCTCGAGGCAAGCTTCATCAAGAATCGCCTCAACGTCGGTCTCGACCTCTACTGGAATCGTACCGCCAACCTGCTCATGCGCGTGGCTCCCAACTACCTGACTGGTCTGGCAAGCGGTTGGACCAACGATGGTGAGATGACCAACCGTGGTTTCGACTTCCGTGCCAACGCCGTGCTCATCAACCACCGCAATTTCAAGTGGCAGATTGGTGCAAGCATCGGTCACTATCGCAACGAGATTACCAAGCTCCCGAGCAGCTACAAGATGACTATGGGCAAAGAAGCCATCAACGGTTACACCGCTTCTGTCTATGGTACCGACAATATCGTCAATGCTGTCGGTTATGCTATGGGTCAGTTCTACGGATACCGCACCAATGGTATCTTCACGACCACAGCCGAGGCTGAGGCAGCCAACCTGCGCTACGACACGGGTAACTCAAGCCTGCGCTACTTCAAGGCGGGCGATGTTCGCTTCGTGGACCAGAATGGCGATGGTGTCATCAACGAGGCTGACAAGGTTGTCATCGGCAATCCTCACCCCGACATCTACGGTAACATCTCTACTTCGTTCGTCTATCGCCGCCTGCGCCTCGACGTGCTGTTCAAGTACAGCCTCGGCAACCAGGTGTTCAACTACCAGCGCAGCCAGATCGAGGCGGGAAGCAACCTCTACAACCAGTCGGCCTACATGGCTTACCGCTGGCGTTCGGAGGGACAGCAGACCGACATCCCGCGCGCCGTCTATACCGACAGCGAGGAGTGGGTGAACAACGAGCGCTTCAGCGACCGCTGGATCGAGGATGGCAGCTACCTGAAACTGAAGAACGTGCGTCTCACCTACGAATGCCCCTGGCACACCACATGGCTCCAGGGCATGAAGATCTGGGCTGAGGCGAACAACCTGGTGACGCTGACTCGCTACATGGGCAACGACCCCGAGTCAACCAACTCAAGCACCGTCTACCAGGGCATTGACACAGGTCTTATCCCCTGTGGCCGCAGTGTTAATTTTGGTCTGAGTATCAACTTCTAAGAACGTACAAACCATGAAACAGAAATCGATTATATACATCCTGCTTCTCGCCTTCACCTGCGGCTTCTCGTTCTCGTCTTGCGAGGATATGCTCGATGTGCAGAGTGACCGCCACGCATACGAAACAGCCCAGGACACGCTGTATGCGTACTGGGGCATACTGAAGCAGTTGCAGAACGTGGGCGAACGCTACGTCCTGCTGGGTGAGTTGCGCGGCGATATGGTCATGTCCAACGGCTATGACGGTGAGGTCAGCGACTCGCTGCGCGGCATCGCCGAGTTCACCAACCTGACCGACGGTTCCAACCGCTATCTCGCCGCCCGCGACTACTACGCCATCATCAACAGCTGCAATGCCTACATCGCAGCCGCCGACACCAACCGCGTTGTCTATGGCAACGTCAAGAACAGCAAGTACATGATGCGTGAGTACGCTCAGGTGGAGGCTATCCGTGCATGGACCTACCTCCAGCTCGTGCAGCTCTACGGCACCGTGCCTTTCTACCTGCAGCCGCTCACCAGCACTGCCTCCATCGACGAGTTCATCACCAATCCCAACCACGAGACGGTCGATCGCTTCTCCCTGCCCGAGAAGATCTACCAGCGTCTCGGCGGACTGATGGACCGCATGGACTCTGGCGAGCTGACCTATCCGCAGTATGACATGTACTCGGAGATGGTGCACAGCAGCTACTGCTTCTTCCCCCTCCACCTCGTGATGGGCGACATCTACCTCAATGCCAACGAGTACGATTCGGCGGCACGGCACTACTTCGCCTTCCTCTCGGTTACCAACGAGGGAGCAAGCTCGGCTGCGCCCAAGAATGCCGATGACAACTGCGCCAAGGTTTCCAAGGGCCACATGTCCAACCGCGACTTCAACTACAATGTGACTGGCTACGACTGCTTCAACCTTGGAGACGCCGGCAAACGTTCGGCTGAGAAGGAGGCTATCACCGTCATTCCCTGCACCACCAACAAGTTGTGGGGCACCGTGATGCGTGGTGTCAACGAGGCTTTCGGCTTCACCTCCGAGGTTAGCTTCTCCGGTTCGTCTGCCGACACCGCCGCCACGGCAAGCGTGGTGCTGACTCCCATCACCGAGAAGCGTCAGTTCATCGCCTCGCGCGCCTTCGAGCGTCTCTGCAAGTCCTACCCCGCAATTTCGTTCGACGACTCTCCCGAGAGCTCAAGCGGCATGCGTGAGGACGACCCCCGTCGCTACTCGTTCGTGAAGAACGCTTCCGACGAACTGGCTGAGCCCGACTCTGCCGGCGACGGACGCTATGGTTGGTATGGCAAGGTGCCCGCCCAGACCGACGGTACGAAGACCACCAGCGACTCTTGCTTCATCATGAAGCAGAACGCGAAGGTGAAGAAGGGCGAGGCCAACTTTGCATTCTCTACCACCTATCCCGTCATCTACCGCCGCTCGCTCGTATGGTTGCGCTTCGCCGAGGCTATCAACCGCGCCGGCTTCCCCGAGTACGCCTTCGCCATCCTGCGCGACGGTCTCTACCGCGAGTATCTGCCCAGCCTGTCTTCGCTGGCACGCGTTGCCTCACAGGGCGAGCAACTCTACTGCGCCAAGGAGGTCATCTCCGAGGAGATTCCGTCAGGTGACTCTACCATCACACGCACGCACAACAAGCTGACCCTCCTCGAGCAGTTGCCCGAGGGCGAACCGTTCCCCGAATACTACTACAAGAAGTACGGTCTCGATGAGGAGCATTTCGCCACCGTGACCCTGGGTTCGGACTGGGGCATCAATGGTCTTTCGCTCATGCAGTTCCTGCTCAATCAAGACGAGTCTTATGTTGAGAAGAAGGGTCTGAGCGACACCGATACCATCTACTACAGCGTGGCTACCATGAAGGCTCGCCTGCCGTACGCTCCCAAGATGACTCACCAGAACTCCGAGAACAATGCGATGACCACCTGCGAGTATATTCCCATCGACCGCATGTGGGAGGCTCAGAACACCTCGTACCTGCTCCACTCGAACTTCGAGAAGCGTGCCTTCGAGCCCGCCAACACCAAGGTTCGCTGGGGTATCCACTGCAAGGGTTGCGGTTACGACAACTATCGCACCATCGTCGAGGACACCGTTTACAGCTTCGACCATTGCATGCGCATGAAGTGGCCCGCAGACGCCGCTCGCAAGTACACCGGTCCGCTCAACGCATACACGACTTCGGCAGATGTCTACACCGACTACCTGAAGAACCTCACGACGGCTGTCGAGGATCTGATCATCGACGAGCTGGCTCTTGAGTGCTGCTTCGAGGGTCACCGCTACAACGACCTGCTCCGCTTCTCGACACGCGACAATCGTGGTGCGGCATGGCTCAAGGAGCGCATCGAGCGCCGCGGCACGCCCGCCAACGTCAACGAAGGCAACAAGTATCTCCACCTGCCCACCAACTAAGGGGGCAGGGTGAAGATACCCGCACACAATAGTAAAGGCGGAGGCTCACATTCGAGTCTCCGCCTTTTGTTATGTGGTGTCGTCGCGCTGAATAGTTTTCGGCAGACTGCCTGCAACCACTGCTTGGTTTTGCGCTTGTCTCTTACAGCTCCGCTTCCTTCATGCGCTCGGCGTTCTCGGCGATGATGAGGTGGTCGATGCAGTCCTGGATGTCGCCGTCCATGAAGGCGGGCAGGTTGTAGATGGTGTAGCCTATGCGGTGGTCGGTGATGCGTCCCTGCGGATAGTTGTAGGTGCGTATCTTCGCGCTGCGGTCGCCCGTCGAGACGAGACTCTTGCGGCGGCTTGAGATGTCGTCGACATACTTCTGGTGTTCGTGGTCGTAGATGTATGTGCGCAGACGGGCGAGGGCGCGCTCCTTGTTCTTGGGCTGGTCGCGCGTCTCCGTGCACTCGATGAGTATCTCCTCCATCTCGCCCGTGTTGGGGTTGCGCCAGTTGTAGCGGGCGCGCACTCCCGACTCCACCTTGTTCACGTTCTGGCCGCCGGCTCCCGACGAGCGGAAGGTGTCCCACTTGATCTCGCCCTCGTTGATCTGCACGTCGAAGGCCTCCGCTTCGGGCAGCACAGCCACCGTGGCGGCACTCGTGTGTACACGCCCCTGGGTCTCGGTGGCTGGCACACGCTGCACGCGGTGCACGCCGCTCTCATACTTCAGCGTGCCATACACGTCGGCTCCCGTCACCGAGCAGACCACCTCCTTGAATCCGCCCACGGCTCCTTCGCTTGCACTCGAAATCTCTATGCGCCAACCCTTTGTCTCGCAGTACTTGGTGTACATGCGCAGCAGGTCGCCGGCAAACAGCGCCGCCTCGTCGCCTCCCGTACCTCCGCGTATCTCGAGGATGGCGTTCTTCGCGTCCTCGGGGTCCTTGGGTATGAGCATCACCTTTATCTCCTCCTCGAGTTCGGGTATGCGCGCCTCGCACAGAGCCACCTCCTCGCGCGCCATCTCCTTCATCTCGGGGTCCGACTCGGTCACGAGCAGCGTCTTGCTCTCCTCGAGGTTGCCGAGCAGGTTGACATATTCCTTGCGTGCCCTCATCAGGTCTTCCAGTTCCTTGTACTCCTTTGTCAGGCGCACGAAGCGGCTCTGGTCGGCTATCACATTGGGGTCGGTGATGAGTGTCGACACCTCTTCGAAGCGTGCCTCCAGTCCGTCAAGTTTCTCTAATATCGTGTTCATATATTTAATTTGTTTTTATTCTATTATCTCGTATTCCTTGCCACCGATCATCGCCGCGGCGTAGGGGAAACCCGAATAGCGCATGTGCGAGTGGCATTTGATGAGAAAGACTCGCTCGGCATTGGCTATGGTAAGGAAGTCGAGGAATGTCTTCTCGAATTTTGCGTATTCGTCCCCCCTGTCCTCGCATCGGTCGAAATGGATTATCTCGCCCTCGATGGCATAGACATACGGCTGGCGACGCGCCTCTGCCAACATGCGCTGGCTGTCGGAATTGACCAGTATGCGATGGTCGGGATATGTCTCGTGCAGTCGCTCGATGCGCCTGATGCACTCCGCCATCAGTGCCTCCTGCTCCGACGCTGTCAGCGTAGCTCCTACGTCCACCACGTCTTTGAAGTCGCCTAAAAGTTGCAGGAAGCGCATCGACACACTGATGTACCTGCCCCCAATCTCCTTCCTGATTGCCTCCAGAGCCTGTTGCAGACGTGGCGTGGGGCGAAACAGTTCGGCGAACAGTCCAGCATACTGCTCCCCGTATGCCGTCGAGGCATTGGTGTAGATATGCGCCTGATGGAACGTGTGCCCGGCAAGGCGGTCAAAGGTCCTCTGCATCCATGCCTGCTGCTTGCGCAGTGTGAAGGGTGAGTCGGACAGCGGACGCATCACGATGACCTCCGTCTTTTTTTTGTCGCTGCAGATTTGCTGCCTTGTTATGCGCCAGTCGTATGCGGCCGGTTCGAGGAAGAGTTCGAGATCGAAGGGGTGCTTGAACCACAGCCTGAATGGCAGTCCACGCCTTTTGCACTCCTGATAGACGGCCACAATGCCGCGCAGACGGTCTGCCAGTCCGCCCGCCTCGTTGCATCCGTCGAACAGACAGCAGACGACTCCCGTCTCCTCCTCGCCTTCGGCATAGTCGCTGAGCCGACGCTCGATGGCACGACGCTCTCGGCGGTCGCGCCATGGTCGCATCATGTACCAGCGCGACCAGCCGTTGTCTATCGCAACGTAGCGTATGAGGTCGGTGATGTTCATTGTTCGATGTTCTTGCCAAGCACCTGGCGCAGAGAGAAGTAAATCCGGTTCTGGAGGCGGAAGAGCCACCAATATCTTAGGTGCATGTGTCCGAACTTGCGCAGAAGCGATTTATCGACCAGCGTCAGGTTGACGGTCTGCCACACGCGCTTGATCTCGCTCAGTCCGTAGGCATGATCGGCGGCGGACAACTCGTGCCCGTGCATGTATTCGTACATGCAGCAGTCGATGAGCCAGCGCCACACCTGTGTCGCGGCGCGCTCGTGGAAGTCTGCCGGCACATCCTCCTCGCGGAGCAGGACGGCGAGCCGCTCCTTGGCGCGCAGTATGTCGAAACGCCTGGCTGTCGCCTTGTGTGTCACCGATGCGGCATTCTGGCGGTAGTAGTAGCGTGCCGCACTCCGCACCACCTTCTTGGCGTGCAGAAACTGCAGTGTCGATGTTATGTCGTCGCTGTATGCCTTGCAGGTCGTGTCGTAGGGGAACCGCTTGTAGAGGTCTGCCCGCATCGCAAACCAGCCGTGGATGCCTTCCCACGAGATGCTTCGCCGTGCCGCCTCGATGTTGTCGAGATGGTCGAAGGCTGGCATGTCGTAGTCCCGCAGGGCATAGCTGCCGTCTGCCTGCGGGGTGGCGTATTTCAGGTCATAGAGCACAACGTCCGCCTCCGCGTCGCGCTCAAAGGTCTTCACGATTTCCTCCAATGCATGCTCGTCGTACCAGTCGTCGGCATCGAGAAAGGTGACGATGTCGCCCTTCGCCTGCTCCAAGGCTATGTTGCGCGCCACCGCCTGACCGCTGTTTCGCTCGGTCCGGAACACCTTGATGCGCGGGTCGCTCGCGGCGTAGCGGCGCAGGATGTCCATCGAACCGTCAGTCGAACAGTCGTCCACGCACAGCACCTCGAAGTCCGCCATCGTCTGTGCCTGGATGGAGCGCAGGCAGGCGTCGAGGTAGTCGGTGGCGTTATATGCGGCGACGAGAATGGATACCATATCAGCTGTCCTGTTTGTGTGTGCGATGCATCAGGCTGACGATGCTGTAGCCCGACGACAGGGCGATGAGCAGCAGGCTGACTACGACGTGCCAAACCATCTCCACATCGTTGCGGATAAGTATGTAGGTGGCTGCCGCCAGTCCCACTTGTACCACGAGGTGGCGTATGCTGTTGAGCGACATGCGGCAACGGTAGCGGTAGGCGGCGTACGACCACACGATGACGGTGTCGAAACACTGCGTCGCGGCGATGGCGATGCCCGTGCCAAGCAGTCCCCAATGGTTGTAGCAGAAGGGCATGGCGATGCAGAGGAAGAGCGAGAAGAGTGCCTCGAGGGTGACGAAGGCACGCCAGTTGGCCATGGCGAGCGTGATGTAGGCGGCAGGCAGGGTCACCGCCTTGGCGTACATGGCGAGCAGGCAGACCTGCGACATGGGTACGATGGCGACAAACGCTCCGCTGAACAGCAGGGGGATGACGATGGGTTGCGCGATCATGAGTACGAGCAGCATGGGCGCGATGAGCAGGGTGGTGATCTCCACCTGCTTGTTTACCAGGTTGTTGAGGTGGGCAAGGTCGCCTCCGCAACCCGACAGGCGAGGGTAGTAGTCGGTCTCCATCGCCGTGAATATCATGCCTGCGTAGGTGACAGCAATCATATAGCCGGCGTTGAACAGTCCCACGACCGTGTCTCCGCCTTCGCTGTTGCTGAGGAAATAGCGCATGAACACCTCGGCTCCCTTGCCCGTGATGCCCGTGAGGACGAACGCCAGACCGAGGGCGAGCATGGGCCGACCCTCGCGCAAGAGGGTGGTGAAACCGCTAAGACGCAACGGATATTGGCGCATGCTGAACCACAGCGTGATGACCGTCTGGGCGAGTGCCGAGAGCAGTATGACGGGCATGATGCCGCGGTTGCCTATCATCCAGTAGATGGGTATGGCTATCACGAGCGACGACACCATGATTGCCACCTGTGTCCACACGAGGGTGCGCAGGCAGCGCGTGCCTTTCAGTATCGCCGTTTCGCTGGCTGTGATGATGCCCAGCGACACGGCGGGTGCCAGCATGATGTAGTTGAGCGTGTGGTTGCCGTAACTGAACGACACCTCGCTGAACAGCGGTCCCAACAGCACGCATGCCACAAAGCCGAGCAGGGCGGCACACACCGTCCATGCCCTCACTGCCGCAATGTGTCGCTCGAGGGCGGCGGTGCTGCCGTTCTCGAATGCGTCCGAGACACTGCGCACGGCACTCGTCGGCAGACCGAGATTGGTCGCCTCGGTCATCAGTGCGATGGTCGAGTTGAACAGGGCGCACACTCCCATGCCGTTTGGCCCCAACAGCAGTGCCACAGCCTTGTTGCGCACCAGGCCCACGGCTATGCTCAGTCCCTGCACACTGCCAAAGATGCTCGTGTACTTAAGGATATGCCTATAACTGTTGTCGGACATTATTTAAACCTCAATACTCAAACGTACCAAATTCACTCTTAATGGTCAGACTCTTCCTGCCCTCCTCGATGCGCCCGACTATCTGTGCGTCGATGTTGAAACTCTTCGAGATGGCAATGACGCGCTCTGCGTCCTCGGGAGCGAGATAGACTTCGAGGCGGTGTCCCATGTTGAACACCTTGTACATCTCCGCCCAGTCCGTTCCGCTCTGCTGCTGGATGAGGCGGAAGAGGGGAGGGATGGGGAACATGTTGTCCTTGACCACGCGGCAGTTGTCGCCCACGAAGTGCAGCACCTTGGTCTGCGCACCGCCTGTGCAGTGCACCATGCCGTGTATCTGCTGACGCATCTCGTCTAAAAGTCGCTTCACGACGGGGGCGTACGTGCGTGTGGGCGAGAGGACAAGATGACCGGCATCGACGGGCGTTCCCTCCACCATGTCCGTCAGGCGGCAACCGCCGCTATAGACAAGGTCGGCGGGCACGGCGTGATCGTAACTCTCGGGATATTTCTCCGCCAAGTACTTAGCGAACACGTCGTGGCGCGCGCTGGTTAGTCCGTTGCTGCCCATGCCTCCGTTGTAGGTCTTCTCGTAGGTAGCCTGCCCGGTGCTCGACAGTCCCACGATGACATCGCCGGGACGTATGTTGGCGTTGTCGATGACATCGGCGCGTCGCATGCGGCACGTCACGGTCGAATCGACGATGATGGTGCGCACGAGGTCGCCCACGTCGGCTGTCTCACCGCCCGTGGCATAGATGCCGATACCCATCTCGCGCAGTTCGGCGAGCAACTCGTCCGTGCCGTTGATAATGGCAGAGATGACCTCGCCGGGAACGAGCATCTTGTTTCTCCCTATCGTACTGCTCACCAGGATGTTGTTCACCGCTCCCACGCAGAGCAAGTCGTCGGTGTTCATGATCAGTGCGTCCTGGGCGATGCCTTTCCAGACCGAGAGGTCGCCCGTCTCCTTCCAGTACATGTAGGCGAGCGACGACTTGGTGCCGGCGCCGTCGGCGTGCATGATGTTGCAGTAGTCGGGGTCGCCGCCCAGTATGTCGGGGATTATCTTGCAGAATGCCTGCGGAAACAGTCCCTTGTCGATGTTCTTGATGGCGTTGTGCACATCTTCCTTGGCGGCTGACACGCCGCGCATCATATATCGTTGGTTGTCCATATTCTGTAACTTTCCAATGCTTGCCTTTCAAGCATTTCTTGTCCGTTCTTTACTGTCGCGCCCCATTTGCGTCCGAGTGCCATGAAGCGGGTGATTTCGGGGTTATACACTAAGTCGTACAATAGGTGGTCGCGCGTCAGGCTGCGGTAGGGTATCTCCGGTGCGCAGTCTGTCTTGGGGTACATGCCTACGGGTGAGCAGTTGACTATCAGCTTGTTCTCTGCCATCACCTCTTGCGTGAGGTCGCTGTAGGCGAGCGCTCCGTTGCGTGGGTTGCGACTGACGTAGGTCGGCTCGATGCCTAATCGGCGCAGGGCGAACACGATGGCTTTCGATGCTCCTCCAGTACCCAACACCAATGCGTGCGTGTGGCAGGTGCGGAGCAGTGGCTTCAGACTTTCCTCAAATCCCACGCAGTCGGTGTTGTAGCCGATGAGCCTTCCGTCCGCAATCTTGATGGTATTGACGGCTCCAATCGCCTCTGCGTCAGGGTGCAGCGCGTCGAGCAGCGCCATCACGGCCTGCTTGTGCGGAATGGTGCAGTTGAGTCCGCGCAGGTTGGGGTGGGTGGCTACTATCTCGCGCAGCGCACCGATGTCGGCAATCTCAAAGTTGAGATAGTCGGCATCGATGCCCTCGTCGGCAAACTTCCTGCGGAAGAACGCCTGCGAGAACGAGTGTCCGAGCGGGTAGCCTATGAGTCCGTATTCAGTCATTTCTCTGCGATTATCATTGTGCACAGTCCGAAGGTGAAGCGGCGGAAGCGTACCTCGCTGAAACCCAGCCGTGTCAGTATCTCCTGCATGCGCTCGCCCTGAGGGAACGCGCGCATGCTTGCCGGCAGGTAGGTGTAGGCGAGGCGGTCGCCCGAGATGAGACGTCCGACCACTGGCATCACGATGTGGCTGTAGATCCAGAACAGTTGGCGCATGGGGAAGTGGAGTGGGGCGGTGAGTTCGAGGATGACCAGGTGTCCGCC
>JABUTZ010000010.1:0-5142 GCA_021443415.1 Bacteroidaceae bacterium | reverse complement strand
TCATGTTATTCGTTGCTTGCCACCAAATTCACGCAGATGCTCATGTTATTCGTTGCTTGAAACCAAATTCACGCAGATATTTGTTTGCCCGAAGACGTTGTTGTAGGTTCCGTGTCGCAAACGACAGTTTGCGAACAGCCAGCCAATCCGCCCTCAAATCTATCCCTCTATTCTCTACACTCTACACTCTATTCTCTCCCTCCGCATACGCTTTCACAATCCTTGTCACCAACTTATGCCTAACAATGTCTTTCTCGTTCATCTCCACCTGCGCAATCCCCTCGATGTCCTTGAGAATCTCGAGAGCGTCAATCAGTCCGCTTCTCTGCGAGTGAGGCAGGTCAATCTGCGTGCGGTCGCCCGTGATTATCATCTTGCAGTTGTGTCCCATGCGTGTTAGAAACATCTTTATCTGTGCGGGCGTGGTGTTCTGCGCCTCATCGAGGATGACCACAGCGTCGTTGAGCGTGCGGCCGCGCATGAAGGCGAGGGGAGCGATCTGTATCACCTTGGTGTCAATCATCTCCTGCAACTTGACGGCGGGAATCATATCCTCCAGTGCGTCGTAGAGAGGTTGCAGGTAGGGGTCTATCTTGTCCTTCATGTCGCCGGGCAGGAAGCCGAGTTTCTCGCCTGCCTCCACGGCGGGGCGCGAGAGGATTATCTTGCGCACCTCCTTGCTCTTCAAGGCGCGCACAGCCAATGCGATGCTTACGTATGTCTTGCCCGAACCTGCGGGACCGATGGCAAACACCATGTCGTTGGCGTTGTAAGCCGCCACCAGTCGTTGCTGGTTTTCGCTGCGTGCGGTGATGGGTTTGCCCGTGACACTGTAGCATATCACTCCCGACGTGTTCTCGCCCCGCGTCTTCTCACCCTTCACGATGTTCACGATATCCTCCTCGCAAAGGCTGTTGAACTTGACGCAGTGTGCCTCGATGGCGGCGATGTTGCGCTCGAAGGTGTCGAGCATATCCTCCTCGCCGAGCACGCGCAACACATTGCCGCGAGCCACGATACGGAGCTTCGGGTGCAGGGCTTTTATCATCTGCATATTGCTGTTCCCTGGCCCGTAAAACAACAGCGGGTCGGCATCGTCAAGCGTTATATGCTTTTCTATCATCAGTGTCTGTCGAAATTTTCTGCAAATTTAGCGAAAAATCCGCTATCTGGCAAAAAACTTATACCTTAAAACCGAGAACTTAATTATTTTCCGTATCTTTGTGCAACCAAACAGAAATTCCTAACGTGAGACGTCTGAAAAAGTCCATATTCAAGGGTGGGGCGGCAGGCATCGTGCTGCTGTTGGCGATTGTTCGCTGTGCCTTCCCGGAAATTGCTCAGGATAGTAACCAAGATACGGCTTTTATGCCTGACAGCCTGATGGTTGTCATTGATTCGACGGCCATTGAAGCCCATGAGGACACCGCCTTGGTGGCTGAGGTCGCCGCCGTTGATGATTCGGAGACGAAGGAGGATATCGCCGAACCCGTCATTGTCTTCCCCACCACCTCGCGTCCATCGGGTCCCATTGGTGCTCTCGGCGAGGCTCCTGTCTTCGTCGACTCTGCCGGCAACCGCCTGAAACACAAGATTTACAGTGTCAGCAGTTATCGCGAGGCTTTCCCCGACCTCCAGGACGTACAGATGGCATCGGCTGTCTATTGGGGCGTGCGCCCCGTCGAAGACCGCGAGCAGGCGGAGCATCGCATGAACGAACTTGTCTTCGTGGGCAGCAATCCCTATTATGTCATGGACAGCCGCATGCGCACGAGCATTCCCTATCTCGTGCCTCGTGCCGCCGACCTCCTGCAGACCATCGCGCGCAACTTCCTCGACTCGCTGGCCATCAAGCAGATACCCGCCCACAAGATTATCGTGAGCAGTGTCCTCCGCACCGAGGCCGATGTGCGCAGCCTGCGCAAGGGCAATGTCAACGCCAGCGAGAACAGCTGCCATCGTTTCGGCACCACCTTCGACATCAGCTACCGCAACTTCTGCACCGTAGCCCCTCCGGGCGAGCATCGCCGCGAAGTTCGCAACGACTCCCTCAAGTTCGTCCTCAGCGAGGTCCTCAACGACCTCCGCCTCGCCAACCGCTGCTGCGTCAAGCACGAGGTCAAACAACCCTGCTTCCACATCACCGTCCGCTAACTCGCCGATTCCAAAAAACTCTGACCCAATCGAAACATCGAAATCTCGAATCCTCGAAATCTCGAATCCTCGAAATATCGAGAATTTGAAAAAATCGAGCTCTCGAAAATTCGAATCCTCGAAAGACTCCCCCCAAAAAAATAGCAAATCATGATTCACATCCACTCCGTCAACGGCTATATGCGCCTTAACAGCTGGGTGTTCGGAAATATCTTACAGTTAGGCACTCAGTCGTTCTGCCGTCGCTTTGTCGATTACAAGATTGACCCCTGCGGGCGGCTACGCGACCAGATGGAAATGGCGGCTCGGACCGTCCCTGCGAATATAGCCGAGGGTTCTTCCCGCCACCAGACATCCTACGAGACAGAATTGCGCCTCCTGGATGTGGCTCGTGCATCCGTGAGCGAGTTAGAGGGTGATTATCTAAACTGGCTAATGCGTTCCGGACATACTGCATGGAGTACAACCGACGCACGCTACAAGGCTATCCTGTTCATCCAACTCGATGAGCCACAATATAGTCAGGATATTTTAGCGGATGCAAGCAACCACATTTTAAGACAGTATAATCGCTTTGCACCTTACATTGAAACCGACGACCATATAGCCAGTGCCTCAGCCATGCTTGTGTTGTGCGAGAGAGTGAAGCAGTTGCTTACGGCACAAATCAACAAACGCCTCACTGACTTCAAGGACGAGGGAGGTTTCACCGAGAACATGACGCAGGAGCGGCTGTCCGCAATCAAGGAAAAGGCACAAAACGCCGCATCTCCTCGCTGTCCCATCTGTGGAGCAGAGATGAGACGTATGGTAGCAAAGAAAGGCATCAACGCAGGCCGTGAGTTCTGGGGCTGCGTAAACTACCCTGAGTGTAAAGGCACTATAAGGATTTATTGAGAAAAAAACTATTTGAATCCTTTGTCGTGTAGCCACTGGCGGAGTGGTTTGGCATCAATGCCGTTGCGGGCAAGGTGGGAGGTGAAGTACTCGGCACCGTGGTAGTTGAGATGATGGACATCGCCATAGTAGGAGTCGTCGGGGAACTGGAAGTCCTCGTAGTCGGCTATCAATATATCATCATCGAAGGTGCTCATGTATTCGTAAAAAGCCTGCGGCTCCACCCAGCGGTCGTATTGGTAGAGAGGCGTGAAGAAGAAGATAGGCACAACATTTCGCTCGCGACAAATCGCAACTGCTCGTCTCGCCCAATAGTCTTTCTCAAAACGATTCTTCGTAATCCACTCTTTGGTATATATGTTGCCGCCATGTTCGGCTTTCTGTTTCTCATAGCTTAAGATTCCACCTTCGGCATCTACCTTGTGGAGGTAGTTGCGCTCAAGACGATTATAGCGAAAGCCAAAATCGGTAAGGTGTCTGGCCTTGAGCACTAATGCTCTCTCAAAAAAATTGGGGTTTAGTAGCGCACCATAGAAGTTTGGGTTCCTTGCAAGGGCATCCCAGTCAGTTGCCTCAAAATCGTAGTACATGAAACACATCAAGTCGCGGATTGACTGTAGTGATTGATTTTTCGGATCTGAACCCATAAACACATGGAATCGCCCAAAATTGATGAGCACGGTGTCTATCTGTTGGTTGTCATCCAGAAGTCTTGGAAGCCATGGTATGAGATATGGAAGCGATGTTCCATTTCTTGAGATATTTCTGAACCCATGCAGACTTTGTTCAGTGAGAGCGCACCCAGTCGTTGATGGTCCGATGGCGATAATATGGACGGTGTCAGGCAAGGTATAATCAACCCGTTTGATACTTGAGGCAGTGTACCATGTGAAGCCCAGCAGGATTGTAGCTGCGATGAGCAGCACCGTGACGATATGTAGGATAAATCTTTTCATGGCAGGTTAGAATTGGAAATAGATGAACTGTCCTCCGTCGAATACACCGAGAAGACCGATGCAGACAAGCAGGAATATAGGCCATACATAGTCGCTACAAAGTGAGGATTTCCAGCGCATAAGCAATTGAGGAAAGAATTCCTCGATACATTCTTTCGCGAATACAATCAACATTGTGATACCCACCATGGTGAGAGCGAATTTGCCTTGCGTCAAGGTAAAATCTCCTGGGCTGAACATCTGTCCGATGGCAGTGACTGCATCGTCGAAGTTGTTGGCGCGGAACAGCACCCAAGCGAGGTTCACGATGAAGAGTGTGATGACGATGTGCAAAAGCCTGCCCGAGGAATGCCATTCCCTGCGGTGGAGTCCGAGGGCGCGTTCGACGCACATTGTCGCACCATGGAGCAGTCCCCACACCACAAAGGTCCAGTTGGCTCCGTGCCACAGTCCGCTCACGCCAAAGGTGACCATTAGGTTGCGGAAGGTCTTCGCTTTTGTTGTGCGACTGCCTCCGAGAGGGAAATAGACATAGTCGCGCAGCCATGTGCTCAGCGAGATGTGCCAGCGTCGCCAGAAGTCAGTTACGGACGTGGCGAAATACGGCCGGCGGAAGTTGTCCATGAGCGAGAAACCCATGATGCGCGCACAACCGATGGCGATGAATGTGTAGCCTGCAAAGTCACCGTAAATCTGCAGGGTAAACATAACCGAGGCCACCAGGGTGCTATAGCCGTCGTGGCTGGCGAGGCTGTTGAACACCGTGTCGGCATAGATGGCGGCGCGGTCGGCGAGGCAGAGCTTGAGCAGGTAGCCCCACAGCATCAGCTTGAAGCCCGAGATGGCAAAGTCGTAGTTGAACTCGCGGTCTTCCTTGAACTGCCGCAAGAGGTTGGTGCTGCGCTCGATGGGGCCCGCCACCAACTGCGGGAAGAACGACACGAAAAGGGCGTAGGTCAGGAAGTTGCGCTCAGCCTCGACGTTGCCACGATAGACATCAATCGAATAACCCAAGGCCTGGAAGATGTAGAACGAGATGCCAACAGGCAACAGCACGTCCAGTCCAGGAATATGAATAAAGAATCGCCCATTCTGTCCACTATACAAAACGCCCCGATTTGGGGCGTTTTGTCGT